>JBBQOY010000040.1:0-8057 GCA_038331365.1 Erysipelotrichales bacterium | reverse complement strand
GGTATGGAGATTGATCTGATCAATATTGATTTAAGTTCAGCGTATGAATCATTATGTGCCCTAACAGATCCTGAATTTAATCCATCCATCACAGACGAACTCTTCGCGCGCTTCTGTTTAGGTAAATAAGATGAGTTGGAGCGATACCCATGCTCATTTGGCAGAAGCTGAGTTTGATTTAGACATCCTTGAGGTCATCCAACGTGCGAAAGATGCAGACATAAAACGAATCATTTTGATTGGTTGCCAAATCGAAGGGGCTAAAAGAGCCCTGGCTTTAGCGAAAACAGATCCAATCTTTAAAGTCGCAGTTGGATTTCATCCAGAAGATGTATTGGATTTAGATGAGGAAGCATGGATTGAAATGGAAAAGATGATGCGCGATCCTTTAACGATCGCAATCGGTGAGATTGGACTTGATTTTTATTGGGATAAAGACCCACTTCATCATCAGATCCAAGAAACTGTCTTTTTAAGACAAATTGACTTGGCAAACACTTTAAATAAACCTATTTTGATTCATTCCAGAGATTCAATTCAAAAAACATATGATCTATTAAAAGCCCATCCTGTTAAAAGAACTGGCATTATGCATTGCTTTTCCAGTTCATTAGAAATGGCGCGAGAATTCATTAAATTGGACTACTACATCTCGTTGGCAGGACCAGTAACGTTTAAAAATGCACACGTTCCAGTCTCAGTCGCTCAAGGCATAGATTTGGATCATTTGTTGATTGAAACAGACAGTCCTTATTTAACCCCCCATCCTTTTAGAGGTAAGCGAAATGAAAGTGCTTATGTTAAAATGACCGGTGAAAAGATCGCAGAATTACGCTCAATAAGCCCTGAAAGTTTACAATCTATATTAGAAGTTAATTTTCAAAGATTATTTGAAAATAGAGATTGAAAGCGGTTATATCCCCTTTTTATGGGCTAAAGTTTGACAAAAAAGGAAACATGTGCGAAAATGCCCACGTTATCAAGGAGAAATCTATTTGAACCCTTTGAAAAGACTTTTTGGGTTTGGTCTGTTGATCTTGCTTACTGCATGTTCAACATCTGAATCCATTACCATTGTGTTGCAACAACCTCAGGAAAGTGCTTTCCTGAATAATTCCAGCACGATGCCCTACAGGATTGCTGAGGTAACGGAATATGAATTTGTTGCCAATCAAACTGTCGTTGAACTGCCTTACGCTTCCGAAAGAGCAGGATATACATGGTTAGCATCTAAAGTGAAATCAGGAAGCCCAGCGCAACTTGCAGTCACTTATCGCATTACGTATGATTTAGATGGGAATCAATTGTCTAAAGTTAGAATCCCTGAATCAGAGACAATGATCGAAGCGATCCCCGTAACGTATCAATTTGGTTCTAAAATGACGAAAGGCTCTTATTTCTATGCTCGGGCAATCTCCCGGTATGGATTTGATTGTGCTGGTTGTGGAGCCCCAGGCGCAACAGAGGCTACGATGGCCAGTATGTTGAAAGTGTCTGCCACGGCAGTTAGACAAAGTAGTGGCGAATGGAAATCAGGCATTACTTATGACGGTTACTTTATGGTCGCAGCAGACAAGGTTTTCCCTCTATGTACAGTATTAGAAATTTCAGAACATAATTTTTCCGGTAGCGGTATTAAGGAGGGTGTTCCCTTCAAAGTACTGGTCACAGATCGAGGCGGTGCGATAACCACCAATCGATTAGACTTCTTTATCGGAACAGAAAGTAATCTGAATACAGTCGTTCATAACGCCACATCAAATGGTACAAAAGTTACCGTTGTTGGATTCTTGAAGTGGAAGCGAAACAAGTTAGGTCAAATGACCTGTGTAAAGTAAGCAAAAAGCTTACTTTTATTTTGTTGATATGAAAGTAATAAATGCTTATATTTGTTTACGAAGATAGTTACCATACGATGAAGGTACACAGACAATAATCGAAATAATTGAGCTTAAGCTTATTGAAGTCTCTATTTCTGTAAACAAGTAAGGATTCTAAATAATGCGACTTAACGGTTTAAATTTACTGAAACAAAAAGAGATCTAAAATAGAAAGGAGATAAAACATATCCTTTTCAAAAGATTGATTGAGGAATCATTCATTTAAAGTGACCCAAGCGTTATTTTTTCTTTTATACTATAGACATGAAAATCAAGGAACTCATTGTTGTGGAAGGAATCCATGACCTAAATAAACTTAAGACAATCATCAATGCTGAAATCATCATTACACATGGAATGCATCTATCTGATCAAGTGCTTGAAACCATCAAAGAAAATGTCTCAACTCGAGGCGTTATTGTCTTTACCGATCCAGATACCCCAGGCGATTTAATTCGACAAAGGATCACGGCCGTCTGTCCTGAGGTTAAACACGCCCATCTTAAGAGTAAAGATGCACGTCATAAACATAAAGTCGGGATTGAACATGCCTCAGGAGAAATGATTCTTCAAGCACTTGCACATCTCTATACCCTCAATGAGAATGAAAGTGATTTAACGCTAAGTGATTTATATGAGCTTGGACTCAGTGGTCATCTAAATTCCGTATGGCTTAGAAATCAAGTCGCCCAGCATTATCATTTAAGTGATGTCAATACAAAGAAACTGTATGCGAGGTTGTGTGCTTTAGGAATTCAAAAGATCCAGCTTCAGGACATCATTCATCTTAAAAAGATTGACTAAAATGCTGATATTTACTATACTTAAAAAGTATTCATATTAACCAACGCATAATCCCTCTAATATGGTGAGGGAGTCTCTACAGGGTTACCGTAAACGACCCTACTACTATGGTTAGAAAAGCGATCAAGGCTGACATTCTCTTTATGAATGTCGATTGAGTCGGTTTCTCCCGACTTTTTTTATTTGCTAGGTTATATCAATACAGAAAAAAAGGAGAAAGAAATGGAAAAGTTTTTTAAGCTTAAGCATTATGGGACGAATGTTCGCACTGAAGTCGTAGCTGGTTTTACAACCTTCTTTACGATGGCCTACATTCTAATCGTAAATCCGAACATCTTAGGAAATACGGGTTTAGACAAAGGCGCCTTGTTCTTGGCAACCGTCTTCGCTTCTGCGATTGGGACCTTGGTCATGGGTTTGTTTGCCAATGTGCCGTACGCCTTGGCACCAGGGATGGGACTTAATGCCTTCTTTACGTTTGTTGTTGTTTTTGGTTTAGGATTTACACCGTATGAAGCCCTTGCTATGGTCTTCATCTGTGGTTTGATTAATATTTTTATTACGGTAACACGTGTTCGAAAACATATCGTTAAATCGATTCCTTTGTCGTTACAACACGCCATCGGTGGTGGGATTGGTTTATTCATTGCCTTCATTGGCTTGAATGATGCCAGAATGTTACTTTTGGCTCCGTTTAATGAATTCGGGACAGGCTATACTGAACTCTTAGCTTTCAAATCAGCCCCCCAAGTTTTATTCATTATCGGTTTAGTATTGTGTATCGTATTAATGGCTAAAAAAGTCAAAGGTGCGATGTTGATTGCGATTGTCTTAACAACTTTGATTGGGATTCCGATGGGTGTTGTTAATATTAGCGCTGCCAGTGTAAATACTTCTGCCATCGGCGATGCTTTTGCAGCCTTAGGCGCCGTTTTTGGGAAAGCTGTCACCGATGGGATGCCTTCCTTATTCGCGACATCTTCACGTATTCCGGTCGTTTTGACCACCATCTTTGCTTTTAGTTTATCGGATACCTTTGATACCATCGGAACCTTCATTGGGACCGGACGTCGTTCTGGTATCTTTAGTAAAGAAGATGAATATGCATTGGAACATGGCAAAGGTTTCTCCAGTCGTATGGATAAAGCGTTGTTTGCGGATTCCATCGCCACCTCAATCGGTGCAATCTTAGGCACATCCAATACAACCACATATATTGAATCAGCTGCAGGGATTGAAGAAGGCGGACGTACGGGTTTAACTGCCGTGGTCGTTGCCATTCTATTCTTAGTTTCTATCGTTGCTGCACCTTTTGTTGGGATGGTTCCTGCACAAGCAACTGGACCAATTTTAGTTATCGTTGGGATCTTGATGGCTTCATCGTTTGCCGATATCAATTGGACTGACTTCTCAGAAGCTGTCCCAGCTTTCTTTGCAGCCAGTATGATGGCTTTCTCTTATAACATTACTGTTGGGATCGCTTGGGCCTTTATCTCTTATACCTTGATAAAAATCGTTACGGGTAAGTTTAAAGAAGTTCATCCAATTCTATTGGTTGCAACAATCTTGTTCTTAGCGAACTTCATCTTATCTGCAATCTAAGAAACAATATCTTCATCAAAAACGGAAACTTAGGTTTCCGTTTTTCTTGATTTCTAATGGTATAATAAATGTGCTTATGACCAAAAACATCAGTACACACCGTGAGACTTCACGTCAACTCAAAGAAAATAACCTTAGGGCTAAGAAGAAATTCGGACAGAATTTTATTATCGATACCTCAGTGGTCGAAAAGATCGCTCGTTTAAGCCAAGCTGAAGGTCAAATCGTGATTGAGGTTGGACCAGGGTTAGGCGCTTTAACCCAACAATTGGCACAGATTGCTGATCAAGTTATTGCCTATGAAATTGATGAAGATTGTGTTCGATTGTTAAATGAGAGTTTTAAAGAAACTAAAATACAAATCATTCACCAAGATTTCTTAACGGTAAGTTCTGAAAGTATTCAGAAAACAGGGGCGAAGGTCTTGGTTGGTAACTTACCATACTATATCACCACGCCTATTCTTTTTCATGTCTTAGAAGACTTAACATCGATTAAAATCATCACCATTATGGTTCAAAAAGAAGTCGCTGATCGTTTTAGTGCGAAACCTTCAACCAAAGACTATAATGCCTTATCGGTCATCATTCAGACTTTATGTGAGGTAAAAACCATCATGAAAGTCAAACCGCATGTCTTCTTCCCTCAACCGACCGTGGAGTCTGCGGTCGTTCAATGTATCCGTAAAGATCTTGATCGAGATATGAAACCTTTTTTCGATTTCGTAAAACTGGCTTTTACGCAACGTCGTAAGACCCTTACCAACAACTTAAAATCCATCCCAAACATCGCTGAACACTTGATGGCCCTTGGCCATCGAATCGATATTCGGGCTGAAGCCATTAGCCCAAGTGAGTGGACCACCCTCTATAAGAGGATCTATGAAAATTAAAGCCTATGCGAAAATAAATGTCGGATTAGATGTACTTAGTAGACGAGACGATGGCTACCATGAACTCAGTATGGTTATGCTACCGATTGAACTCTACGATATGATCGAAATTGATCCAGCGCTTGAGACGACCTTTAAGTGTACCCCACCTTATCGAATTAGACCTGAAAAAAACACCTTGCTTAAAGCAATTGAAGTCTGTCGTGAAGCCCGACCATTTGAACAAAATTTTAAAATTCATCTGCACAAAACCATACCTTCTCAAGCAGGGTTAGGGGGCGGTAGCAGCGATGCAGCTGCCATCATCAATTATCTCAATGACTATTTTGAATGGCATCTTACAATGGAAGAAAAAATTACCTTGGCTGTTAAAGTTGGGGCAGATGTGCCTTTTTGTCTTTTTAATCGTCCCGCCATTGTCAATGGAATTGGAGAAAAACTGACATTCTTTGAACTCAAATACCCTTTACACATGATCTTGATTCAGCCACATAAAGGTGTGTCAACTAAACTTGCGTTCAAGGACCTCGAGATTGAAAGATTGTTGCATCCCAATATTGAAAAAATTGCTCAAGCACTGAGTGAAGGCGATGAATTGAATCTATATGAACATATGGGCAATGCTTTAGAAAATAGAGCCATTACTTTAGTCCCTGAAATTGCAGTTATCAAAAATGAGTTATTAGATTATGGCTTAGAATTTTCTATGATGACAGGCAGTGGTTCTGTTGTTATGGGGTTCTCTTCTGATGAAAACGTACTTCAGAGGGCGATTAAAGACCTAAAAGGTCAATATCGGTTCGTTCGTAAGACGAAAGTTCTTGAATAACTTTATTTAAGTGTCATTTTTGGTTAAAATAGAGTAAAGGGGTAAACCATGAGAAATGCGATCGTATTAGCTGCCGGTAAAGGCACACGAATGAAATCATCCTTACCAAAGGTTATGCATAAGATTTTGGGTCAGCCGATGATCGGCCACGTTGTTACCCATTTAAAAGAGGTCCATACTGATAAAAATATTATGGTCGTTGGTCATGGCGCTGAAATGATTCAAGATTACTTGAAAGATCAAGTTTCTTTTGTGCTTCAGTTGGAACAAAAAGGGACAGGTCATGCGGTGATGCAAGCCATTGATCAACTTGATCCCAATGGGGATACTGTCTTGCTTTATGGGGACTGTCCATGTGTTCAAAGTGAAACCATTGAATGGTTGTTTCAATCCAATCAGGATTATGATCTTACCGTTTTGACTGCCTTCTTCTTTGATCCAGCCAAATACGGTAGAATTGTTAGAGACAAGAAACAAAGAATCAAAAAGATTGTTGAGTATAAGGATTGTTCAAAAAGCGAGCTCAACATCAAAGAAATCAATACAGGCATCTATTGTTTCAAAAATGAGATGCTGATTAAACACATCCATGAACTCAAGGACAACAATACTCAAAGCGAGTATTACATTACAGATCTGGTTGAGATTTTCATCAACAGTGAGCTTAGAGTTCAAGCCATCTCGGTTAAAGATAATGATGAAGTTATGGGGGTCAATGATCGTCAAGACTTATTGAATGCCCAACGTTGGATTCAAAAACACATTAACAATAAATGGATTGATCAAGGTGTTACCTTCATTAATCCGTTGGGAACGTATATCTCTTTAGAAACAACCCTTGAAGAAGATGTGGTGCTTTATCCCAATGTGTATCTTGAAGGCAAGACGCATATTGGAAAATGCACCACCATTTTACCTGGCAGCTTTATCATTAACTCAAGCATCGGTGAAAATGTTGTTATTGATGGGTCAAGAATCACAGATAGTCAGGTCGATAATAAGGTTAATATTGGACCTTTCGCTCATCTAAGGGGACATACTGTCGTTGCTGAAGGCAGCCGGATTGGCAATTTTGTCGAAATGAAAAACGCAAAACTCGGTAAAAAGACACGTTGTGCTCATCTTACATATCTTGGTGATGTTGAGGTTGGTGAAGACGTTAACTTTGGCTGTGGTGTTGTAACTGTTAATTATGATGGGAAAAATAAATTCAAAACGAAAATTGGTGCTCATGCTTTTATCGGCAGCAATGTTAATTTGATTGCACCCATTACGGTTGGAAACAATGCTGTGGTTGCTGCAGGCTCTACAATTGATAAGGATGTCGAGGATGAAGCATTGGCCATCGCTCGCGAACGTCAAGTGAATAAACCCGGATTAGGGTTAAAATATATTCAAAAGAAATAGGGGAAACCATGAACAACACGATCATTTTTGCACTCTCATCCTCCGTCGAATTAGCGGATGAAATCTGCGTCCACTTAGGTGTCAAGAGAGGAAAATGCTCAGTTAAGCATTTTGCGGATGGAGAAATAATTGTCGAACCAGAAGAAACAGTTCGTGGACGGCATGTTTTCCTCATCCAATCCACATGTAATCCTGTTTCAGAAACCTTGATGGAAGTCTTGGTTGCCTTGGATGCCTTAAAAAGAGCCTCTGCTGAATACATCACAGTGGTCATGCCTTATTATGGTTATTCCAGACAAGACCGTAAGGCAAGACCAAGACAGCCGATTACAGCCAAATTGGTTGCGGACCTGCTTCAAGTGGCTGGAGCAGATCGAATCATTACTTTAGATCTTCATGCGCCTCAAATCCAAGGATTCTTCAATGTCCCCATCGATGATTTAACTGCCGTGGCGATGATTGGACAATATTTCAGAACCAAGAAATTCAAGGAAGAAGTGGTTGTCGTTTCTCCAGACCATGGGGGAGCAACCAGAGCACGTAACTTGGCAGAATACTTCGACAACAGTTCAATTGCGATCATCGATAAAAAACGAACCCAACCGAATGTGGCAGAAGCCCTCAATCTAATCGGGGATGTCAA
>JBBQOY010000039.1:0-8289 GCA_038331365.1 Erysipelotrichales bacterium | reverse complement strand
TAAAAAACATGGGATGGAATGTCTACTTCATGAGAAACCTTTTAAGGGCATCAATGGATCAGGCAAACACAACAATTGGTCTTTAATTACGGATGATGGTCAAAATCTTTTAGAGCCTGGAGATAAACCCCATGAGAATGTGCGTTTTCTCTTAGTTGTCGCAGCCATCTTAAAAGCCATTGATACTTATCCAGAATTATTGCGTTTATCTGCCTCGGGTCCAGGTAATGATCATCGTTTGGGGGCCAATGAAGCACCACCTGCCATCATTTCAGTTTTTCTCGGTGATTTGATTGAAGACATCTTTATGAAAATGATTGAGAACACACCGGTCAAAGCCACAGAAGAAGCGATTAAATTTGGTTTTATAAAGAATCTTGCTTACTTACCGAAGGACTATACTGATCGTAATCGCACCTCACCATTTGCGTTTACCGGAAATAAATTTGAATTTAGAATGATTGGTTCTTCTTTATCGATTGCGACCCCAATTACTATTATTGCGACCATCGTTGCGGATTCGATGCGGGGAATTGCAGATCGCTTAGAGCCCTTTAAGTATCTTCAAGAATCACGCGATGAAGCCTTAAAGATCATCGTTGAGATACTCAAGAAGCACAAGCGAGTGCTCTTCAATGGAGATGGCTATTCTGAATCTTGGGTCAAAGAAGCTGCCCTTCGTGGACTACCCAATATCTCTTCATTTGTTGAATCGATTTCAAGTTTGACTGAAGATAAAGCATTGGCATTGTTTGACCGAAACGGCATCTATACTTCTGCGGAAGTTGAAGCCAGAAGTGAAATTTTATACGAACATTACATCAAAACAATCCAAGTTGAAGCGAAGACCTTTGTGGATATTGCTGCGCGTCAGATCCAAGTCGCAGCCGAAAATGAGATTTTACGTTTATTACCGCTGAAGGATTTAGCTTACGCAAAAGCAAAATTAGATCAAATCAGTTCATTGAGTGTAGCGCTCAATGCGGGGCTCTTGGCAATCAAAGATGCCCTTCACAAGCTTACTGAACTTAAGGACCACAAAGCCCAAGGGCTATCCGTCAGAGTAAACTTAGTTCCCGTGCTTGAGAAAATGAGAAGTATCGCAGATGAATTGGAACCATTGATTCCAATCGATGCTTATCCAATTCCTTGTTATACCGATTTGTTGTTCCAGCTTGACTAAGAAAAAAGGTGAGTAATTTCACCTTTTTTTACTTTATAGAGCTCTGATCTCATCGAGTAGTTCTTTGATTTCGAAAGATTCAAGATAAGCAAGTTGACTTTCGCGGTAATCAAACCCAAACGATCCACGGCTTACTGTAACGATTGGCGGAAATTGAATGCGCTTGAAAATGGCTCGTTGCCAGGCTTTCATAAACCAAACCATATCCTCTGCGAAAGCTTTTGGCTTATCTAAACCATAAGCGACCATAATTTCATAAACTGGACTCTTTTTCCATGACCCATCTTTATAAGTTTTTAACCATTGAATGGGATGATGAGAAGGATATTCCATTAAGTATTGAACAAGCCAATCATGATAACCCCACTTCATTGGATCAATTTGATTGTGTTTGAGTTCAGCTGAAGGTACCATTCCAAACACATACTGACCTTTCTTTAAAGTCCCAATCAAGGCAGGATCAATCAAATCATTACTTGATTCATTTATAAAGCGACAAAGTTCAAAAATCTGCACTTTTGTGAGATCTCCTAAAATACTTAATGCGCCGATTGTGTCCCCATAAAGCGTCGCATAACCCAGAGCCAATTCGACCTTATTCCCATTATTACAAACCACTCCACCTTTGTAGGCTGCAAAACTACTGAGCAGATGACCTCTTAACCGGGCTTGAATGTTTTCATAAGGTAAGCCTTCTTCTTTTGGATCGATCTGATATTGTTTCAAAGTTTCGGATGTCGCTTGGGTTAAAGCTTCTATACTGCCTTCGTAAAACTCAATTTCAAGGTTTTCGGCTAATGTTTTAGCGATGTTTTTGGTTTGATCCGAGTTATAACGACTGGCCATATTATACCCAATGACACGCTTTTTACCCAAGGCTTTTACCAAAAGGACAGCATTCAAAGAACTATCAATCCCACCAGACATTCCAATAACCCAAGGCATCCGACCACCCAAAATCTGTTGATCAAACTCTTTGATGGCACTCAATAAGCCTTTGTATAATTTATTTTCTTGTTTCTTAGCTTGAATTCGATCGGTTAATTTAAAAATCAAAAGTTCTTGTTCAAAAACATCATTGGCTTCAATTTGAATCTCACCCATTTCGTCATATACTGTGCTGTCTCCATCAAACAAAAGCACATTTTTGCCTGTGTTTTGCATTCCACATGCATTGACATAAATAATCTTGACCATTTTTTCTTCAAGATTGACTTGATGTTCATGAATGCGTTTAATGCGAGATAATTCTTTATTTAAAGTCCAAGGCGAGGATGAAATATTGATGATGACATCGACCCCATGGTGTGCATAGATGTTGGTTGGATCGATCGTATAATCTTTACTCCAAAGATCTTCGCAAACCTCAACGCCTATCTTTAATGATTTATTCTCCCGCTTAAAGATAAAGGGAGAAATGAGTCCATCTTGAGCTAAATTCATCTCAGTGGCCAATTCAAGTCCACTCTTAAAATAGCGTGAATCATCGAAGAATCGATAGTCAGGTAAACAATGTTTTAAATAGATGCCCGCCATTAAATGATTCTCATGTTCGACCCATTGCTGATCATAGGCAAAAAAAGCTGCATTGAAACGATTTTGACGCCCATCACGATTGGTTTTAGCACCCTTTATTTGATGTACATTCCCCCAGATAATGCCGATATCGTTGGACCAAGATCGAATCATATCATTCGCATCACAAAGTTGTTGCAACATTTCTTGCTGAAGATAACGATCGGAAATAAGATAACCCCCAACAACCATCTCAGGAAATACGATGAGATCAACCCCTTGATGTTTGGCTTGATCAATCATCATTTTCATCTGAATCAGATTGGCATCAATGTTACCTGCTTTGACATTGAGCTGAGCAATCGCGATCCTCATGGTTTTAAACTCCCAAGACACCACGCATCAAAGGTGACATATCCAATGTCATGATAGATTTTTCCAGCAGTTGGATTATCATAAAATAGACATGGTTTCTGTCCATGCTTAAGGGCATATTCCGTTAATGCACTGACCACTGCTCGACCATAACCTTTATTCCGATACTTAGGCAAAGTAAAGACGCCTACCACCATAACAGCCGAAGGTGTTTCTACTCCTGTAGCAGCATGAGCCACAATCTTGTCGTCTTCTTTGATGATAAAGCCGTGGACTTTATTGAGTTGATATCTTTCACGCACACTTTTAATACGACCATCTTTGCTTTCATGAACTTGCGATGCTTGAAACTCAGCAATTTGTGAAACCGCTTCTACGATTTGAGCACTCTCATTTGCAGTTGCTTCGATTGGCAACACATTTAAGGTTTGAGGAATGAGTTTCTCACATTCACAAAAATACATCTCTTTAAAAGTAAACCTGTCTTTGACTGATTTAGGCATTTGATCGATGTCTTTTTTACTTGCTGAGATCATTTTGATGCGTTCATCAAAAAGTGATTCAAAACCTTCAAGGTCTGTTAAAGCTTCTTTGAAGTAGAAAACCATATTGGCATGGTATCTTAAGAAAATACCTTTGATTTGATTGTTCTCGATATCAATCCAAGTTTCTTGGTAATCGGTATGCAAACCGTTTTGAGCAATGTCACCGTCGATAAAGAGCAGACGACTGCTGTCTGAAGCACAAAGGTCTTGGATGGCGATTAAATCTTCAATTCTGGCTTTTCTGATCATACTCCTATTATACAATGCTTTATCAAATAAAAAAGATGCGTTAGGCATCTTTAATCGATGATAATTCTTACTTTTTCCCCATCTTTACCATCAATGGTGATCAATTCACCATCGAGATCATCATCAATTTGAGACAAGATCTGATTGAGGTCGATGCCATTTAGATCAATCGATTTCCCACCGACATTCAGTTTATTATTGATGTCGATACCGAGTTTAACCAGACTCATGGGTAGATTGACTCTGACACGTTCCCCATCCTCAGAATCCACTAGGATACGAATCATGCGTTCATTCATTGCTTTACGTGGTGCACGAGCACTTTGTTGGGTTTCACTGGGTTGTAGTGCATTAAGCAATTGGATTCCCTCTTCAACCGTGATGGTTCCCGCTTTGACCATCTCTAATATTTTTTCTTTACTGTTCATAAACCCCTCCGTTGGTAGATTTCTGATTCGATCACTGCAACAATCAGTCTTTCTTCTTCAATACTGGTGATATAGCCTTTTCTGGCCATGTTGATGATTTCTTCTTCGTAGTTCATGTGCCCCTCCTTAGGAATTGGGTTGCTTCTTCAACCGTTATTTCTTTATTCTTTAGTTTTTCTAAGATGTCTTCCTCATCGACTTCCGGTAAAGGTTCGATGGTTTCAAATCCAAGTTTAATGATGATACCATCTAAGTTCTTCTTTACGGTTGGATAAGAGATGCCAAGTGCCTTCTCCATCTCACGAATATTACCTGATACTTTGATGAAGGTCTCAATAAAATTGAGATCCTCTTTGCTTAAGGCACTAAACTTCGAGAGGGCGAATTCGCCGCTAATCTCTGTATGACACACACCGCAGCTTAATTTTGTGACGGTCAGGTCATTCCCGCATACTGGGCAGGTTCCGATTACTTCATGTTTCATTTTTTCTCCTAGAGGATGTCGATTAAGACATGTGAGTCTTTACTTTCTACTTCAACCAAAGTGAATGGTTCCATTGGCTTAAGCTCTTTGATCACAACTTTGATGATTTTGATGATCTCTTTTCGATTGGCTTTAATGGATTTGCGGGTTTCTTGATCAACACTATTATTAAAGCGTGTCGTCCATAGTCCAAATCGAACCAGCCAGACCAGATGGGTGAGTCGCATCTTCGGCAGATGGATATGCTTCTTCTCAGTTTGGATGCGAATTTTAATCTTTTTTGCCATAGGGTTCTCCCTTATGACCACATAATAAAACAAAGTATTGAACTTGTCAATACTTTTATTGATTATTTTAATATATATTTAAATATATTCAATTATTAATTTAATTATAGTTCGTTTTCTTCATTTCGGATTGAAGTTCTCCCAATTGTTCATCGGATAGATCCGAATGATAGTCTTCAAAGCGTTCATCTGAGAAAAAGTCCATAAATATTGCGGTCGAACTTAAACTGGGTTCTGTGTTGATTAAGAAAATCGTCCCATCCACTGGTTTGAAGACCCGATTTCCAATGATCAAAGAATCTTCATACAATTTTAAGTGCTCAAAAGGAAGTTTATCCTGGGTATCATATAAGAGGATATCTTTTCTTACGGTGAGGAAATCTGTGGTCTTGAGACCGTTTTGATTCTGTTTGTGGGTCGACACCAAAATCATATCAACGTTCGCACTTTGAATAAAATGCGAAAGACGAGCCCGTACTTGAGCACAGCGATAGATGTTTCTAAGAAGTCGATCGTGAAAGTAGATGATATTCATGAACCCATCATAGCAAGATTGAAATCAAATCACAAAACAATTACCCAATAAAAAAAGAGGGCTTAGCCTCTTGATTTAAAGAATCCAGGAATATCACTGTCATCGACATCATCTTCTTTTGGAACAAAGCGCTCAATGGTACTTGGATCATTGACAAGTTTGGTTGCCTCAACGGTTGGGCGTGTCGTTATATTTTCTTTAGGAAGATCAAATCCAGTGGCAATGACCGTAACAATAATGTTGTCACCTAGAGATTCATTGATGGCGACCCCGAAGATAATGTCGACTTCCCCACCAGACGCTTCTCTGATAAAACGAACAGCATCATCCGCATCCATAAGATTGATATTTTGTCCGCCAGTCACGTTGACAATGGCTTTCTTAGCACCACGAATATGTGCTTCAAGCAAAGGTGAAGTAATGGCTTTTGAAGCAGCCTCGTGAGCTTTGTTTTCACCTTGACTCATCCCAATCCCAATCAAAGCGGTGCCTTGACTTTCCATGACTGTGCGAACATCCGCAAAATCGAGGTTGATGATGGCTGGTACGGCAATTAAATCCGTGATGGTTTGAACACCTTGTCTTAAGACATTGTCCGCTTCTCTAAACGCTTCAGCGAATGGAATTCGTCCAATGGCTTCTAAAAGTTGATTGTTTGAAACAATAATCAAAGAGTCTGTGTATTGTCTAAGGTTCTCTAAGCCTTGTAAGGCTTGATCCATACGCTTCTTACCTTCAAAACTAAAGGGTTTGGTGACGATCCCAACCGTCAAGATCCCCATTTCATGAGCGAGTTTCGCGAATAGTGGTGCAGCTCCTGTTCCAGTTCCTCCACCTAAGCCAGCGGTCAAGAAAACCATATCAGCGCCTTTTAGTGCGGATTTGATGTCTTCTTCACTTTCCAAAGCCGCTTTAAGTCCAACTTCAGGGTTTGCCCCGGCACCTAAACCCTTGGTGGTCGTTTTACCCAAAATGATTTTATTTTTGCATGGTGAGATATTGAGCACCTGTAAGTCGGTATTGGTCACAAAGAATTCTACGCCTTTTAATTCATCTTCGACCATTCGGTTGATCGCATTACAGCCTGCTCCTCCGATACCGAAAACTTTAATTTTGGCTACTTGGTTATATTGCAATTCACTCATATGGCCTCCTAGTTTTTGCCCTTTTCGAACATGGTTTTAAACTTATTACTTAACGTATCTTCAGAACTTGTTTTGCCCAAACTTGATTTCATTTTAGCACTAAATTGATCTAAATCGACAGCACTTTGATAGACTCTATAAGCACTTTGATCTTTTGCGACATAGAATAAACCTGCACAAACACTTAGCGCAGAATTTCTGATTCCTAATGTTTCCGAAATGTAGACACTACATGGACAACCCAGTTGACGGCTAACCATTTCTGCTAAGCCATTAATGTCTGCAGATTCACCACTTAATACGATTTCAACATTGGATTCGCAAAGAATGGGACTGATGGCTTTATGGACGCTTTGAAGCCAGGCATCTAGTTTAGGTTCAATCAAACTCGCCACATCATTTTCAGTCAAAGTATGGTTCTTATCCTCACTTGACCATAAATAAATTGGCGATTTAGGATATTTCAGAAGACCAAGTCGTACATTATGATGAAGTAATCGATCTGCAACATCAAGCGGTAGATGATGATGTTCGCTGATGGATTGGATCATTTGAGCAGTGCCCTCTTCGAGGACTTCCGTCGACATTAACTTTCCTTTGGCAAACAAACTGAGGGCTGTACTTTGGCGTTCGATTTTCATCAAAACAATATAATGATCTAAGGATTTCTCAAACAAACTGGCTTCTTTGCCAATTGCGAACCCATCTAAGCTTATCTCCGAGATATCCAGTCCTGCCTTTTCAACAACGGCAGCGTATTGATAAACAAGTGATTTATCAGCACAAAGAAGATCAATATCGACGATAAAAGAGTCACAGGCTTCATCCAATGGGAGGCGTCTTAAGGATACCCCATTAACAATGCATCGATTGATGATGGTGTTAACGATGACCAGGTCGGGTGGTAAAGGACCGTTGATGACTTGTCTAACCGCTTTTTGAAGGTCGATTGAGGAAATTCTTTGGTCGACATCGATACTGACTTTTTGATTAAAGCGCATCATCGAAGCACTGGGTAAAGCTAAAATAATGCTTGTGATTGGAAATCCGAGGTTTTTGGCAACATTTTCGAGTGCCTTATTTAAAGATGAGACCACTGCACCTTGATCAAAAATGGTCTGCCCGAGAAGTCCTCCACAAGCAACCCTTTCAACTTTTAGCACACTCAGTCGTTGGTTATGAAATTGCCCCACCACCAGTCGGATTTCATGATCGGTCAGTTCTAAAACGGCATAGATATTCTGATCATTCATGGTCTTTCCTCCGTCTTCTTTTTAAATTATATCACATCTAGTTTTCAGTATATTATTTTAAACGAAGGTCTTGCAAAGCGTCTTTTTTCGTGGTAAACTTTACAAGCATTAATGAAAGGGGGTTTACGGAACATGTCAAGAGTTTGTGCCGTAACCGGTAAAAGAGCGCTTTCGGGCAACAAACGTTCACACTCCTTGCAGGCAACCCGCCGCAAATGGAATGTTAACTTACAAAAAGTTTCAGTCGTGGTTAATGGAAAACCTCAGAAGTTACGTATTTCCGCCCGTGC
>JBBQOY010000038.1:0-8434 GCA_038331365.1 Erysipelotrichales bacterium | reverse complement strand
GAAGCTTACTTTAAGATACGCTTCTTCTTTCATATTATGTACTGTATCCACTTTAACGATCTTGCCTTCTTTAATGATGGCAACTCGATCACACAATTTTTGAACTTCCGATAAGATATGGGAAGAGAAAAGCACGGTTGCACCTCGTTTATTTTCTTCCACAAGGATATCAAAGAAGATATTTTGCATCAAAGGATCTAAACCTGAAGTTGGTTCATCCAAAAGGATGAGTTTAGGAGAATGAAGTAATCCTTGAATGATGCCGACTTTCTTTTTATTCCCTAAGGATAAATCATCGATTTTTTTATTGAGGTCAAGGTCAAGACGTTCAGCCAATTCTTTGATGCGCTTACTGCAATCTTTTTTATAGAAACTTGCAGAATAATTTAAAAGTTCTTTGACTTTCATATTATCGTAATAGAAAATCTCTGAAGGTAAATACCCAATTTCTTGATGGATTTCTTTGGCATGTGTAATGGTATCCAATCCAAAGATTGTTGAATATCCAGAAGTGGGATGAATCAATGCCAACAATAAACGAATGGTGGTTGATTTACCCGCCCCATTTGGCCCAATAAAACCAAATATTTCACCTTCCTCAATACTGAGATCGACATCAATGATCCCTCTGGATTTTCCATAATACTTCGTCAACTTCTTTGTTTCAATAATGGCCATAATACGATTTCCTCCTTATGGATTACATTTAACCACTTCACTTAAAGTATTTGTTTCACTTTAGAAACATTGGTTCCATATTGGATAATTTCGAAAATTTGTTTCATTCGCTCAGTCATGCCTTCAAAGTCCTTCTTCATGAAAAATTCTTCCATCAAGGATTGATTCAAATTGAACAACATATCACTGAGAAGAACAGGATCGATTTCTTTGCAAATGAGGCCATTGTTTTGATCCCTACGAATCAGATTGATGAAATAGTTGATAAATTCAGGATTAAGTTGTCTAAGACTGCGAATAAACTCGCTATTATCTAAATCCATTAAAACGCCGATCTTGTAATAAATAGGCTTTTCTTCCATCCATAAAATAGATCGTTTTAACATGCTTATGTATTCATCAAATACGTTTTTATGCTCTGATTGTTGTACGACGTCTTGGAATAAAATATATTTCTCTTGAGCAATCACTTGAAGTAGATATAAATAGCAGTCTTCCTTGTCATTAAAGTACTGATAAAAACTGCCCCTTGATATTTGTGCCTTTTTGATAATTTGATTGATCGATGCTTCAGTGAAAGAATGTTCGCTAAATTCATGAGTGATGGCATCCATCATGCGCTCTTTTTTTTCATCGCTTAACCGATCAAAGGTTGGTTTAACCACTTTCTCACCTCATTGTGACACCCATGTCATATTAAGTATAACTCTTTCAGGTATGATGTCAAGACATTCGTTTGGTTCATCCTTCAAAAGAACACATTAATAGACTAGTGTGCGCTTTGATTATTTTAGTTCTTTGAAATTAAGTACCGTATAAACCTTTAAAATACTGTTTAACTTGCTGGATTCATAAAAGCTTCAATCGATTCAATGGATTTTAAGATACTCAATGAGAGGATCTCCGCTTTATCTTCTGTGACCAACACATCATCTTCGATCCGAATCCCAATGCCTTCTTTCATACTATAAAGTCCAGGTTCTACGGTGATGACCATTCCCGGTCTTAATGTTAATCCCTCCATTTGACCCACATCATGTGTATCTAAACCTAAGAAATGAGAGACCCCATGATAATAAACCGTTTCAACTTGTGACGCCTCTTCGATGATTTTGGCTTCGACACAGGCTTTGGCGTAAACTTGTTTAACAATACTATTCAGTTCTCCCAATGAGACCCCTGGTCGAATGGCATCAATCACAGCTGCTTGAGCTTGTAAAACGATTGAATAAAAAATCTTTTGACGTGAGGTAAATTTCCCATTGATTGGTAAAGTTCTTGAAATATCTGCACAATAATAGTGAGAAGTTGCCCCTAGATCCAATAGAATCAGTTCACCATCGACTAAAGTTTTCTGATTACTTACATAATGTAAGGTACAGGCTTGATCACCTGAAGCCGCAATGGTCTCAAAAGAATTAATACTATTTTCCAAGGCCAAAGTATGATTAAAATGAGCAACGAGTTCATATTCTTTTTGCCCGGGTTTCATTTTAGTCATCGCGTTTTCAATACCAAGTTGCGTAATTTCAATGGCCTTTCTTAGTTCTTGTAATTCATGATCATCTTTGATGACACGTAAAGCGTTGACATTGTGGTTAAGATTGACAATTCTTAATCCTGGATATAGTTTATGAATCTTTCTACCAAAAACTTCACCTTCCATCTCTCTGCCACTCAAAGAATCGCGTTCATTGTCGACACATAGATCTTTGACATCATTTCGACCAATCAAGCGTCCTAAAGTTGACTCAAAGTTCGACAAAGTTAAGATTTGAGCTATCTCACTGATGGTTTTCGCTTGGTCTTCTTTAAGTGATTTCCCAACCCATTTTTCTATGAGTGGGTTTTCTTCTTTGATGAATAAAAACTCTTTTTGAACATGACCTGTTTTAAGTAAGACCAAAATCAAACCATCCTCATCCAAACCAGTTAAATAAAAGAAATTGCGATTAACACTAAACGGATACGTTGCATCGGCTGATCGCTTAACCAAATCACCCGCAAAAAGCACAGCGATACTGTCACTTTCTAACGATTTAAATATTTCATTACGACGATTTTTGAATGGATTCATACGATCTCCTTCGGAAAATAAACTTTCTTATCGTCTTTAGGTTTCGCTGAAACGATGGCAGCGACGATGTTGGATACCTGAGACAGTTCTTTGATTGTCCCATCCGACATTGCGATATAGATAAGTGACTCATCTTCTTGGTAAGGACTGTAGGGTCGAGAAGACATTTCATCTTGATAGAAGTAATAACGACTGTCATAGGTTTTCTCAACGAGATGACGTATCTCATCTCGCTGTGTTTGATTTGAAACATCTTTATAGTCAAATAAATGACGATTCAATAAACGAAGGGCCAAATCTTTTAGAATAGAATCCTCATCTTGTGTGGCCAGTTGGAACCCATAGAAACAAGCCGCTTCATCCAAACGAAAGAATTCATCAAGTTCAGGAGCACCCCAAATCATCTTAAACATTGGATAATGCTCGATGATTGATGGATCTTGATGAATCAGATCTTTCAAACGCTTAAAGAAGGCAATTAAAATGGCTTCGACGGATCGACCCACCGGATGATAATACACTTGGTAATACATGTGATAACGCGCCATAATGTAATCTTCAATGCTGTGGACACCACTTTCTTTGATGGTTAATTTATCTTGCGTTACTTTAAAGGTTCTTAGGATGCGTTCAAGATCATATTGACCATAAGACGTTCCTGTAAAATAGGCATCTCTGAGTAGGTAATCCATTCGGTCCGCATCCAATTGACTTGAGATAAATTGACTTAAGACAGATTTTGGATGTGTATGATCAAGAATAGAAGCCACCTTTTTAGATAAACCCTTTTGAGCTTTTTCTAAAACCCGCTGAACCTCTGAATCTTCCAGTATGAGTCTTTGGGTAATGGTTTCATGACTAACTTTAGAAATGGTTTCAAAAATATGACTAAATGGACCGTGTCCAATATCGTGCAGTAAACCTGCAGCCATCACAGCAAGCTTATCTTCTTGGGTTAAAATCTCATCGATGCCATTGATCTCATTCACCATTCTTCTGACAATCTCATAGACTCCCAGTGAATGGGAGAACCGGGAATGTTCAGCCGTGTGATAGACTTGATAAGTCGTTCCTAATTGATGGATGCGTTTAAGTCTTTGGACTTCACGAGTGGCCAATAAATCCCATATTAATTGATCTTCAATATGTATGTATTCATGGATTGGATCTCTTAAGACCTTGGTTTCTTTTGTTTTTTCTAGCATAGTGCTTCCAGTAGGACCACTGCTTGAGCAACGACCCCTTCCTCATGTCCGATAAATCCTAAACCTTCGCCACGCGTCGCTTTGAGATTTAATCGATCTTCACGACAGTTTAAAATCGCACATAACTGCTTCTTCATGGCAGGTAGATGCGGTGCCATCTTAGGTTGTTCAATCAAAATCAAAGCATCAATATTGCCTACTTGATAATGTTTATTATTCATCAATTGAACAACTTCTTTGAGAATCAATAAAGAACTGATCCCTTTGTATTGTGGATCCGTGTCTGGGAAATGTTGTCCTAAATCACCTTCAGCCAAAGCCCCTAAAATCGCTTCCGCTATAGCATGGGTCAACGCATCCGCATCAGAATGGCCCATACATCCTTTTGAATGCGGAATCAAAACACCTCCTAAAATCAAGGGTCTGCCTTCTACTAAAGGATGAATGTCTGTGGATTGTCCTATTCTCATGGTTGCCTCGCTCTTTTATTATACCATTTTCAACCCATTCTTTTGACGCCGAGTCATCATGTTATATCACACACAGGCCTAATAGACTATGATAGAATAACCCCATGAAAGTGATGACTTTTAATCTTCGTTACGATGATGAAATAGATGGCGATCACCGTTGGTCTTTAAGACAAGACACACTGCTTCAAAGCATTCGTAAACATAAACAGTTGTTATTAGGACCCCAGAAACTACCTAAGATTTTTTACGCTTTTGGAAATCCCAAAGGAATCGAAGTGATTGATTTTATTTATACTGCTACATTAACTTTCGTTAAAGTTAACTCAGATTCCTCACAATTTGATTTTATTTATCCTTCAGACCATACCCCGGTCATCGCGGAGCTCACATGAACCTAAACATCAGACCAGCTGTCATTACAGACACACCCGTTATTTTGCATCTTATTAAAGAGTTGGCAATCTATGAACGTCTACCAGATCATGTCACGTGTAAAGTTGAAGATTTACAAGCAGCTCTTTTTGAACGTCAAGAAGCCAAAGTATTATTGGCTGAAATCGATCATGCGATTGTTGGTTTTACACTTTATCATTATAACTTTTCTACTTTTTTAGGTCGTAAAGGCTTATATATGGAAGATATCTTTGTATTAGAACCCTTTCGGCGCCACGGGATTGGTAAATCCTTGTTTCTGAACCTATTAAATCTTGCTCAAGCGGAAAACTGTGGCCGAATGGAATGGTCTGTCTTAGATTGGAATTCACCTGCTTTAAGCTTCTATCTTCGTCAAGGTGCTAAACCGATGAGTGATTGGACTGTTTATCGAATTGACCTATAAATTACAAAACCGAGGAAACTCGGTTTTGTTTTAGATGATATTTTTAATTGGGCTCATAACGTATGATTTTAATATTTCTACGGATCAAGAATGGAATCAACACCTTTTCACAATGCATAAACGTTAAATATTCTTTAAGTTGGAATTTTTTTCCGTCTTTAAAAACTAAGATATAGTGTTGATATTTTATGCTTTTTCCAGATTCATCCAATAGACTATATCGATATTCAATATGATCTACATCATAGTAACGATATCGCTCAGCTGGACTGGTCCATAAAACACCAGGTGTTAGTGTGAACTCGTTGTTATAAAAGATCAAAACATTTGAACCGATCCAAGAAGAAATAGTCAGCATAAAGATTAACCCACTGATCATCACCGCTCTAAACAGTCTTAATTTACGTTGATTTCTGAAGCGATAATCATAGCCTTTATAAGTCGGATGATCTTTAGGATATACCAAGTGGTGGGCAAATGAGACACCCCAAGATGTTAAGAAGAGTGCCACAATGATTACGGGTATCAACCCCATCGAGAGTTTAACATCCGTGCTGAAATATCCATTAAACGTCACTACCCAAAATACAAACCCCATCATAAAGTAAACCAAAACAGTTGCTGGTAGCAACATTAATAAGTAAGAAACGTCATGGCTGATTCGTCTTTGTTTTTTTCTTTTCCCAAAAGGTTCAGGTAAGACGTACCGCATATTCTTTTCCATCTGCTCAGAAACCAAAACTGGGCTTGTCTTTACGCCTTTTTTTTGGAGAGATTTAAGTTCATTAATTAAGCGCTCTTCATAAGCACTTCTGTCTTTTTTAGATTGCGTGACCTCATCCAAACTTTCTTGGATGAACCCCAATATGAAATAATTACGCCAAAGCGAGGTTGCATCATTTCTTTTCCGCGTCATCACTTCTTCAATCGAATTTTCATCTAAGACTTCCAAAGGACCAATGAGTTTATGATAGTCAGTAAGCAAGACTTGGCTTAAGCGATCTTTACTTGAAGTATCATGAGCGAGTATTAAAAAATGATCCTTGTTTCTTCTTACCAAAGCGAGAAGATCTTCAAGCACCTCCAACATTAAGTCCTCAGATAAGATGTCTTGATATACAAATGGGGTAAAATCTTGTAGATCTAAAACCAAGTCTAAAGGAAAAACCAATGGCCCTAAATTTGTTTTTAATACATAATCACATTTCAAAACACAGGCAGGATATTCAATTTGACTCAAATCTGGGAAAAGTGAAAACTTGAGCCCATACTCGTTATAATCAATAGTTGCTACAATCTTACTTAAATCTTTGACCTCATGCGTTGGCTTAAAATAGAATCTTTCTCGTTGTTTTGTGATACCTTGCGTCATTCTCGCAAAACGGACGATTTCAACCTCAAAGATTTTAAAGATCCTCTCAAAATAACGCTCATATTTTTCCGTAGTAGACTTCATTTTCGCTCCAATCATGGCTTATTTATAATTATTGTTTGAACTTCTCTAAAACATTATCACTTATTCACCAATTTGTTTCCAGTATAATTTATTTTTTCATTAAAATGACCAATTTAACTTAATCAACGCTTTCTAGAAAAAAACCCTCACGGGTTTTAGATTTTAATAAACTGATCAATGTCTAATACAAAGATTGTGGCGCCACCTACACTGACTTCTAAGGGAAAAGAGGCATATCTTCCCAAGTCATAAGATGCGGTAGATGGGACAATTTCCGTTCTAACTTTGCCTTCTTTTTTAATGAGTGCGATACAGTTGTCGACTTTATCGTCTTCAGTCCCAATCATAAATGTTGTATTGCCCATTCTAAGAAAACCACCTGTGGTCGATAATTTGGTCACCGAGTAGTTGGCCTTGGTAAGTGCGCTTTGTAAGTTATGACTATCGTCGTTCGACACAATCGCGATAATGAGTTTCATGGTCATTCTCCTATGGTTCTATTATACCACGGCCTTTATCTTTCCTTAGACATTGAACCTAAAATGCAAGATATCGCCATCTTGCACAAGATATTCCTTGCCTTCGATTCTTAGTTTTCCTGCGTCTTTAACACTCTGTTCAGTACCGTATTTCATAAGATCATCATAGAGATATGCTTCTGCTTTGATAAACCCTTTTTGAAAGTCGGTATGAATGACAGCAGCACATTCTGGTGCTTTCATACCCTTTTTAAAGGTCCATGCTCGACATTCATCTGAACCTGCGGTTAAGAAAGACCAAAGACCCAATAAATGATAAGTGGCTTTGATGATTTTATCTAGACCACTTTCGGTATAACCGAGTTCTTCTAAAAAGAATGCTTTTTCTTCATCATCCAAAGCAGATAATTCTTCTTCGATCTTGGCACAGATGGCAATCACGTCACTGTTTTCTGCTTCAGCGAACGTTTGGACTATTTTAAAGTAGTGATTATTTTCTGGTTGTTTGACTTCTTCTTCAGACATATTGGCAATATAAATCATAGGTTTAGCAGTCAAAAGATGATAACTTTTCAAGACTTCCTGTTCATTTTTATCTAAGCTCATCGTCCGGACAGACTTTCCAGACAATAAGACCTCATTGACTTTAGACAATAAGGCAAATTCATAAATCCCATCTTTATCTTTCGCTTTCGCTCTACGTTCAACTTTAGAGAGTGATTTTTCGATGGATTGTTGATCGGCGATGATGAGTTCTAAATTGATGACTTCAATGTCATTTAAAGGATCGATTAAAGCATGGACATGCGTAATGTTTGGATCATCAAAACATCTAACCACGTGACAAATCGCATCAACCTCACGAATATGCGATAAAAATTGATTGCCGAGGCCTTCACCTTTGGAAGCCCCTTTAACCAAACCTGCAATATCGGTAAACTCAAAGGTCGTATAAATTGTTTTCTTTGGTTTAAATATTTTCACCAAATCATCTACGCGATGATCTTTGACTTCGACCACACCCACATTGGGATTGATGGTCGCAAAGGGATAATTGGCGGCTTCCACTTGGGAGTGGGTAATCGCGTTAAATAAGGTTGATTTACCAACATTCGGTAAACCAACAATTCCGGCGGTTAGAGGCATTTTTCTGTTGACTCGCTTTCTGCTTTTTGGACTACTTTTTTAAGCTTCTTCTCAAAGTCACTTCGATCCATCATCACAGCGG
>JBBQOY010000037.1:0-8604 GCA_038331365.1 Erysipelotrichales bacterium | reverse complement strand
CCGTTTTCTAAGATAAATTCTTCGCACAGTTTAATGTCTAAGTTGCCTTTAAAGTCTTGTGGTGCACTGGCTGCATCTTTGCCTGCCGCAATAACCAGATCCGCGACTTTCGCCCCCAAGACTTCCGCATTACCTCTAAAGGTATCAAAATGCATATTGCCGATGGCAATCTGGCCTGGCTTACAATAAATAGACGCAATCATATAATCCGCAGCTCTTCCTTGATGAACGGGTTGAACATAAGGCATGTCAAAGACTTCATGAACGCTGGCTTCTAAGCGAAAGTAGCTGTCGCAACTGGCATAGGATTCATCCCCCATCATCAGGGCTGACCATTGATCCTTACTCATAGCAGAAGTGCCACTGTCAGTTAAGCAATCAATATAGACATTGGTGGCTTTGATTTTAAAAACATTGTATCCAGCTTCTTTAAGCCAGACCTTTCGTTCTTCAATCGTGGTGTGTTTAACATGTTCAATCATTTTAATTCTAAAAGGTTCTGCGGTTTGGTATTTCATGTGATTCTCCTTGTCACTTGAGTAGTTCGATTTCAAATACAGTAATTATCTGGTGGATTTTATAATTTCAACCAATTTTTTCGATGCTTCAACAACATTCTTATACGAGATGTTTTTTGAATAGTCATGCTTCTGCGAGTAATCCAACCATCTTTTTATCAGGATCTTGTTTTCATAGATTGATTCCAGAATTGTTTCTGCGATTTCCAGATCGCTTAAAGTGTTTCTGTGAATGAAAGTATTTTGAACAGCCTTTCGAAGCACGTCGATTTTGATTTCTCTAAATCGATTTGTAACAAAATAATAGATGTCATAGTAATCTTTCATTCTGCCTTTCGCACCGTTGCGATCAAGTATGGTTTGAATTTTTTCGGCAATGATTGTCTCAATGGGGTAAGCTTTGATGGTAAAGTGATTTTTCTCAAAAACCATCGGATATTGATAGTCTTGAATATCCGGTGTAATAATATCTCCTGCAGATAGATCGATGCTAAGTGATACTTTCAATCTGCCTAACATTCCTTGGAGTTTGAATCTGAAACCTCCATATTCTTCTTCTTCGCGTATGACTTCTGAAGACAACAGTTCAAATTGTATCCCATCTTGGGCATCAATCGATAAGATTTCATTCAAGACTAAAGTCAGTCTATCTATATCAAGTTTAATACCTTTTACCATGACATCCATGTCCATGGTTGTTCTGGAACGGATTCCTGAAATTGAGGATACCAACAAACCGCCCTTTAGAATTATCTTATTTGCATATTTTGAGTCGGACAGTCGAAAAAGAATTCTTTCAAACATGTAATTCTGCAAGACTTCCTGAGTTGAAACATTGTTTGATTTGGCGAGAGTATTTGTGATAATTTTAAGTTGTTTGTCAGTATAGTGCATTATAAGATTTCCCTTATTATGTTGAGTTGTTTACTGCATCGTAAGATCTTTGCATATGAGCTTAGTTTATTTTCATTGATTTTCCCAGACCTCAGAATTTCTTTGATACTCTTATTCCGAGTTTCGAGATCCAATGACTTATTGTTTCGGATAATGTCGCAAAGTGTTCGTTCAAGATCGGTACATTTAACAATCCTTCCTTGTGGCGAGATCAGTGAGGTGACACCCAATGAGAATTTCTTTTTGGTTATATAGTAAACCGTATAGTTTTCAGGAAAACGGTGGGCATTGTAGCCCCTCAGAACGGTTATTTCAATACGACTGGGCGTTCTTTCAGTCATGTTATAGAAGTAGAGAGCGGTGTTGTGAGAATAGATTGCCTTAGGATAACGTAACTGAAAAAGGTAAAATTCATCACCAAAAGATTCTGTATTTAAATAGACCCCTGCTCTGACTCTTTCGATGATTCCTTTTCGTAATAGTTTCGTGATGTACACTCTGGGGATGCCGGCTGCAGTGGCATCCTTCGTTGTCAAAACACCATCGTTTTTATTCATGATCTCGATTAGTTTTGTTTCCATAGTTTTTCCATCTGTGCTTCCATTATATCATTTGTACGCACAAATGGAAAAATATATTACTTCCAGTATTTCAGTTTTGGAATTGAACGAATTTGATTCTTCTATGTAGTTGAAAAGTTTCGTGATGCCAGATGAAACAATTTGAACTACTGATGAATCTCATTCATGACAGAATGAATTTGAAGAATCAAAATTTTAACGCACTCAGCGTCGAAAGGAATAGTCAATGAAAGTTACATTATTGATGGAGAACACAAGTCTTTTTACTAAGTATTTGAATGTAGAACATGGATTTTCTGCTTGGATAGAAGACGAAGATATTAAAATCTTATATGATTTCGGATTTTCAGATAAGTTCATCAAGAATGCCCAAGATTTGGGAATAGATTTGAGAACTGTGGATTATATCGTTCTTTCTCACTGTCATAGAGATCATTCAGGCGGGTTAAAATATTTGTTGAAATACTTTGATGAGAATGCGATGTATCGCAAACCAGTCTTTTTAATCGCAGAAGAAGGAATATTCGCCAAACGATACAATTTTACTAAAAATCATGCGTCAGGATTTGATGTGCCTCGTGAAGTGATTGAAAAGTATTTTACTTTGAAGGTGTCTGAAATTCCTGTTCAGCTTACGAAAAATTTATGGTTCATGGGTAAAACCCATATGGTCAATAATTTTGAACACATAACCCCACAGGTGGCGAAAAAGCAATGGAAGGGTGAATGGATTGAGGATGTTGTGGATGAAGATACACAACTGTGCTATTTGCATAAAGATGGTCATGAGGTCAGTGTTGTTGCAGCTTGCGCTCATTATGGGATCTGCAACATCATGGAGTACGCAAAAGAAATAACGGGTGGGCATCATATTGATACCTACTTGGGTGGTTCTCATTTAAGAATCGATGAAGTTTCGCAACTCCAATTGGATAAGACCTGTGATTATGTATCTCAACAACACATCAATAACTTCTATATTTGTCATGATACAGATCAACATTGTAAATTGGCGTTATGGAATGCCACACCAAGTAAAGAAGCGGGTGTAGGTTTAGTGCTTGAAATTGATCATAAGTAAATAAAATATTACGCATAACGATAAACAATCAATTATATCTTTTGATATGGAATTGTGCAGTAAAATTGTACAATGTGAGCAATCCGTTGGCTAAACAAAAGTTTCATATTTTCACATGAAAATGTTTGAACTTCACAGCGGAAAGAACTTCAACTATTATAAAGTTGGGGAAAGGAACACAATGACAGAAATAAGCAAGCGTGGAATTCGGATGTTGAATTTCTTAATTGATAAAGAGAGCTCATTATCAATAGAGGATTTAGCCAAAGAATTCAAGATCAGTACAAGAACTGTTCAATCCGATTTGGATTCAATTGATTTCTTTCTTAAGTACAATCACTTACTTCCCCTGAATCGAAAGCGAAAACAAGGTATTTCAATTTCTCGAGATTTTAGTCAGACTGAAAAAATAAAAGCAGTCTTGGGAAATCTAGAGATCAGTGAGTATGCTCTGAATCGTAGTGAACGAAAAGAATTAGTGCTCAAAGTTCTCTTCACCAAAAAAGGGTACATCACCATCAATGAGATTGCTGAAATCGTCCATTTCAGTAAAGGAACCGTGATTAATTGTCTCAACATCTTGAAAGATGAATTTAAATCCATGGGCATTAAGATCGTGTCTAATGCGCGTTATGGGGTCAAAATTCAAGCTGATGAGAACACATTGCGCACAGAATTGTTGAATCGATTTGTCAATGGTGCGGATGAAAGTATGATTTATGACGCGGATCGATATTATCGAGAAGGCATTGGAAATCGATATTTCCGAACGATTAATCGAGAAGTTATTGATTGTTATCTCGATTTGGTTTCAAAACTAGAAAAAGAACTTAATACGAGTTTCTCAGATAAATCTACCATCCAAATCATTACTGCCATTGAACTGTCTTGTTTAAGAAGCAAAATTGGTAGACCAGTTGAAATGAATGCAATTCAACTTGAAAGTCTTTATGGCACAAAGGAATTTATCGCCGTTTTGAAGCTTACAGAACAACTCAAAATAAAGCAACTTATTGACTTATCATTGCATGAGATTGGGTTTATTACAACGCAACTCATGGGTTGCTCTGCTACCAGTGTGAATGACTCTAGAGAGCGTGAAAATTTCGCTGAGATTCAGTTGATTGTCTGTGATCTTATCAATAAGATTGGGAATGATATGGGCATCGATTTTGCGAGAAAATTGGACTTATATAATGATTTAATCTACCATATTCGTCCAGCCATTTATCGCATGAGAAACCGCATTAAACAAGATAATCCTTTAATTGGAGATATTAAATTAAACTATCCCTTAATCTTCAATTCAGTCAAAGAGAACATTTCAAAATTGGAAGCATTTACTGAAGCGGTACTCTCGGAAGATGAGATTGGCTTTATCACCATTCACTTCGCATCCGCTGTGCTTAAAGAAAAGGCATCATCGTACAATCGACCTAGAGTCTTGGTGGTTTGTAACTCAGGCATTGGGACCAGTAATCTTCTGGCATCTAAATTAAAAAGCTTATATGAAGTTAAAATTGTTAATGTCATTGCGCTTCACGAGATGGAACGAACGCTTGAAACAAAGGCCACGGATTATGTTATTTCAACCATTGATACGTTGAAATGCTCAATACCAGTGATCAATGTGAGTCCACTCATCAATGCTGCAGATATGGAAATCTTAGACAAATACTTTAATCGAAAATTCAATGAAAACATTGATCTTGATCAATTGCTAACCATCATTGAAAAAAATTGTATTGTTCAAAATAGAATGGAATTAATCGAAGATTTAAGCAGACAGTATACCTTAATAAAGAATGCGGATAGCGAAAGGATAAATCTATCTATGTTAAAGGATGTCGTAAACAAAAACATGATTAGACTGGACTTTAGAGCAAAAGATTGGGAGGCTGCTGTTGTTGAGGCAGGAAACTTGCTTTATGAAAATGGTTGTATTGAAGTTAAATACATAAACAGTATGGTGGAGGCAGTGAAGTCCATTGGCCCGTATATTGTCATCGGAAAAGGGATTGCTTTACCGCACTCAAGAAGCAGTGATGGGGTTAAAAAAATAGGAATAAGTATTCTAAGGCTGATTAAACCTGTCGTCTTTGGGCATCCTGAAAATGACCCAGTGGATTTGGTGTTCGCTTTATCTGCTATTGATAATTCTTCACACTTGAGAGTGCTTTCTGATTTAGCAAAGATGCTGAATTCAGAAGTCAATGTCACTAAAATTAGAAAAGCAAAAACAAGTGATGAGATCATTCATATGATTGACAACTTGTATGAAGAAGGAGAAACAGAATGGACAATTTAGAAATATTGGTGAGCTATGCGCGCAAGCTAAAAACAAACGGATTTGTATCTGAAGGATGCAATAAAGGAAGTATCTCTATTCGTAATGAAGAGAACATCATTTGTATGAGCCCAAGCAAATTGGATTATGCGGAAATGTCCTCAAATGACATTAATTTACTTGATCTTCAAGGGACGCTTATTCAAAAGAATGCGCCAACATCAAGGGACAGCACTTTCCATCTTGCGGTTTATCAAGCACGTCCCGATGTTAGAGCCATCATTCATACCCATTCGCGTTATGCGACAGCTTTGGCACTCGCCAATAAAGGAATTCCTTACATCACCTACGGGATGAAGCAACACTGTAAAGGAAAGGTAGATATTGCACCTTTCGCTTTCCCTGATTCACCCGAAGTTAACGCAGCTATTGTTCACTATTTGGGTGATAAAAGTGCCGTATTGATTCAAAATCATGGATTAGTGTGTGTTGGATCAACGATGGCTGAGTGTTATGAGACTGCTGCATTTGTTGAAGAATTAAGCGAAAGTTACATCCATTCTCTTTGTGTGGGAACTGTAATTGAAATACTTTAGGAAAGGAGGAAACTTTGGAAAAGTTAAGAATTGGAGTTTGTTGCACTTTTGGAGCAGGTAGTAGCATGATGCTGAAAATGAATTTGGATGATGTATTGAAAAAGATGGGAATTGCAGCAGATGTTATCGTCTATGATATTTCGAGCATTAAGGGAGAAAAACTGGATGCTATTTATACCAGTGCAGCATTGTTGACCCAAGTCGCGTCGACGGTTGAAGGCAGTGGGATTGTTATTGTTCCAGTCGTGAATTATTTTGATTTGAAAGGTTTAGAAGCATTGACAAATCAATATTTCGAAAAGAAATAAAAGGGAGGATTTATGCAAGTATTGGATTTTTTCATTAATCAGATCTTTAAAACACCAGCATATTTCATGGGCATTATTGTCCTGTTGGGATGTTTGCTCAGAAGAATGGATGCGAAATCAATATTGGTTTCTGTCATCAAAACCATCGTTGGGATGATGATTCTTGGGATTGGTTCTGGTCAACTTAAAGCAGCATCAGAATCCATCATTAAGATTTTCACCCTCGCTGTTGGAATTAAAGGCATTGGGACAGATATGTGGGCTGCGACATCAGAAGCACTCACAGTTCTTGAAGCCAATAATTTGGCCAACATCGGTTTAATCTTAATTTGTGCTTGGCTTGTTAACTTATTGCTTGCGAAGTTTACACCGATTAAAACTATTTATTTGACGGGTCATGTTGCTTATACGGATACCGTTGCACTTACCTTCTTGTTGTATGCAACAACAGGTCTAACCGGAACTGCTTTGTTTGTAACTGCTGTGTTGGTGTGTGGTGTTTATTGGTGGTTCTTCCCTTATTTACTCAGAAAATTCTTGAACCCACTGTTAGGCGATACGCCGATTACTTTAGGTCATAATTTATGTGTTTCAGGGATCATCACAACGCAGTTGGCAAGATTATTTGGGAAACCAAGTGATAGTGCTGAAAGCATCAATTTGCCAGGTTGGTTATCCGTGTTTAAAGATTCCGTTATCTCTTATAGCTTGATTATGGGAAGTATCTGTATCGTTATCATTTTAATTGCAGGCCCGAAGGTTGTCGCTGCTTTTGCAGGAACAACAAATTATATTCTTTATGGTTTAAATTTAGGTTTAACAATGGCGGTTGGAGTCTATGTCCTATTGTCGGGGGTTCGTATGTTCTTAAACGAACTGCTTCCTTCATTCAAAGGGATCTCTGATCGTTTAGTCCCTGGTGCTATCGCGGCTGTTGATAGCCCAATCTTTTGGTCTTATGCACCGACTGCAGCTTTGTTGGGCTTTATCGTAACCGTTATTGGTCAATTTACTGGTGTTGGCATCTTGTTTCTCGTAGGTTCACCCATCATCGCGATTCCTAGCGTTATTCCTTTGTTCTTTGGAGGCTGTACCTTGGGCGTCTTCGCGAATGCTTGGGGTGGTTGGAAAGGTGTTGTAGGAGCAACTTTCATTATGGGCATCATCACCATTTGTGGCTCAGCAGCTTTAGCCCATGTTGCTAATGTTCAAATCTCCATTTGGGGTCATTCAGATTGGAGTACACTTTGGTTGGGTGTATTCAGTATGCTCAAAATGTTCTTTACCTTCTTAACTTGAGTTGTGTATGAACTCAGATAAAATTAAAACAGTAAAAACAGTCTTTGGTGAAATTTCACCTGATCAACTCGGCTTTGTGGACATCCATGATCATCTGTGGAAATCAGGCGGGATGGAAGTCATCGAAGACAAAGACTTCGGGATTGAAAACATCGAGAAGTCAAGATTGGAACTGCAAAGTTACATCAAGGCAGGTGGTAAAACCATGGTAGATATGCAGCCTTTAGGCGTAGGCCGAGGCGTAAATGAACTCAAAGCCATCGCTAAAGGATTGGATGCCCATGTTATTGCCATCACCGGCTTTCATCGCGGCAAACTGTATGATAAAGCCCATTTTGTTCACAAATATTCGATTGAACAATTGGTCGACATCATCGTTTCTGAAGTGGAATTGGGCATTGAAGTAAATGATTTCTGTGGACCGATTGTCCAACACTCCGATGTCAAACCTGGCTTGGTTAAAGCAGGGACCAGTTACTACATCATTACACCGCTTGAAGAAAAGCTGTTGCGGGTGGTAGCTCGGGTGAGTGTGAAGACAGGCATCCCAATCAAGACGCATACCCATATGGGAACCATGGGTCTTGAACAGATTCGCATCTTCAAAGAAGAAGGTGTAAAACCTGAAAAGATTTGTATCGGTCATTTGGATCGAAATGCGGATCCAGTCTATCATGAACTCGTCCTCAAAGAAGGGGTCTTCGTTCAGTATGATTGTGTCGCACGCGTTAAGTATCATCCAGTCAGTGACACCATGGATCTCATTAAAACCATGAGTGAAAAGGGTTACGCTGATAAAATCATGATTGGTGGTGATTGGGGTAGATCTTCTTATCTGAAAGCCTATAATGGCGCTCCAGGATTTGAATTCATTCCTAAGTATCTTCCAAGTATGATGTTGGATTATGGAATTTCTCAAGAAGTCATCGATAAGATCTTCTATGAGAATCCAAAGCATTTCTTACCATATTAGTCAATAAACCAAGTGTAGGCAACTACACTTTTGGTACATCATAAACCTTGTATAAATCCCCTAAAAA
>JBBQOY010000036.1:0-8675 GCA_038331365.1 Erysipelotrichales bacterium | reverse complement strand
ATTTATGGGTTCAATGTGTGATTGTTGCTTATTACCTTAGATAAGACTATAATAAGATTATCTTCCCACTAACTAATACAGATTGGTTGGTGGCTTCAAGGTTATTAAATAATCGATCTAAAACTATGTTTCTTAAGATTCGTTTTAATATTTGTCTTAATTGCTTTGTTTATGAATACACACTTGATTTTATCAAGAAAGGAGCAAACTTATGCTTTGGACAATCGCAGTTATATTAATTATTCTATGGTTATTAGGAATTGTCACTGCAACCACAATGGGTGGATTCATCCATGTATTGTTGGTTGTCGCTGTTATCATCGTATTGATTAGACTAATACAGGGAAGACGCCTACTTTAGTTCATCCCAAAAGGAGCTTATTTATGAAACTAAACAAAAATATGGGATTCTTATTGTTGAGCATTTGGCTAATTGTGTCTGGGATATCTCAATTGGTTGTGCTTCCAGTCCCTTCATTGGGCTTGATTCTCAGTGCCCTCGCAATCGTTTCGGGTGTGTTTATCTTAATGGGTAAATAAGACTCATCAAAGACAAGTTTGATTAAAAACAGACTTGTCTTTTTTTTACTCAAATTTATAGGCATCTTAGACCACAGAAATTTAAAGCGTGATATGATTCAATATGTAAACAAAAAAGGTAGGAAAAATATGATTTCATTTAACGCACTTGAGCAGATTGATTTAAGTTCTAAAACCGTTTTTATCACTGGCGCAAACAATGGTTTAGGCTATGAAACAGCACGCTATTTCGCTAAACATAAGGCTCAGGTCATCATGAGTTCAAGATCTTTAGAGCGTGGTAAACATGCGATGGCCAAGATTGTTGAAGAAAGCCCGAAAGCAAAACTCATCTTGGTAACATTAGATCTTGGCGATGCTAAATCCATTGAGGCCTGTTCTACAGAGCTTCATAAAATGAATCTAAAAATTGATATCTTAATCAATAATGCAGGTATTATGGCAGTGCCTTATGCATTAACGAAAGATGGATATGAAAGTCAGATTGGGGTCAATCACCTCGGTCACTTCCGTTTGACTGCACTTATTTTTGATTTATTAACTGAGAAGGCTCGGATTGTTAATTTATCCAGTATGGCTCATCGCCAAGGCACTGTGGACTTCAATAATTTCATGTATGAGAATGGTAAATACAACTCTTTTGGTTCCTATTCCAGATCAAAACTCAGTAATTTACTTTTCACTTATGGATTAGCAGATCAGCTCAAAGCCTCAGGGAAATCCATCATCGTTGTCTCAGCCCATCCAGGTGTCGCAAAAACAGGGCTTTTTGATACTGGTAAACGCTCCAAATTTATTCAATTCTTCATCAATCTCTTCTTGGCTTCTGTTTCGACAGCTGAAGAAGGTGCGCGTCCTTCAATCATGGCTGCTTTAGATCCAGATGCAATCAATGGGAATTTCTATGGTCCGTCTAAGAAAACGATTGTTAAATTGGATACACCCATCCCATTGGCACTGGATAAGCAAGTTCAAACTGAACTCTGGGCTTATTCCTTGGACAAGACAAAAGTTAATTACCCCTTCTAACACTTAGGATCTCCATTTGAAGATCCTTTTTAAAACTGTTCCATTTTAGCGATAAAGCGTTTCAGTTGATCTGATTTAGGTTGCTTGAAAGAAGCTTTAGAAGGCCCGTATTCGATGATTTTACTGCCATCGATAAACATCATATACTCACAAATGTTTCGCGCAAAGCCCAAATGATGGGTAACCAAGATCACATTGAGTCCTTCTTCAATCAAATCTTTCAACATCTCTAAAACCTCGACAGATAGATCAGGATCCAAAGCACTCGTCGGTTCATCCAATAAGATCAGTTGAGGATGATTAACGACAGCTCTGATGATGGCGATGCGTTGTTGCTGACCACCAGACAATGTGACTGGTGACTGATCAGCTTGGTTTTCCAAACCAAACCGCTTTAAATAAGTCATGGCCAATGCTTTGGCTTCTTCAGGTGTCTTGTTAAAAACTTTAATCAAAGGCAAGGTAATATTATCGATGGCACTTAGATGCGGAAACAAGCCATTGTTTTGAAAAACGAAACCGATCTGACGACGATAGTCCAACAGCTCTTTTTCACTAAAATTGATCTTGTTCCCATTGAGTGTGATTTCACCTTCATCTGGCACCAATAAGCCCCCTAAGATTCTCAAAAGTGTGCTTTTACCTGATCCACTAGGTCCTAGGATTGCCAAACTCTTACAATTGATTTCTGCATTCAAATGATCTAAGACAAGATTCCCACTGAATGACTTGCTTAAATTTTTAAGTTTAATATTCATAGCTGAATCTCTTTTCTAAAGCTTTTGAAAGTAAGGAAACTGGGAAAGTTAAACACAGATACAACAAAGCCAAGACAAGGTAACTTTCAAAATAAATCGCAAAATTGTTCGCCGTAATTTCTTTGGTGACCTGCATGAGTTCTATGACGGCGATGGTCGATAAAAGACTGCTGTCTTTGATGACAGAAGCGAATTGTCCAGCCAATGCCGGTAAGATTCGGACACTGAGTTGAGGTAAGATAATGTATCTAAAGGTCTGTTGTTTGGTTAACCCAACCGCTTTGGCGATTTCGGTCTGTTTGGTTTCAATTGAGATGTAACCCCCTCGAATGATTTCCGAGATATAAGCACCCTCAAAAGTAGATAAGATTAAAACCCCTGCAATAAAGCGATTATCTACGCCCCAGGCTGTCCCAATAACATAGTAAAAGAATATGATTTGAACTAAAAGTGGCGTTCCTCGAATCAATTCTACATAAGTCCGAGTCAAATAATTTAAATAGAGGACTTTACTTTGTCTTCCCCAAGCCACGACCAAACCAATAAGCAGTGAGATTAACATAGAAAACAGACTTAACTCTATGGTTAAAATAAAGCCCTGCATGAATCGAATTCTGTATTCCCACAAATGTTCAACCGAAAAAGAAATTTTTGCTCGATAAGCACTTAAAAACAGAAAGCCACCTAAAGAGAGGACGACCAGTCCAAAATTTAGTATTTTTTTGAAGGTTTTATGCGAATTCATATTATTCGAAGAAGAAAGTAAAACCCATTTGATCAAAGGTTGCCTTTTCTTCTTTTAAGTGCTTTTCAATTAGATCTGTAAACCCACCTTTATTGGTGAAATCAACTAAAAAGGCATTGAATTTATCTCGCAAGTCACTTCCCTTTTTAAATGCAGCGCCCCATTCTTCCGCCACTTGGTTTGAGATATAAACTGCTTTTAAAGTAGTTACGTTAGCTTTGACATTCCGATAGATGGTGAGTTGATCATAGATAAAAGCATCCGCATGACCATTTACAACTTCTGCAACCGCAGCACTTTCATCATCGAGACGTAAAATTGCTGCATTAGAATAATTCGCACTGACATAAGTATCCCCAGTCGAGCCTGTTTTAACGACGATTTTTTTATCACTTTGATTCAAGTCAGATGATTGTGTTACATCTGAACTAATATTGACAAGAAAAGCAAGGTAAGCTTTCGCATATGCATTACTGAAATCGATACTTTCTTTACGTTTTTCAGTGACGGTCATCGATGAGATGACCATATCAACTTTATCGGTTTGTAAGGCAGGAATTAAACCAGTCCAATTGGTATTTTGGATTTCGATATCCTGACCAAGATAAACTGCAAATGCATTAGCAATATCGATGGACACCCCATAAGGATTACCTTTGGTATCTTTGGTTTCAAATGGTGGGTAAGCCAATTCCATCCCAACGACCAACGTATTTTTCTTAGCACTACACGCGATTAGGCTCAAACTCAAAACAGCCATAATCATTAGTATTTTTTTCATTGAGATCTCCTTCTTAATTAAAGATACTTTTATTATAGACAATTTTTAGGTTTTTATCACTTTCAATGATATAAATTCAACAATTAGCATATTTTTCTTGCTTAGGATGGATTTGTGGCTCAAAATAGAGATAGAAATCACCATGCCTAAATATAAAGATACGCAACAAATTCGAACTTTAAAAAGAAGCATCCAAGTTTTAAAAGAAGAACTTTTCAATTTGGAAAACCAACTTTATCAACAAAACACGGATCCAACTCAATCAACCCAATGGATGAAAGAAGATAAGGCTTTTTTAAAGAACGCTCAAATGTATCAGCAAATATTCAAAGCGTTGTCATCTAACTTTTTTGGCTATCCGGGTAATTTAAGCACTGATTCACCCCTGGTTTCAAAATTGCGTCAACTTGAAGCTGAAATGTTTTACATCAATAATGTGGGTGATCCTTATGAACATGGGGCTTCTGCTTTAGATGGGAAAGTTTATGAACGCGCCGTTTTGAGTTTGTTTTATGAAAGATTTGAATTGGATGAAAATGAAAGTTGGGGTTATGTGACTTCAGGCGGTAGTGAGAGTAATACTTGGGGCATCTTGAATGGTCTTAGAAAATTTCCTCAAGGACACCTTTATTTTTGTCAAGCTGTCCATTATAGTGTCTTAAAAGCTGTCACCAATGGGTCTGTAGATTTATTTCCATATACTGTTATTGAACAATATAGTTCTTCAGATGAGCGAATCAACAAAGAACGTTTGTTAGAAAGGATTGTTCATCAATGGGAGACCCAACGTCAAGCACCTATTCTTTTATTGACTTGGGGAACGACAAAACTGGGTTCGATCGATGAGATCACTGAGATTACACATCAATTATTCAATTTTAAGATTCCATTTTATCTTCATGTCGACGCAGCTTATTTTGGAGGCATTCCCAACAATCAAATCGATGCACCTGTGTGCCCTTCATTGAAAGTGTTAGGGGCTAATTCAATTTCTGTGAGTTTGCATAAATTCTTTGGTGTCCCCAACATCAACAGTGTTGTCCTTTCTAAAGATAAAGGAGACGGTAATTTTATTTCTTATCTTGGTCATCGAGATACAACGATTTCAGGTTCAAGAACTTTTGCGATTTTCTCTGCCTTACAACGTATCAAAGAAGTACTTCAACGAAGCCCCAAAGATTATTATTGTCGAAACATTCGAATTTTCGAACAAGCATTGATCAAACATCATCTTATTTACTTTAAAGCACCACTTTCGAGTATTTTTGTTATCCCTTTACCTTCTAATCTCTTCCAATCTAAATATCATCTGGCTTCTTTTGAAGGAGCATCTGGAAAATTATCTTTAGCCCATATTATTGTTAATCCGTTTCACTCAAAGCAAGAACTTGAAATCTTAATCAATGATTTAATCATTGAACAGAAAGAAAAAGTCCTTAAAATCGATTTTTAAGTAAAAAAAATATTTAATAAGTTATAGCATTAACATATTGCACTAATGTAAGCGCTATGATATTATTTAAGCAAGTTAATAAGACTGTACAGAAAACGAGAAACAGGCAAGGTTGTGACATTGCTTTTTTACTGTTTATTTGCAGCAAACTTAGGGAGGAATATATCATAATGAGGAAGATTAAGGCTTTGATAAAGAATTCCAAACAGCTCTTTGTATTGTCTTTGGTCGTTGTGATCTTGGCCAGTATATTTGCCAATATGATCAACACATCTTTCTATTCTGTTAATGTTCAGAGAATCAGTTTTACAACAGAAAAAGGCGTATTGTCGGGATTACTGTATTTGCCCAAGGGTGCAAATGCGGATGATCCAAGACCAACCATCGTGACCACTCACGGTTATTTGAATTCTGCAGAAATGCAAGATGCTCCTGCAATCGAGTTATCAAAACGTGGTTATGTCGTTTTAGCCCTCGATATGTATGAACAAGGTCACTCAATGAATAAGTTGGATAAAACCAACGCTTCCGCTTTCTTCTCATTTTGGCCAACAGCGTTGTTTGATGCAGTTCAGTATATCTATGATCAACCTTACGTATTAAAAGATTTCAATGGTAACGGTATGATCGCGGTCAGTGGCCATTCAATGGGGTCATTCTCATCAGTTATGGCCGTCGTCGCAGACGAACAGCAATTCGCAACAAGCGGTTTCCGTAAGATTCATGCCAGTTTAGCAGTTGCTTCCGATTATTTATATACAGGTTATTTAGGCGTAGATGCCGCAACAGCAAATTTCATGTATGGACCTAGAGTCAATGGAATCATCGCAGCACATTTTGATGAATTCTTCTTTGATTCAAAAGCTGAAGCAGCTGGTAAAACCATGATCTATAAAGATTATGTTTCAGAAGCCGATGGAAAAGCTTTCTTAGGCGATCCGAGTTCACCAATGGCGGGTAAATTCTACAAATTGCCAAATGGCGGAACACGCATTATTTACACACCTTATGAGACGCATCCTTGGAATCATTTCTCTCTAGAAACCACTGGAAATCAAATTGATTTCTATAACAAAGCCTTTGAATCCGCAAGAAGCAGTTCAATGACCATCTCTTCAGGATCCAATCAAACTTGGTGGTTGAAGGAAGGTTTCGAATTTATCGCTCTCCTGGCTTTCTTTGTTATGTTGATGCCTTTGGCTAATTTATTATTGACCAAAACAAAAGCTTTCGCTGGTTTAAATAACCCAACTGAAGCCTTGGTTGCTGGACCTAAGACACCTATTCAAAAAGGTATTTACTGGTTCGTAATTGCCTTTAGTGCATTCTTCCCTGCTTATTTCTTCCCAACTTTGATGGATAAGCAAGCAGATGGCTTATTGATCATCCAACGCGGCGCTGAAGTCGTACTGGTTTTGGCTGCTGGTATGTTGGTATACAACTACGTTAAAGAAAAAGGCAAAGATTTATCTAAAGTTGGTGCTTCACTATTGGCTTTCTTTGCAGCCTTGATTTTACGTTATTTCACGACTGATGCTGGCAAATTATTCGTTCAAAGTGCTTGGTTCAATCAGCCGACAACCAATCAAGTCGTTTATTGGGCAATCGTTGCAGCTTTATTCGCTGTCATCATCGTTTCACTCTTCCACTTCTTCGATCGCAGTAGTAATGCTGCATTCGATTTCAAATCTTATGGGATTTCTGTTTCCTGCAAACAAGTCATGTTGGCCTTAGGCTTAGCATTGACGATTGTAGTGTTTGGTTATGTCGTCTTGTATTCAATCGATTATCTCTTGGTTGTAGACTTTAGATTCTGGTCATGGGCAATTAAAACCTTCGAAGTTTCACATTTAATGTCTGCCCTTCAGTACGCACCTTTCTTCTTAGTCTATTATTTCGTTATCTCCATTGCAATCAATCTCAATACCAACAATACTTACATCAATGGTTGGAAAGGCTATGCTGTTGCGATCTTCATGGTCGTTGGTGGTTTAGTGATTTGGATGGTCCTTCAATATGGAATGTTATTTACGACGATGACTGCAATGTATCCAGGTCAATCCCTCAATAGTATCCTGTTGTTTGCCTTAATTCCGTCCTTAATTGTTGCAACGATTTATGCAAAACGTTTGTATAAGATGACTGGCAATGTGATGACAGCTGCTTTCTTAAACACCTTACTATTTACGATGATTACTGCTGCCAATACCATTATTTATTCTTTCTTGAAATAAAAAATATTTATTCGTTCATGTCGCAAGCCTGCTATGCAGGCTTGCTTTTTGTTAGAGTTTGACTCTAAGATCGGAGTGTTCTATGGAAAAGTATATCTTGGCTTTAGATCAAGGAACGACTAGTTCGCGCGCCATCGTTTTCGATAAAAAGTCAAATATTATCGTGAGTGCTCAAAAAGAATTCACACAGTATTTTCCTCAACCAGGTTATGTTGAACATGACCCCAATGAAATTTGGTTATCCATCTTAGCGGTAATTGCGGGTTGTTTCCAATCTCATGCGATACAACCTGCTCAGATTGAAGCCATAGGGATTACCAATCAACGTGAAACGACAATCGTTTGGGATAAAGATTCGGGAATTCCTATCTATAATGCGATTGTTTGGCAATCACGTCAAAGTGCTGAGATCTGCGATGACTTAAAAGCCAAAGGTTTTACCGATATGATTAGAAGTAAAACAGGTTTAGTCATTGATGCTTATTTCTCAGCAACCAAACTCAAGTGGATTTTAGACAGAGTTCCGGGTGCTTTAGAAAGAGCTAAGAAAGGCGAGTTACTTTTTGGGACGATTGATACTTGGCTTATTTGGAAATTGAGTGGCAACAAAGTTCATGCGACAGATTATTCTAATGCCAGTCGTACGATGATGTTTAATATTCATGAGCTTTGTTGGGATAAAGAAATTCTTAAGATCCTCGATATTCCAGAAATCATGTTGCCTCAAGTTAAAGATTCTTCCAGTTTATTCGCCACAACAGCACCTTATCATTTCTTCAATTATGAAGTGCCCATTACTGGCGTCGCAGGTGATCAACAAGCAGCCCTTTTCGGTCAAGGGTGTTTTACTCAAGGGTTGGCTAAAAACACCTATGGGACTGGTTGTTTCCTTTTAATGAATACTGGTGATAAAGCCATGAAAAGTTCACATGGTTTAATAACCACTATCGCTTGGGGTTTAAACGGTAAGATTACTTATGCGCTTGAAGGTAGTGTTTTCGTCGCAGGTAGAAAGCAGTGATGGGGTCTATGTTGTGCCTGCCTTTGTTGGTCTAGGGGCACCTTATTGGGATGATAAAGCCCGAGGCGCCATCTTTGGATTAACCCGTGGTACCACCCGTGATCATTTGATTCG
>JBBQOY010000035.1:0-8765 GCA_038331365.1 Erysipelotrichales bacterium | reverse complement strand
ATAACCTGACTTTTCACTTGTCTAATTTATGTTATAATAAACAAGGTAATTTGAAAAGTGAAACTTTTCTCATGGAAAGGGAAGGTGATTATATGCCACTATGGGTAGGACCGATGAATGTTCATCTCAACGGTCAAAAAGAATTGACTTTACATAACGAAATCGTTACTGTCAAACCTAAAGGCGAAGTATACATTCCATTAAGCAATGGAAATAACGCAGCAGTGGAAGTTTTAGTCAAAGAAGGAGATTCAGTTAAAGTAGGCACTTTGCTTGCGAAACGAAGTGTTCCTTTCATCGTTCCAATTTATTCATCAGTATCAGGAACTGTCGGGCTGGTTAAATCGATGATGCATGCGGTATTAAGACCGTGTGACCATCTGGTGATCCATAACGATGGTAAATTCGAGAAAACTCAGGCTTTTAAGCCTTTAGACTTAGAATCAGCAAGCCGTCAAGAACTGGTTGATTTCATTATGAATTCAGGACTTCAAGGCTGTGGTGGGGCTGGATTTCCAACCTATATGAAATATAAAAATCCTGTAGGCATCCATACCTTAATCATTAATGCTGTTGAATGTGAACCATTTATAACGGCAGATTATCGGGTCATGAATGAGTTCATTGAAGATCTTGTTTATGGGACCAAAGCGTTATTGAAAGCCTCAACGGCGAAAGAAGCGGTCATCGCTTTAAAGAAAAATAAAGTTGAATTAAGCAAAAAAATTCAAGCTTTATTGACGCATGAACCCAACATCAAAATCTTTATGACACCGGATCAATATCCAATGGGTTGGGAAAGAACCCTCGTTTATAAATATGCGCATGAACGCTATGATAAGCTGCCTTCTGAAGTTGGTATCATCGTCAACAATGCGACCACGGCTGTAACGTTGGCACAATCCATCAAACTTGGAAAAGCAACCGATGAGAAGATCGTCACCTTTTCAGGTGATGGGCTGAAGCATCCAGTGAATGTTCGTGTTCCTTATGGAACTTTAGTTAAAGAAATCGTTGAGGCCATTGGAGGCTATGCATCAGAAGATGTCTTATTGATTGCGGGTGGTCCAATGATGGGTAAAACAATCCCAACGGATCAATTCGTTATTACGCAATATGCCAATGCGATTACCATCTTAAAAACAAAACCACAGGAAGCCTTGCCTTGCATGCGTTGTGGCCGTTGTAATGATACTTGTCCGGCAGGTTTATTGCCCGTTCGAATCAATAACGCTGAAGCGGCTGCTGATTTGGATCTCATCACCAAGTTGAGTGCAGATCAGTGTATCGAATGTGGTCTGTGTACTTACATCTGTCCATCTAGAATTGATGTGACGGAAGGGGTTAGACGTGCTAAACGAGCCCTACAATTGAGAAAGAAATAGGAGAACTCGAGTATGAAATTCACATTTAGACCTTCCCCTAATTATACTCAACCTTTATCAACCCAACGCATCATGACTGAATTAACGATTGGGATCGCTTTGGTATTAGGGTATAATGTCGGTTACTACTTCTTAAATGTCGGGGCTGCTTATGGTTGGCATGCCTTAACCATGATTTTAACTTCAGTCGCTGTTGCTGTGATCACAGAATCCCTGTGGGCCATCTTCTATGCGAAGAAGAATGTTTTCACTTATTTGTCTCAATCTTTTCCTTGGGTTACTGCACTTTTGTTTGTGGGAATGATGGGCGTTAATAAACCTTTATATGTGGTTATTATTGGATCATTGGTTGCTACTTTAATTGGTAAATTAATTTTTGGTGGCTTTGGCCAAAATATTTTCAATCCTGCCGGGGTTGGTCGTGCCTTCACTGTCTTGGCTTTTGGTGGCTTCATCGCTTCTCAATTTCCAGATGTTGTGACTGGCGCAACACCAAATACCATCATTGAATCTTTGGGTTGGGTCATCACAAAACCTGAAGTTGTCCAAACTTATTTAGCTCAATTCAATGGGTTATGGGGTTTGTTTAGTGGTCAATACATCGGGGCTTTGGGTGAAACCAATACCTTGTTGATCATGGCTGTTGGAGTCTATTTATCGCTTCGAAAGATCATTGATTGGAGAGTTCCAGTTGTCTTTATTGGATCGCTCTTTATCTTTGCGGTTGTGATTATGTATTTCAAAGGTATGGATTGGTGGTATCCGTTCTTCTTTATCTCGACTGGTGGTGCGATGTTTGGGGCTGTCTTTATGTTGACAGATCCCGTGACTTCACCCACATCGATTCCTGGACGCATTATCTTTGCGATTGGAGTTGCATTCTTCACGACCTTGATTCGAGTCAAAGGTAACTTACCTGAAGGAGTAATTCGTTCAATCTTAGTCATGAATATGTTGACCCCTTTGATCGATCGTGTATTAGATGGTTGGCCATTAAAAGCAATGAAACGTTATGCTATCTCGATTGGTATTGTGGCAGCGGTCTCTTTACTGACCGTCTCATTTACGACATCAGCGATCACCTACATCGAACCTTTTGTCCCAGAAGTACCAAAACCAAGCTTGGGTGAGCCCATTCTCTTTAGTTCTTTACCAGCAAGTGGCAATGTCACTATTGTTAGTTCGATGGTTGCTGGAGATATTACAACTTTCGTCTTGGAATCAAAAGGATTCGCCGTTCTAGAAGCGGACTGGGAAACAGATCCAAAGCCTAATGTTTTGGAAGTGAAAATCAATACAGCGGCTCAAACCATCGTTTCAGTTGCCTTCATTACGTTCAGTGACAGCAGTCAATTAAAATATAAGACCAATCATAATGATTTCTTAACTCAGTTTTCTGGTTTATCACTCGCGATCGATAATAGTGTGGATGTCTCTGTTGGGGCTACCTATACCGTCGAATCGATCATTCGCGCAGTCAATGCGGCCATCAGTGCCATATTGACCCCGCAATAAGGAGAGGATTATGAAAAAAATTATTTCGTTAACCTTATTCTTGGCCTTAGCTTCTGCTTTGGCCGGCGGTGTATTGGCTTTCGTCAATAGCGTCACTTCACCGATCATTGAAGAACAAAAAATTGCAGCAGTTAAAGCCAGTTTAGAAGAAATTTTTCCTGGGACTGTCGGGTTTAAAGAAATAACCTTCAGTGATACCACTGGTTATGTAAAGAATGTGTATGAAGCCACTGGCAAGGGGTATGCAGTTAAAGTCAGCATCCAAGGATATAAGGATCCAATTACGTTCTTGGTTGGATTTGATCAAAGTGAAAAGATCGTTGGATTTAAAGTTACTTCACTCAATGATACACCAGGTTTAGGTATGCAAGTTGGTGAAGCTGCATTTGAAGCGTCGATCGTTGGTAAAACCATCAGCGATAAACTGGATACCATCTCTGGTTCTACGATTTCTTCTTCAGCAGCGATTCGTGGGATTGATGCGGCCATTGCCGTTTATCAATCGCTGAAATAGGAGGACCCATGAAAGTCTTTGGAAACTATTTACTTAATTTATTGAAAGATAACCCTGTGTTTGGTTTGTATTTAGGGATTTGTTCTACTTTAGCCATTACAACCAGTTTAGACAATGCCTTCGGGCTGGGGGTCTCGGTTATTCTGGTATTAACGATTTCAAATATCGTAATATCTTCCATTCGTAAAATTACCCCTAATGAAATAAGAATTCCTGTTTATATCGTTGTTATCGCAACCTTGACCAAAAGTATTGAACTTCTGATCAAAGCTTATGCACCAGCACTTGATGCGGCTTTAGGCGTCTTTATTCCGTTGATCGTTGTCAATTGTATTATTTTAGGCCGAGCTGAAGCCTTTGCCAGTAAAAACACCATTTGGAAATCTACTTTAGATGGGTTGAATATGGGCTTGGCGTATACCTTGAGTTTGGCTGCCATGAGCATAATTCGCCAGATTTTAGCAGAAGGTGTCTTAAACATGAGCAATCCTTTCACCGATCAACTTATTTTCAATATCAATCTTATTCCAGCTGAATATCGCATCGCAATCTTTAAAGACCCGATTGGTGCCTTTTTAACCTTTGCCTTTTTAGCGGCAGGGGTAGCAGCAATCCAAAATGCAACAGCTAAGAAAGCGGAGGTTAAATAACATGTCTGCTTTAATCACACTTTTTATCTCTAATGTCCTGATCAGTAATGTTGTGTTAACGAAATTCTTGGGGATGTGTCCTTTATTGGGCGTTTCACGTAAGAGTTCTTCCGCCATAGGTATGAGTTTAGCGGTTATTTTTGTTATCGTTGGCTCTTCAATCTTTACATGGACGCTCTATTATTCTGTTTTGGTGCCTTTGAATTTACGCTATATGGATCTGATTACTTTTATTTTAGTTATTGCAGCTTTCGTTCAATTCGTAGAACTGTTTTTGAAAAAATATTCACCTACTTTGTATAAAGGTTTAGGTATCTATTTGCCTTTGATTACAACCAACTGTGTCGTCTTATATGTCACCTTAGATAACATTATTCAAGGCTTTGATTTTGTTGAAATGTTGGTTTATTCTTTCGCAGTACCAGTCGGCTTTATGCTTGTTTTGTATATTTTCTCGACCATCAGAGAACGCTTAGATGCTTCTAAAGTACCCAATGCCTTTAAAGGTAATCCAATTGCCTTGATCGTTGCTGCCTTGATGGCAGCCATCTTCACCAGCTTTGCAGGCTTGGTTTAATCGTGATGCCATATTTTATGGCAGTTGTGTATATTGCCCTACTTGGAGGCGTATATGCCCTCTTCTTTGTATTGAATCAAAAAACACCAGTACCAGATAATTGTAAAGATCTTTTGGTTGGATGTAGCGGATGTAGTATTGGCTCGTGTAGTCACAGCCCAGCCCTGAAAGAGAAGGAAATTTAATATGCTTAAAGCTATACTTATGATGATTGTTTTAGGTGCTGCACTGGGGCTACTGCTCGCCATTGCTGGGGTTTTCTTCAAGGTTGAAGAAGACACACGTGTCGAACAGATTACAAGCATGTTGCCAGGTTTGAATTGTGGTGCCTGTGGTTATCCTGGTTGTAATGGTCTGGCCAATGCCTTGGTGCTTGGCGAAGCTAAAGGACCAGAATTGTGTAAACCTTCGACAGCGAAGCATCGTGATCGAATCAATGCTTTTATGCAAACAGGTGTCGATCCAGATGCCCCAAGTCATTCTCATTCTATGTAACTTTAAGAGCCAAGAGGCTCTTTTTTTAGGACTGATCAATGATGACGCATAAGTGAAAGTGAGGTTAAATCATGAAAGGACTTATGATGTCAATTGGTTTATTTGTAATGAGTATGGGGGTTAGTTTAGGTTTAATGTATTATGTGAGTTTCGAAACCCTTAGGCAAGACACCGTTTTTGCATTAAAGCAATCTTTAACTGAAACAATGCTTCAATTGGATGAGTTAGATCCAACAACACGTAATGCTCAAGCGTTAAGCCTTTTTATCGATAATTTTAAATTGAGAAAGAAAACGTCAGTTCATTATCAGATTGATCTGATGGGCTTTATTTCCGATCCTTTAGCGATGAGAATTCGACTCAAGGTCCATGATGATAGTGCGTTGTTTGATTTGAAGTTAAATGCTGATGAAACCATGATCGAGGTGGAAAATGAATAAAGATAGGATTATACGTAGCATCGTTGCGATAGGCTTTTTTGGGATCTGTTTTTTAGGGTGTAAGATTTACATTGAAAGTAATCTTGATTTAATCGATGTACCTGTTGTATCTACAAATCTATCGCCTCGGACGTTAATCACTGAAGCAGATTTAATCATGGTGAAGATGCCTAAGGCGTATCTTCAGCCTTCAATCCTTTTAGATTCAAAACATATTGTTGGGAAATATACACTCATCAACACGGGGATTCCATCTGGCAGTTTTATCTATGCTTCCATGGTCGAACCGATTGAAGATGCGAAGGATTATCCCGCCTTATTACTTCATCCTGAACAGGTTGTCTATGCGTTAGATGTTGATCTGAAAATGACTTCCGGGAATACACTTCAACCCTTTCAAAGCATTGATCTATATGTTTCTCTGATTCATAATCGATTGACCGTCGTTGACCGTTTAATTCGCAATGTACGGATTCTCAGTCTTAAAGATAAAAATGGAAAAGATTTAGATCAAGCAACAGATATTCCTAAAATTATGTTGATTGCTTTGAATCAAGATCTTGTTCCGATTCTAACAAAAGCGCTGGAACTCGGTGAGCTTATCATTACACCCATATCGAAAGTGGAATCAGATCAAGAGTGTATTTTGGTTGAAGATACGTCGCTTATCACGGTGCTCTATGAACGATGATTTTGATTTTGGTTTATTAAATCCATGGATCATTGATGGTTTAATTACAGACATTAACTATAATGGGAAGCAATGTTGGGTCGATCATCTTGAGAAGGGACGTTATCCAATAGAGCCCTTCAGCGCCCATGATTTTATGCAAGCATTGGCCTATAAGATTGCCAATTATGTCAATTTACCCTTCAACATTAGTTCGCCGATTCTTGAAGCGGAGACACATCAATTAAGAATCAGTATGCTGCATCAAAGTGTTTGTCGAAGTGGTTTAAGTATTTCGATTCGTAAAACGCCAGCTCTTTTAAGAATTAGTGATCAAATGATGAAAGCTTATGCTCCAAATTGGGTCAATGACTTTCTAAAAGATGCCATCAAAGGACGCGCCAATCTCTTAATCAGTGGACTACCGGGCAGTGGTAAAACGGAATTGGTGAAATATTTGATGAAAGGTATTCCTGCCTATCAACGCGTTATTACCATTGAGGATAGTCTCGAATTACGTTATGGTGACATTCATCCGTACAAAGATCATGTGATGATCAAGATTGGTCCTCTATTTGATTATGAGGCAGCCATCAAAGCTGCACTACGACAACGTCCAGACTGGATTTGTGTTTCTGAGGTAAGAGGTCGAGAAGTTATGCAATTAATTCAAAGTTGTTCGACTGGGGCAAGCGTTTTAAGTACAGTGCATGCAGAAAATGCTCAATCAATCCCACAACGGCTTTTACATATGATGCCCAATGTTGATGTTACCAACACTAATTTATTGGCTTTGGTCCATTCAACCATCGATTTAGGCATTCATTTAGAGATTCAAAGTTCATCAAAAGGCATTCGAAGAAAAATAAAAGAGATTGTCTATTTTCACCTCGACGAAAATTTTAAACCCATAAATATTGTTATTTATAGCGATAATGGAAAATATCCTGAATATCGATATAATGAATTGCCTACGAAAGGGTGTTTTCGTGAAAGCTAACTTCCTTAAACTTATTGGTCAATTTGGACTTTTTGGTGGTTTGTGTACCTTGGTTTTCTTTGGTTTGGCTCATTTGTTGGGTTTGGGGTCTTGGAAACTCATGATCATCATGACGAGTGCTTTTTGCTTAGGGATTTGGCTCGCTTATTCTGAAAGTATCAACGCAAAACAAGCAAAGAATTTTTATATGATGATTGATTTCTTTCAACAAGTGCTTTCACTTTTTAAACATCATCCCAAAATTTATTTTAGTTTTACTGAGAGTAAGAACCTTGTTAAAGGAGATCTCGAGCATTCCATTCAACGCTGGATCGAAGATCTTGAACAAGGGAAAGCTTTAAGTGATTCAGCGGCTTTTTTTCTAAAATCATACCCTCATTTCGTCATCGGTAATCTAATTCATTTAATGGTTGCGGTAGAACTTTTTGGGACACATGATTACGGGTTAAGTTTAGACATCATTCAAGATGATATTGAAGAATGGGCAGAAGATACGATGTTATATAAACAAATGGAAAAGCAACAACGCAATCGAATCATCTTACTGAGTTTGTTTTCTTTGATTATTGCGTATTTCAGCCAGTCAATGTTGATCAAGACAGGGTTGACAACTCAAATGGAATTGACGGAACTTGCCTTGTTAATTTTTATCTTGATGATCCAAATTACCTTGGCAATCGTACAAGGCTTATTGTCCAAACAATGGATCGAAAGTAGTGAGGAAATATGGAAAGTATCGTAATCCATTGGATTCTATTATTGAGTTGGATTGCTTTGGACCCAATCATCAAACCCAAACTTAATCAAGTCGGACAAAAGAAACTTGAGAATTACTTTTGGATTCTTGAAAAGGATAATCATAAGTCATGGCAAAATAGGAAGTATACTCAAAGCCATCGTTTGCGTTGGATTTGGATGATCGCAATTGTGTTTTATCCTTCATATCAAACGGACTTGATTTTTATGGGAATGATTCTTATCAGTTACCTGTGGCCAATGGTTAAGTTGAGATCTGAAGTTAAAAGACAAGTGGATTTGATTCGGTATCAATTTCCAATTTATCTACGTCAACTTCAAATCTTGCTTCAAAACAATACCGTTGTGAAAGCCATTGAATTATCGATTCCGCAAGCACCGCCATATTTACGCATTGAGCTTAATGCATTACACCTTCGCTTACTTGCTGAACCAGGTCGATTAGGCTCATATACAGCCTTTATGAGTCGATTGGAGCTTTCTGAGATTCAAAGAGCAATGAAATGGTTATATCGTTTTGAAAATACTGGTCAAAAAGATGCTTCACGACAGTTCAATCGAATGATTGCGTCAACTTCAAAATGGCTAAGGCAAGAACGGCAATATGCCAAACAAAAACGATTGATGGTAAGTCAATGGTTGGGGATGATTCCTTTGATTGGAGTGACTTTGGTATTCTTAAGTGCCATGATGAGCATCTTGATGACCATGTTTGAAAGGAGGTGAAAAGATGAAAGCATTTTTTGAAGAATATGGCTTAGTT
>JBBQOY010000034.1:0-9178 GCA_038331365.1 Erysipelotrichales bacterium | reverse complement strand
AGTTCATTGCTCAGCCTGTGGCGCGGAATTTGAAACCGGATCGACATTGAAAGACATCAAAGTCGATACCTGTTCCAATTGCCATCCGTTCTACACTGGCCGTCAACGCTTTGCAGCCGCACAAGGCCGTGTCGAAAAATTTAATCGTAAATACAACATTAAATCAGAAGAACAAAACTAAGCACTTTATACGAAGTGCTTTTTTATCGCAGAAGTCTTGGCTTTTCTACTTAAAAGGAAAGGTCAATTATGATACAATAGAAACGTTAAAGAGGGTTAAACCATGATGTATCAAATGTATCGGCCTGGCTATATCGAGGTCATTTCTGGCTGTATGTTTGCTGGCAAAACGGAAGAATTAATTCGTAGAATCAAAGTCTTGGAGTTCGCTAAAAAGAATGTCCTTGTTTTTAAACCTGCCCTTGATAATCGATACAGTGATACCAAAGTTGTTTCACATGGTGGTTCAACCGTAGACAGTATCGTTGTTGAAAATTCTAGAGCTATTTTAGATTTCGTCAGAGATGATACGGATGTTGTTGCGATCGATGAAGTTCAATTCTTTGATAACGAAATCATTTTGGTCTGTGATTACCTCGCGAAAAAAGGTGTACGTGTCATGGCGGCTGGTTTGGATACAGATTTTAGAGCTGAACCTTTTGGGGTAATGCCTCAACTCATCACCAATGCGGAATTCGTCACCAAATTAACAGCCGTTTGTATGAAGTGTGGTGCACCAGCAACCAGAACACAACGTTTGGTGAATGGTAAACCAGCCACGTATCATGATCCCATCATTATGGTCGGGGCTTCAGAATCCTATGAAGCACGATGCAGACATTGTCATGAAGTCGTCGGAAAACCCGAAATTAAACGATAGCGTTGACCTTTTACAGTTGATCACCAAGTAACCGATTTTTCGGTTGCTTTCTTTTTAAAGGAGGAAAAAATATGGAAGCTTTTGAAGTTATGATGCAACGATTAAACACACTAAAATTAAGATACCATCAATTAGAACACGATCTTATGGAACCGGCACTTTTGGCCAACCAAAGGGAATATGCGAAAGTCGCTAAAGAACAGGCCGCATTGCGTCAGATTGTTGAGGCATCTGAAGATCTTGACCAGGTCTTGTTTCACATGAAAGAAGCCACCGATATGTTAAAAGAAGAAGATGAAGAAATCAAAGCCATGGCTCAAGCAGAACTTGATGAGCTTACAATCAAAAAAGAAGCCATGATTGAACAACTTCATTTTCTATTGATCCCAAAAGATCCCAATGATGACCACAATGCAATCGTTGAGATTAGAGGTGCAGCAGGCGGTGATGAAGGGAACATCTTCGCAGGGGACCTTTATCGAATGTATGTCCATTATTGCGAAATGAGTGGTTACAAAACGGAAATCTTAGAAGCCAGTGAAGCTGAGATGGGAGGCTATACTTTAATCTCATTTCTCGTTAAAGGCAATGAAGCCTATAAACATTTTAAATTTGAATCCGGTGCGCATCGCGTACAACGTGTCCCGAAGACGGAAACACAGGGACGAATTCACACTTCGACAGCAACAGTTTTGGTAATGCCAGACATCGAAGAAGCAGAATCAGATATTAATCCAGCGGATTTAACCATTGAAACACATCGTTCAAGTGGGGCTGGGGGTCAGCATGTCAACAAAACAGATTCAGCTGTACGGATTACCCATGTGCCTACAGGCATCTCAGTAAACTGTCAAGATGGGCGTTCCCAACACGACAATAAAGCCACAGCCATGAGACTAGTTCGAGCTCGTATTTTTGAATATATGGAAGAGAAAGCCAATGCGGAAAAAGGCAAACTCAGACTCGAAAAAGTAGGAACGGGTGACCGCTCTGAAAAGATAAGGACGTATAATTATCCTCAAAATAGAGTAACGGATCATCGTATCGGTTTGACACTTCAACAACTTGATCGAATCGTCGAAGGTAAATTGGAAGATGTGATTAATGCCTTGTTGGAAGAAGAACAACGTCAGAAACTCGCAGGAAATGCATGATTTCTCAACATTTACGGGCAGCTGAAAAAAGATTGAGCCGAGCAGATATCCCACCGAGTTATGCCAAATACGTGCTCAATGAATTGATGCTGAAAGCACACAGGAATCTATATCTTGAGATGGATCAAACACTCGATCAAGAGATGTTGACAACTTTTAATGCGATGATTGAACGGCTTTTGAAGGATGAGCCTTTGGCTTATGTCTTAGGTTATCAGGTTTTTTTAGATTATCAAATTGAAGTTAATCCTTCTGTTTTGATTCCGCGCCCCGAAACGGAAGAACTTGTAATGCAAGTTTTAATGGAAATAGATCGCGACTATGCCAATCAAGATCATCCTACTTTGATTGATATTGGTTGTGGTAGTGGTGCCATAGCGATTGCTTTGAAAAAGGAAGAACCCAAACTTACTGTTTTGGCTTCTGATATTTCTGAATCAGCTTTAAATCAAGCCAGACACAATGCTTTTAAGCTTGAAGCAGACATTGAGTTTATGCTGGGTTCAATGGCTGAGCCATTGATTCAAGCAAAACGTCATGTTGATATCATTGTTTGTAATCCACCGTATATTCCTGAACAAGAAGTCGTTGAAAACAGCGTCATCAATCATGAACCGCATGTGGCTTTATTTGGTGGGGATGATGGCTTAAAATTCTATCGAGAAGTTTTGAAGCAAGCCCCTGAGGTTTTAAATCATCCAGGACTGATCGCTTTCGAAATCGGTTGGAACCAAAAAGAAGCCTTGACTTCATTAGCGGAAAATACCTTAGAAAATCCAGTGGTTACTTGTTATCAAGATATCCAAGGCAAAGATAGAATTCTCATCATAAAAATAAAATAGCTAACGCTATTTTTTATAAGGGTTCGTCATTAACAGCACGAGTTGATACAACTGAAGACTGAGTGAATCAAAAGTTTCTTGATTCAATGTAGGATCTAAGTCAAACAATGAAATAAATGTCTTGCTTTGAGTCATCACACGAATAAAGTTTTCAGGGGTATCATAGGGGGCTGTAGATTCTTCAATCATACTTTCTTCCAATAACATGCCAACTGGAACATGCAAGACAGCAGCGAGTTTTGGTAGGAGATCAGGATCTGGGGAAGCATCACCAGCTTCCCACTTATGAATGGTTTGTTGTGAATAACTTAGAGCCAGACCTAATTCTTTTTGAGTCATGTTTCGCCATTCACGGAGGCGTTTTAAACGTGTATTGAACATAAAACCCCTCCTTTTCATTGATTATACTACCTTAGGTTGTTTCTCAATTCATCCCACAACCAAAAGGGTTATATGACCTTGATATACCACCATAGGTTGTATATAATTGACCTATGTACCACAAATTTAAAGCCTTTCTTATCATAATCGCCTTTCATTTGAGTTTAAAAAGATCAGTAAATAGACCATTTCGGCACAAAGTGGCTCATCAATTGCTTCACGGCCTTGATTTAAAAAACTGTGAGAAAATTATACTCAACACACAATACCTTAAAATAGATCTAAACTCGATACTTACCCAAAGGGCTCACACACTTTTTCCTTTAAGTGATGCGGAAAGAGAATATATGAAAGCTGTATTGATATGGATCTTGCCAAGGTCTTTTGAGGTGGAAAAGGTTTATGAAGAAGATGTTGAATTGACCCATCAACTCAGTTATTGGTTTACAAAATCCTAAGGTTGGTCTTTATCGACCACTGCTTTCATGTTAAAATATTGTAGATAAATAGGAGGCTACATGGAAACACGGATTCTGTCTCAAGATCAGATGCAAGAACTTCTTAGCGACCTTCATTGTGATGGGGTTGTTGCTTTCCCAACAGACACGGTGTATGGGTTGGCAGTACGCATTCATTCGCCTCATGCGATCATGAAACTGACACAAGCGAAGAACAGACCTCAAGACAAGCCTTATCCACTTTTGGTATCCTCATTATCACAAATCGAAACTTTTGCTCAACTCACTCACCGAGACCGACAGCTCATAAAACAATGGATGCCGGGATCGGTGACTTTTGTATTCAATAAAAAAGCATCTCTAGAAAGTGGCTATTTTGCATTAAGCAAAACAATTGCTTTTAGGATGCCTACGGATGGTTGGATCAAGACCTTACTTGATCAACTGGATGAACCTTTACTCTTAACCAGCGCAAATATTTCAGGTGAACCGGTTGCGCTGACTTCCGATGAAGTCATGGCCAGTTTAAATGGAAAAATTGATTGTGTTGTAACAGGGCGGGCAGAAGGCGGAGTCGCATCAACGATCATCGATGCCTCACAACGAACGCTTAAATTGATCAGAAATGGAAAAATAGAAATGCAAGAGATTCAAAAAAAAGTAGATACAGTCGCTTTAGCTTGTGACCATGGAGCTTACCCTCATAAAGAGGCCATTAAAGCACGCTTGATTGAATTGGGCTATACCGTAGAAGACTTTGGGACGAACGATGGTGCTCCTGTTGATTATCCAGATACTGTTTATCCTGCATCCAAATCGGTCAGTGACGGAAAGAATACTTGGGGTATTGTTTTATGTGGGACAGGAATAGGCGCCAGTATTACAGCCAACAAAGTTAAAGGCATTCGTTGTGCTTTGGTTTTTGATCAAGAAACAGCGCGCATCACGCGCGAACATAATGATTCAAATATCCTTGCTTTAGGGGGACGATTAACTGATGTCAAAACAGCGGTTGAGATTGCTGAGATTTGGTTAAGCAGTCCTTTCTCGAATGAAGAAAGACACATTCGGAGAATTGAAAAAGTTAAAGCGATAGAAAATAAGGAGAAAATCGATGAAAGATAAGCTCCTAGAAGGATTTATACAAGAAGAAATCAATCGACAGTCCAATAATATTGAACTAATTGCCTCTGAAAATTATGTTTCAAAAGATGTTTTGGAAGCTGTCGGCTCCGTCTTGACCAATAAGTATGCGGAAGGCTATCCACATAAGCGTTACTATGGGGGCTGTGAAATGGTGGATAAGGTTGAAGATCTTGCCCGTCAACGCGCTTTAGAACTCTTTAAGGCTGAGCATGTCAACGTTCAACCACATTCGGGTTCCCAAGCGAATATGGGGGTTTATTTTGCGGTCCTAAAGCCTGGGGATACGATACTCGGTATGGACCTCAACGCTGGGGGTCATTTAACCCATGGGCATCCATTGAATTTTTCTGGTCTATTATTTAATATTGTCCCATACGGGGTTGATCCACTCAGTTGTCGCATCGATTATGATGAACTCAGAAACATCGCTTTAAACTGTCATCCTAAACTAATCGTAGCTGGGGCCAGTGCCTATCCATACATCATAGATTTTCCAAGATTTAGAGCCATCGCTGATGAAGTGGGTGCTTTATTAATGGTTGATATGGCACATATCGCAGGCTTGGTTGCTTGTGGACTTCATCCATCCCCAATGCCTTATGCCGATTTTGTTACGACCACCACGCATAAAACACTTAGAGGCCCTCGTGGTGGGATGATTTTTTGTAAGAAAGAATATGCAGAGCTTTTAGATAAACGTATTTTTCCTGGTATTCAAGGGGGTCCCTTAATGCATGTTATTGCAGGTAAAGCAGCATGTTTCTATGAAGCGTTACAACCTTCCTTCAAAGCGTATTCTCAACAAGTGTTGGATAATATGCAAGTCTTAGTAAAAACGCTCATCGAACAAGGGTTTAATCTAGTCGGTGGTGGTTCAGAAAATCATCTCTGTCTTGTCAATGTAAAAATTTCTGTAAATTTAAGTGGTAAAGTTGCCGAAAAAACTTTAGATCGCGTGGGCATCACATGCAATAAGAACACGGTTCCCTTTGATACCGAGAAACCATTCACAACGTCTGGAATTCGTTTAGGTACAGCCGCAATGACCACCCGTGGTTTTAAAGAGAATGAATTTAGACAAGTTGCGTTATGGATTGCTGAAGCATTGAAAAACAGCGAAGATATTGAGATTCTTGATCGAATCAAACAGGAAGTCAGTGCGTTAACAACGCGCTTTCCCATAAACTTTTAAAGGAGAAATGAAATGTTGAAAGTACTTAATCATCCACTTATTACCCACAAATTGACGCAAATGCGCAAAACAACGACGGGTACCAAAGACTTTAGAGAGAATCTAGATGAGATCGCGGGTTTGATGGCTTATGAGATTACACGCGATTTGCCTGTCAAAGATGTTGACATTGTAACACCAGTTGCCCCAACCACAGGCCAAGAATTAGCCAGAGACATTGTTTTGGTTCCCATCTTAAGAGCTGGATTAGGGATGGTCAATGGAATTCATGATTTGATCCCAACAGCTAAGATTGGCCACATTGGTTTATATCGCGATGAAGAAACATTAGAACCGCACGAATATTTTGGAAAGTATCCTTCAAACATGCCTGATGCAATCGTGATGGTATTGGATCCTATGTTGGCGACAGGTGGGAGTGCTTCTGCAGCGGTAACGATGCTGAAAAAAAGAAATGCCAAAAGCATTAAATTGGTTTGTTTAGTGGGTGCACCAGAAGGTGTAAAACGGATGCAGAAAGACCATCCAGATGTGGATATCTATCTGGCTGCCTTAGATGAAAGGCTTAATGAAAAAGGTTATATCGTACCTGGCTTAGGGGATGCAGGCGATCGAATCTTCGGAACGAAATAACTTTTGGTCGTCTCGATTCACACGCAAAGTACGATATGTGCTAAAATAGTATAACTCAACAAGGCACATTATGAACGCACTCTTCGGGTCTAAAAAAAACTATGTTGTCCTTGGTGGATGCCTGATTGGAATTCTGTTGGGGATAGTGAAAATCAGCTTTGGGTTAGGCTTCTTAACGGGCTTGGCCATCTCGGTATTGAGTACGATTCTTTTGGATTTGTATACGAAGAAGATCATGTTCTTAAGAAATTATCGCCCAATTTCAGGCTATTTATTTTTCCTTTCTAGAAATTTATTCTTGCTTGTTCCGTTTATTTTTGCCTTGAAATGGCCAACTTATTTCAATATATTTACAGCGATTGCGGGCATTTTATATTTTAAAGTAATTCTATTTGGCTCAGTTTTTATTGCTCGGAAGGATGCGTAATGTTCAATTTCTTTGGGATTCAATTACAAATCGAAATGATAACCATCCTTATCGTAATGATAATGATTTTTGCGTTTCTGTTTGCGATTAACCATGAAATTAAAATTGCCGATCCATTGGGTAAACCAAGCCCATTTTTAACCGTTGGGATTGTTTATTACTCGATGTTCAAAGGCTTAGTCAAAGATAATATGGGGAAACATGCCAACACGAACTATGCACCTTATATTGCGGCTATTGCTATGTTTATGTTTCTAAGTAATATCTTAGGACTTATCGCTTTACCTTCGCCCACAGCCAATTATAGTGTTACTTTGACGTTGGCACTGATCACGTTTTTCTTAATTCAATATACCAAAATCACACAACACGGATTTATTGGGTATCTTAAGGCCTTTTTAGAGCCTTATCCACCCTTTATTATTATGAATGTTTTTGGGACAATCGCACCGCTCATCTCAATGTCTTTACGTTTATTTGGTAATATTACAAGTGGCTCTATCTTGATGATGTTGTTTTATACATTTACGCAATTTATATCTAAATTGTTAATCCCATTTATTGATTTTAATTTCATCGGTATATTAACAGCGCCTTTCCTGCACATGTATTTTGATTTGTTTGCAGGTTTGATACAGACGTATATATTTATCAGTTTAACCATGATCTTTGTTGGGATGGAATTACCCCAAGATTGATAAAGAACCTTAAGGAGGACTATCTATGGATATCGGAAGAGGTTTAGTGGCCATTGGGGCCGGATTAGCCGTTATGACAGGGATGATGACAGGTATTGGTCAAGGCATTGCTGCAGGTAAAGCAGTCGAAGCTGTTGGACGCAATCCTGAAGCAGAAAACAAGATCCGTGCGATGTTAATCCTGGGTGATGCGATCGCAGAAACCTGTGCGATTTACGGTTTATTGATTTCATTCCTTTTACTGTTTTTCTTCCAATAAAAATTGTTGCGCAAAGGCGGTAATGGTATGAAATTAGATATTGATATTCTGACAAAACTTTTTCCAAATGTGATCACAATGGTTGCCCAGTTCGGTGCGACTGGTCTTTTACTGTTCGCGTTTAAAAAATATCTGTGGAAACCCATGACAGCGTATTTAGAAAAAAGGGCAGAAGCAGAAGACAATGCGATTCGCTCAGCAGATGAAGCCAATAAATTGGCTCAAATCAATTTAGCGCACAGTGAAGTCACCTTGGAAGAAACTTCTCAAGAAGTCAAAACCCTCATTGAACAAGGCAAAGAAGAAGCCAAGCGAATCAAGGAAAAGTTGATTGCGGATGCGAAAGCAGAAGCAGATGCGAAACTTGAGAATGCGCGGCGTGAAATTGAACATGAGAAAAATCAAATGCGTAATGACATCGAAACTGAAATTGTTAATGTTGCTTTATTTGCAGCAAAAAAACTAATGGAAGATAAAGTCGACGTTGCCCATGATCGCCAACAAGTTCAACAAATCATAAAGGATGTACGTAATTAATGAATAAAGTTTCTGCTCGATATGCCGAGGCACTTTTAGAAATCGCAATCCAAGTGAAACGTTTGGATGAATTCAAAGCTCAAGCGAAAATGGTAAGCCGGCTCTTAAGTGAAAATCCCAAGTTTATAGAATTGTTTGAAAAAACACAGCTTTCTTCAAGTGAGAAGAAAGCCCTGATTCAAACTGTTTTTGGGTCTCAACTCGATGAGATGTTAATTAATTTGATGTGTCTTTTAATCGATAAACGAAGAGTTCGAATGATGCCTCTGATCCTAACGGATTTTGTTCATCTGGTCAATCTTAATCAATCGATTGAGGAGGGCATCGTTTATTCGATTAGGATCTTACCTGAAAGTGACATACAAGCATTAGAAGAACAATTATCACTCAAACATAACGTTAAAGTAGAATTAATCAATAAAATAGATCCAGGGTTGATTTCTGGATTAAAGATCAAATTCCAAGAAAGTGTGATCGATGCGTCTCTGTCGTATCAGCTTGAATCATTAAGAGAGACACTACGTGAAGGAAGGTCGTGATGGCTATGGAATTAAGACCAGAAGAAATTAGT
>JBBQOY010000033.1:0-9626 GCA_038331365.1 Erysipelotrichales bacterium | reverse complement strand
TTGGCTCATGATGATGGTCCTGAAAGTTTTTCTGCTAAATTAGCCAGTAAAATGGCTGAAATGAAATCTTTCGATGAGATTTTCGTCTTTACAGACTTATTGGGTGGATCACCTGGTAATGCAGCAATTGCTAAATTTATTGCCAATGATAAGATTCATGTGATTTCTGGTATGAACTTCCCCATGTTATTGAGTACAGTCCTCACTGAGGGTTGTACCATTGAAGATATCACTTCATTTGGGAAGAAGGGTATTCAAGATGTTAAAGCTTTTGTCAAAGCCACGATGAGTGATGATGATGAATAAGAAGGGAAATCCCTTCTTTTTTATTGTGTAAAACGTTTTTTTTGGTTATGATTAGGCAATGAATAAATGGATTAAAACTTTAAAAATTACTTTTCCTTTAACTTTACCTGTTCTGGCGGGCTATTTGTTGTTAGGGATGGCTTATGGGATTCTAATGAGTGATAAAGGATTTTCAATAGTATGGACTTTTTTAATGAGTTCTATCGTCTTTGCTGGAGCCATGCAGTATGCTGCCATTACTTTATTGGTTTCGACCTTTAATCCACTCTTAGCCTTTTTTATGGCCTTAATGGTCAATATTAGACATCTATTTTATGGTATTTCATTATTGGACCGCTTCAAAGGTTTAAAAGGTAAAACATTCTTAATCTTTGGGATGGCTGATGAGGCTTTTTCGATCAATGTAGCCAATCAAGTACCTATTGATATCGATCCCGCATTATTCTATTTAACGACGACAGGATTGTGTTATCTTTATTGGCAATTCTCCACGCTCGCTGGACATCTATTGTCTGTTTTTGTTCCGGATCAAATCAAAGGCTTTGATTTTGCCTTAACGGCACTCTTTTATGTCATGTTTCTTAATCAATGGAAAATCAAAAAAAATAGAAAATCTCTTTTATTAGGTATTGGCTCAACCATGCTTGCTTTGTTTTTATTTAGTAAAGCTCAATTTCTTTTAGGTGCCATGGTCTTCATTATCTTTGGTTTATTTGGCTTGAAAAATTTTGAAGGCAAAGTACATGAGTAATCTTCAATTATTTATCAGTGTTTTGGCAATGGCATTTGCCACGATCATAACGCGATTTTTACCTTTTATTCTTTTCCCTGAACACAAACCCATTCCAAAAGTTGTGACCTTTTTAGCCGATCATTTACCTTATGCGAGTTTAGGCATGCTGGTCGTCTATGCACTTAAAGATGTTAACCTTTTACGCTTTCCTTTTGGACTTTACGAATTAATATGTTTAGGTTTGATCACTTTGGTCCATTATATAAAGAATAATACTTTACTAAGTATTTCAGTTGGATTAGCTTGTTATCTTTTACTTTTAAATTGTTTTTAAAAACAATAACTAAGAGAAGAAGGGAAGATTAAATTTAATCCTTTAGTGCCAAAACCAACGCTGTATTTGAGTATACGAATGAAGAGATTGAGAGTCTAACAAATCTTTCACGAAATGATCAACTAAGAATACCGAGCATTCAGCATTCTTTATGTTTACTCTAATTTTCTATAAATTAGTTGTTTTTAAATATTAGTGCTATAATGGGGTTGTCGAGAAGAAAATCAGTTTGAAGTAACCAAGATATTTCAGCGTTTAGTACAGTTAAGATGGATTACGCATTAAGTTGCTGCCTCTAAGCTTTAAACAATGGGATTCTTTTTCATTTCCTAAGTCAGCGAATCATGGTAGAGAAAAATGGCATATCCATCCAACATGACCGGTTAATGATTGATGATTTGATGGTTAAGGTAAGGGTCATGAAGTGGATGATATGATAGTCGTGCATTTGCAGGCATTGTCTAGATAAGCTGTTTAGTGTATGGGCTTGTAGTGTCTTGAAGTGATGCAGTGCATTGTCGTGTCGTGCAGAGCCTTTGATTGTCTTTGGGCAGTGAAGTGTTGTGCATAGACGTTAATGAATTGCTTAGCAGAAAAAGGAATACCGGCTTCGGTATTCCTTTTTAATGTTTGTTTAATCCATTACACGGAATACTTAATGCAATCTCAACATTTGGATAATCTTGTTCATTAACTTTGATTCCTTTTTGGGTTTTTGTTTTAATAAGACGAATTCCATTGAAAAAGCATGATTAAATTCAATATTGATGCCGATGCTCTGTCTAGTAAATATAGGTATCATAAAATAGGTCGCAGTCACTTTCAATGAAGGATTGTGGAGAATCTTACGGATCTCATTGATCGTTCTTCTTCTTCATTGGTGGACCCATTGGGTAAGAAAGTATCGATCTGATGAAAGACCTCGTGTCGGATCTGTTTTGGATAAAACATACTGTAAGGTTGAACCATTAAGGTTAAGTTTGTCAATGAATCTTCTGTTTGGTTTCTGTGTTATAATCAAACAAACTTATAAGGAGTATGCAATGCAGAAATTAAGTCTAAAAGTCATCCTTGCCTTCCTGGCAGTCTATATATTTTGGGGCGGGACTTATGTCGCCATCAAATTAGGCTTGGCTTCGTTTCCACCAATGCTTTTGGCGGGATTACGTCATTCTACAGCCGGGTTGATCATGTTGAGTGTTGCGTTGTTTAGAAAAGATCGCTGGCCTTCAATCAGTGAATTAATGTTTTCTGCTTTGATTGGATTGATGATGCTTTTGGTGGGAAACGGCTTAGTGACATTGACTGAACAAACTGTACCTTCAAGTATTGTTTCTTTGTTGATTGGGGCTGTTCCCCTTTGGATCATCTTATTGAACTGGAGTTTTGGGGATAGGAAGCGACCCACAATCTATCATTTGGTTGGGGTTACTTTAGGTCTTTTTGGGATTGCTTTGCTTGTCTTTCAATCTCAAAAAGATGGGATTACAAGTTTTGATCCTTTAGGCATCATATTGATTTTCGTAGCTGCAATCTCTTGGGCTGGAGGTTCCTTAGTTTCTCGTTATGCGCAATTGCCAAAATCACCTTATTTTAATATGGCTTTTCAAATGATCAGTGGTGGGATTGCCTTATTTATTGCTGCCTCATTGCGAAACGAATGGACTGGTTTCAAGTTCTCTGAAGTGAGTTCTTCCTCTTGGTGGGCTATGGCTTATCTTGTCTTTTTCGGATCGATCGTAGCCTATAGTGCCTATATTTGGCTTGTGCGGAATGTAAATCCAACATGGGTTTCTACATATGCTTTCGTAAATCCTATCGTGGCGGTCTTCTTAGGCTGGCTCATCGCTAATGAAAGCTTAAGTTTCAATGCATTGATTGCAGCAGGGATTATTGTCTTATCCATTGTCTTTATGACCTTTAACTTTAAAAGAAAAACTTATTCGAGCGAATAAGCTTTCTATTCGATGTCGATTAAACTGACTTTCTCGACACCCGTCCGAGCCCTTAAATCACTCATCAGATCGGAAATACTGAGCTTGAGTGTTAGAATGTCCAAGGTCAATATAACGCTTGCTTTTCCTCGGATTGGAACGGTTTGGGTAATGGTGATTACATTGGCTTCATGATCACTGATACATTTTAGAACATCAGAAAGAACACCATGCATATGATCCAGCAATAAACTTAAGATTGCTTTTCGACTGGAGCCAATTTCTTCTGGGATGAAGACATAATCTTTATACTTATAATACGTCGAACGTGAAATACTGACACGTTTGCAGGCTTCACTGATTTCTTTGACTTCGCCACTTTGGATTAATTGACGAGCCATAATGACTTTCTCGAAGAAAGCGGGCAGTATTTTTTTATCGACCAGTAATAGATCTTGACTCATATTAGTCCATCCAATAACTGGAACCTTGGGTATCCAACTTTAATTCGATTAGTTTAAAACCGCGTCGTAAGTGACTGAGTTTTTCTTGAATCGATGAAGTATCGATTGGATTGGTCGTGATGAACCCAATGGTTGGACCAGCCCCAGAAATATAGGTGCTCTTGATTCCACTTTCCTCAAGGATTGCTAAAACACTTTCAGATTGATAAATCAAAGGATAACGATAAGGGTGATGCAAGTTGTCTTGGATACAGATATTGATGTGGGCTTGATCTCCCTTTTCAATGGCTTTAAGCAGTAAAGGTAAGCGACTTAAATTATGAACTGCATCATCCATCAAGACTTTATCAGGCAATGCCAAACGAGTTAATGAAGTCAATAATTCAAAATCTGGAACGATAAAATAAAAATGAATGGATGGATGAATTTTAAAGTGTTCAACAATCACAGAATAGTCTGAAATCAGTGAAGCGCATAATCCACCATAAAGGGCAGGACAAACATTATCAGGATGCCCTTCATAGTTACTTGCAGCAAAAGCAATCTCATCTAAGGTAAAAGGAATTTCATGGATCATGTGTGCACAAATCATGCCCGCTATGATGAAACTTGCACTACTGCCCAGACCTCGGGCGACAGGAATCTCAGATTGAATTGCGATTTGTAAGAATTTAGGTTTAAGTTTCAATGATTTTACTCGACTAAGGTAGGCTTTATGAAAAAGATTGTTTTCATTGGCATAGGCAGGCGGACAGCCTGAGATTTGAAACTCAGTACTCTCTTGGACTTTAAAGGTCGCATAAAGCTGAAGTGCGACGCCTAAAGTGTCAAAACCGGGTCCCAAATTGGCTGAAGTAGCAGGAACTTTAATCGTTATCATAGGCCTCCTTTGATTTAACCAGCGCCTTAAGCGCGTCTTTTTTTACCGTCAGTGGATGACGGATGGGTTCATTTCGTAAAGTACTAAGATGAAGTGGACAAGTTTGCCCACTTAGTGTTTTAAGTTGATCTAAATTGTCAAAATCGTTTATTAAGACAGGCAAGTTTAGTGCTCTTAGAACGGTTGTTGGAAATTTGAAAGGGGACGCTGTTGCGCATACGATTATTGGCACTATTGCCGTATGATCTAGTGCAGCACAGACGCCGATGGCACTGTGTGGATCAAGTAAGCACTCTGTTGCTGCATAGAAATCTTTGATGGTGCTGGTAAGTTTTACTTGAGGCACCATTTCAGCCAAAAATATTTTTTGTATTTCTTGGTAAAGTGCTTTAGGGATCGAATAGAAACCCTCTCTTTCTAACTTAAGCATGAGTCCTTCGATCAACTTGGCATCGCGATGGCTCATCAAAGCCAATAGACGCTCAAGGTTGCTTGAAACCAGAATATCCATAGAAGGTGAGGTTGTTTGATAAAACGGACGTCTACGGTCATAGATTCCAGTATGAATGAAATTGGTTAAGACTTGGTTTTCATTGGAAGCACAGATCAAGTGTTTGATTGGACAACCACTGAGTTTGGCAAGATATGCTGCCAAAATGTTCCCAAAATTTCCTGAAGGAACACTGAAAGAAACCTCATCTCCCAGTTGAATCGTCTTATCTTTAACCAAGTCAAAATAAGCTTTAAAATAATAACTCAATTGAGGAATTAGACGACCGATGTTGATCGAATTGGCTGAGGATAGTTTTAAATTAAATTCATCGGATTGATTAAATATTGTTTTGAGTGCTTGTTGAACATCATCAAAATTACCTTCAACCCCAACCACGGTCGTATTATGACCTTGATTGGTGATCATTTGTCGTTTCTGAATCTCACTGATGTCAGTTGAAGGATAAAAAACAGTAATCGTAAAACCTTCAATATCCGAAAAGGCAGCTAAAGCAGCAGATCCAGTATCCCCAGAAGTAGCAGTTAAAATATGGAGAGTTTTTGTGATTTGAAGGGCTTGTTTTGCACTGGCCATCAAATGGGGTAAAAGGGATAAGGCAACATCTTTAAAAGCAGCCGTCGGTCCATGATAAAGTTCAAGGATATGTAGGTTACCATGCTTCGAACACGGCGTAATTTCTAATGAATCGAATTTATCATCAAAAGCTTTATCGACGATTTCCTTAAGTTTTTCTCTTCCAAATTCATCGAAATAACCCAATAAGATTTCAATCATGATGCCTTTAAAATCTAAAAGACTTAGTTTTTTTAAATCAAAAACTGGGAATGTTTCAGGTAAATAAAGTCCCCCATCGCTGGCTAAACCTTCCAAGATGGCTTGGTAACTATTGACACTTTTGCTAGATGGACGGGTTGATTGATATTTCATTGGTGCGTGTTGAGGAGTCTCTTACTCTATGATAAAATGTTTTTCTATTAAATACAAGTGTATTCAAAAAAAAACATAGTTGATGTAGTTTTTTTTGATCGCAGTCGTTGGTGGACAGATGAAAAAACCCCCAGCGGTTTCTGGTCGCTTACTCAGTGCGACGTGGCAATACAACATCAATATTAGAATGATTGCCCGAGGCACCGATCAGATCAACATCATTGTTGGTATCAACAATGCAGATTTCACCAAGATGATTTAAGTGATATACGATAAATTCATTGGTTAAAACAAAACAGTTCACGCAGAATAAAGTCAGTCCTACGTATTTATTTGAAGCGTGACTCGTGATAAAATAAGATCAAGGAGAATTTTATGACTAAAGAACAAGCTCTTCAAGAGCATAAAGCATATCAAGAAAAAGTTGCAGCGTATACCCTTGCCTTAACAACAATCAATTGGGATGCCTACACCATCGCACCTAAACAAGGTGCTGCTTATCGTAATAAGATGGCTGCTTTTCTGTCTGGTGAACTTTTCTCGATTACGACTGACCCAAAAGTGATAGAACGCCTCGAAGTCATGTCTAAGTTTGACTACGATGAGGTCACCAATCGTGAGATTGCCCAAATGAAGAAAGAAATCGACAAAACCCGTTATATTCCTAAAGATGTCTATGTCGCCTATAACAATTTGGTTTTAAGTGCCAATGACATTTGGGAAGAAGCCAAATCAAAGTCAAATTATGAGCTTTTTAAACCGATACTTAAACAACTCATTGAACAAACCAAAGTGATTGTTTCGTATCGTAAAGACCCGCGTCCGGTTTATGAACAATTATTGGATGATTATGAGACCAATATGGGCATCAAAGCATACGATGCCTTCTTCGATCGTCTCAGGACCCAGATAGTTCCGTTGATTCATCAGATCAAGAATAGAAATAGACAACGTCCAGCTTGGCTTTCTGCGAAGGTACCTTTGGATCAACAAGCCAAAGTTGTAGAACGTTTAGCAAAATTCCTAGATTATTCTAAAGGCAGTGGACAAATTAGTTTAAGTGTCCATCCGTTTTCTCAGGACTTTAGTGCGCATGATAATCGTGTCACCGTTCGTTATCTCGAAAATAATTTCACTTCCAGTATCTTTGCTTTGATTCATGAAGTAGGTCATGCGACCTATAACGGACAAGTCAATGAAACCTATGATGGACGATACATCCGTAAGTCCATGACGTATGGGCTCCATGAATCACAGTCGAGATTACTCGAAAACAACTTAGGCCGAAGTAAGGCTTTCTGGTCCTCGTTCTATCCTGAAGTCATTGAAATGATTCCACTTTTAAAGACAGTTAGCGTAGATGAATTCATCGCTGGGATCAATTATGTTGAACCGTCATTGATCCGGATCGAAGCGGATGAACTAACTTATCCGTTGCATGTTATGGTCCGCTATGAGATCGAAAAAGAACTCTTTAATGGCAGTTTGGATGTTGAAAAACTCGACGAAGTATGGGCCGATAAGATGGAAGAATACCTCGGTGTGCGTCCAGCCAATGCTTCAGAAGGCGTACTTCAGGATGTTCATTGGTCAGGCGCTATGTTTGGTTATTTCCCAACCTATGCCTTGGGTTCAGCCTATAGTGCCCAATGGATGAAAGCTTTGCGAAAAGATGTCGATGTAGAAGAATCACTTAGCTCAAATCAATTTACTTTAATTAAAAAATGGTTAAAAGAAAATATTCATACGCATGGCGGTGTCTATGAACCTAAAGAATTGCTCACTTCAGTGACAGGTGAACCATTTAATCCTCAGTATTACATTGATTATCTAAAAGAAAAGGTCTCAACATTTTATAAAATGTAATATCAAAAATCCTTGATCTTCAAGGATTTTTTTAAATGAGTTTCAAGTTGTCGACCTTATAAATATATAAGATTAGGTTAGTTTTTTCTTTACATAACAGGCATCTTGGTTTGAATTGAAATGGTTTATTTAATTCTTAATCATTGTTAACTTTGTAGAATGATGTAACTTCATGAGGAACCTTCTCTAATCGCGACTAAATAAATCACGTGAATAAATCTTAGGTAAAACATCCTTTATTTCTTCGGTGATCCGATTGGCAACGATCACATCGGCCTTAGTTTTAAACGCAATTAAGTCTTTAACCACCAGCGAATTAAAGAATTTATCTTCTTGCAGATTGGGCTCATAAATGATGACTTCAACGCCTTTGGCTTTAAGCCGTTTCATGATGCCTTGGATGGCCGACTGTCTAAAATTATCAGAATTGGTCTTCATCGTTAAGCGATAAATCCCAACCACTTGTGGCTTTCGTTTAAGTATCATTTCAGCAATGTGATCTTTTCTCGTACGATTTGCATCGACGATGGCACTCATAATGTTTTGTGGGACATCCTTATAATTTGCCAACAACTGTTTGGTATCTTTGGGTAAGCAATAGCCCCCATAACCAAACGAAGGATTATTATAGTGAGACCCAATACGGGGATCTAGTCCAACACCTTCAATGATTTCTTTCGTATTGAGCCCTCTGATTTCTGCATAAGAATCGAGTTCATTGAAATAAGCGACTCTAAGGGCAAGATAAGTATTTGAAAATAATTTAATGGCTTCAGCTTCGGTAGAACCGGTATATAAGATGGGGATGTCTTTTTTAATGGCACCTTCACTTAAGAGCTGGGCAAAAACTTTTCCATAGGATCCTTGATCACCGACAACGATCCGAGAAGGATAGAGATTATCATAAAGTGCTTTGCCTTCTCTTAAGAATTCAGGTGAAAAGATGATTTTATCGGTACTATATTTTGCTTGGAGACTGACTGTATAACCAACCGGGACTGTTGACTTGATGATCATGATGGCATTCGAATTAATTTTTAAAACAGTCTCTATGACATTGTCGACACTGCCTGTCTCAAAGAAATTCTTATCAGGATCATAATTGGTTGGGGTCGCGATGATGACATAGTCGGCCTTAGAATAAGCGATCTGAGGATCACTGGTTGCATACAGATTCAACTTTTTTTCAGCGAGATAATATTCGATCTCAACATCGCCAATGGGCGATTGTTTTCGATTAAGCATCTCAACTTTTTCTTTTATGATATCTAAAATAACGACTTCATGATGTTGAGCAAGTAGGATACCGTTGGCCAAGCCGACGTAGCCCATTCCCGCGATGGCTATTTTCATAATGGGGGATGATCCTTTCGAATAAAACAATATCTGTTTAATATACTTTAATTATACACAATAATGAACTCCACCTGATGCGAAAGTCAGTTCTGACTTTTGCACACGTAACTTCGATTAAAAGCACTTTTTGAGTTTATAATAATAGTTGATATGAAAAGCTATCTAATCACCGGTGCTGCTGGATCATTGGGGCACACCATTGCTAATCTTATGATTCAAGAGAAGGTCAGAGTGATTGGTTTTATATTGCCCCATGAGAACGCTGAAAGTCTTGATGAACGGGTGATTAGAATCAAAGGTGACGTCTTAGAT
>JBBQOY010000032.1:0-9709 GCA_038331365.1 Erysipelotrichales bacterium | reverse complement strand
TGCGAATGAGAACTTTTCGATTTTCTCACGTATTTTTGGGGGTGTTGAAGGCATCGATCCGTATACAAACGCCGTCTCAGATGTCTATCAGGATCTATTTAAAGAAGGTAGTTTCACAGGCAAAGGCATCTATGATTTAAAAGTATTTAACGCGGTACTAAAAAGAGCAATCCCTGAAAATACAGTTCTAAGTCATGATCTATTAGAAGGTTCGTATGTACGCAGTGGGTTGGTATCCGATATTAAGCTGGTCGATTCAGAGCCGACGCGATACAATGCTTATTCAGCGCGCCTTTATCGTTGGGTAAGAGGTGATTGGCAATTGTTGCCTTTCTTACGCAAAAAGATTCTCAATGGCAAACGAGAACACATCGATAATCCACTTTCTTTACTCTCAAAAATGAAGATGTGGGATAACATACGCCGCAGTTTGGTTCAACCCGCTCAGTTGGTTTTCTTAATTTTAATCTTTTCAATACTACCGGGCAATGAGTTGGTTTGGATTCTATTCTTTCTCTTTATCCAATTCTTCACGTTTATGGTTCATGTACTTTCGGAATTATTTTCCATTCGATTCTCGACAATTCGAGTGAGATCTTATCTTCCAGTTATTGAAGGGTTGAAAGCAGAAGTTTTACAAATCCTATTGGGGATTGTATTTATCCCATACCAAGCATTTTTGATGCTAAAAGCCATTGGGATAACACTCGTTAGAGTCTTTGTCACTGGGAAGAATCTTTTGGAATGGGTGACCTCTGCAGACATCGAACGATCTCAAAAAAATAGCCTTTATAGTTATGTTTTGAAGATGAAATCCTCTCTCTTCTTTTCTCCAGTCTTGCCGATTTTATCGTACTTCTTTAAACCACATTTGTTCATTTTAAGTTTAGGCATGATGGTCATATGGGCAAGTGGTCCTTTTATTGCTTACTGGATCAGCATTGAACATGAGCCGCAACCATTAAATATTCAAAACAGTGATAAATTGAAGTTGCGGGTGGTGGCGCGAAAAACATGGCGTTACTTTGAAGAATTTTCAAACAGTGCAACGCACTATCTTATCCCAGATAATTATCAAGTGGATCCACCCACCGGGTTGGCTTTCAGAACTTCTCCGACCAACATCGGTTTGAATCTGATGGCTGTTTTAAGCGCCAAGGACTTAGGCTATTTTAGTATGATTCAGATGACAAATTTACTGGATAAAACATTCACAGTGATTGAAAGTTTAGACAAATGGAATGGTCATCTCTATAACTGGTATAACACCATTACCTTGAAACCCTTAGATCCACCGTATATATCAACCGTGGATAGTGGTAATCTCGCTGGTTATTTGATTACGATCCGGCAGGCTTTAAAAGCATCTTTGAGTGAACCCCTCATCACGCAATCCTTTATCAATGGGATTGAAGATACGTTGATTTGTGCAGGCAAACCTGGGTTAAGTTTATTGTCGATCTTAAAAGCTAAGCCTCAATATACAACACAAAATCTTGATGCCGTGGATTGGTTTCATCTTCTGAATGATTTAAGTTCTGAATCAAAACTTCAAATCAGTAAAAAATCGGTATGGATGAGAAAGTCAGAAGCGATGATTCAACACTTTAAACAAGATTTACTCGATTTTAGACCAGAGATTGCTTATTTAGAAACGATGCCTCAAATCAATTGCAGTGATCATCCTAACGATCTAAGAAGCAAACTGTTTAATCAATTGATGAGTTTATTAAAAAGCAATGGGTCATTGGCTCAAACACTTAAACATCATCAAAGTGCACAACAAATCGCACAGGAATTGAGTGAGGAACTCCAAAGACTCGCAACCCAAGAATCCATAGAATTGAATGAATGGCTTCAAACACTTACCCAAGCCTTGATTGCCTCAGATGATCGAATCACACAACAAATCAATACCGTTGAAACTTTGATTCTGCGGATTGGGAAAAGCTTGGATGAGATGTCGTTTGTGCCTCTGTATGATAAAAAGAAACAGTTGTTTTCGATTGGGTATAACCTTTCAGACAATAAACTAACCAACTCTTATTATGATTTACTGACTTCAGAAGCACGCCAAACCAGTTATATCAGTATTGCCAAAGGTGAAGTACCCCCAACGCATTGGTTTAAATTGGGCCGTGTTTTAACCATCGTTGATCATTATAAGGGCTTAATCTCTTGGACCGGAACCATGTTTGAGTATCTGATGCCTTTATTGATCATGAAGACGTATAAACACACTTTGCTAGATGAGACCTATTCTTTCGTCATCAAGAGTCAAAAGAAATATGCCCAACAAAGAGAAACCCCTTGGGGGACTTCGGAATCAGGTTTCAATGACCTAGGACTCAATCTCGAATATCAGTATAAAGCCATCGGTATCCCATGGTTGGGTTTAAAGCGAGGTTTGATTGAAGATGTGGTTGTTGCCCCGTATGCGACTCTATTGGCATTGATGGTGGATCCAAAAGGTGCAATATTAAATCTAGAACGCTTGAGTAAAGAAGGCTTAGATGGACCTTATGGTTACTATGAAGCAGCCGATTATACCCCTGAACGGACGAATTTTGAGACCAAACGATCCATCGTTAAAAGTTTTATGGCACATCATCAAGGCATGAGTTTGGTTGCAATAGATAATTTTCTGAATGCAAATATTATGCAAGAAAGGTTCCATAAAGACCCTGAGATGAATGCAGCTCGTATGTTGCTTCAAGAAAAGGTCCCTACCAATTTGGTCATTACCAAATCTCACCAAGAAAAAGTCAGTGTTGCCAAAGAACCACGGATTCGCGAAAAGAATACAATTCGAGTCTTTATGAGACCCGATTTAGGCTTGCCTAAAGCCCATATTTTAACCAATGGTAACTATTCAGTCATGATTACAGATCGTGGAACTGGATACAGTAAAAACAAGATCATTGCGGTAAATCGTTGGCGTGAAGACAGTACATTAGATCCCTACGGAATGTTTTTCTTCCTAAAGAATATTGAGACGGGAACCCAGTGGTCATCGACTTACGCACCACTTAACGTTATGCCAGAATCCTATAAAGCTAGTTTTACCCCAGATCGAGCTGTATTTACGCGCGAAGATGGCGTGATTGAAACCAAAACAGAAGTGATGGTTGCGACGGGTGACAATGTAGAAATACGCAGAGTTACGGTTAAAAACAATGGACCATTACCAGTCACCTTAGAATTGACCAGCTACTTTGAAGTTGTTTTGACCCCCCAGATTACAGACATTGCCCATCCGGCTTTTAGTAATCTATTCATCGAAACGGATATTTATCCAGACAGAAACTGTCTGGTTGCTTTGAGACGACCCAGGTCTGAGAATGAGAAGAAGATGTGGCTCGCCAACGCCGTCGTCCTTAAAGAACCAACGATAGGCAATATTGAAACCGAAACGGATCGTAATCAAATGATTGGAAGAGGCCACGATCTTAAGTCCCCATCTTTCTTAAGTGAGAATAAACCTTTGTCGAATACAATAGGACCCGTCTTGGATCCCATCATGAGTCATCGTTTAAAAATTAAAGTTGAACCAGGCAAGTCAAGTGAAGTTTCGTTTGTCAGTGCCATCAGTGAAAATGAAGAGTTATTACTCTCACTGATTGATAAATATGCGACCCCTGAAACGGTAGATAGTGCTTTTGATTTAGCGAAAATTAGAAGTCAAATGGAGACGCGTTTTCTCAATCTCGATGTGACAGAATTGGAATTATATCAAGATATGGTTTCAGATCTTTTGTTTGGAGGACAAACGCGCATGGCGCATATGCCAGTACTTCAAAAGAACACCAAAGGTCAATCCGCTTTGTGGAAATATGGAATCTCTGGCGATCGTGCTCAAGTTTTGGTGATTTTGAATGAAACAAGATTGACTCAAATCCTTAATGAAATCTTAAAAGCCCATGAGTATTGGCGTTTAATTGATCTCAAAGTCGATTTGATTATTTTGAGTGATGAAGCCTATAGTTATGAAAATTCCCTAATGCAAATCATTTCAGACATTGTTTTATCTTCTAAAACCAGCGATAACTCGAATAAAGTCAGAGATGTTTTTATCCTGGATAAAAACAAGATACAAACCGATGACATTGCCTTGCTTTATGCTTCTTCAAGAGTGATTTTACTCGGGGATGGTAGAACCATGAAAGAACAAGTTCAGTCAATCGATGAAGAACTTGTTGTCGAAAACAAACTGATCACTAAAGCCCCAGTTCACTATGAACATCCGATACAAAAACTACCTGAACTTATTTTATTCAATGGATGTGGTGGCTTCGTACCTGAAGGCAATGAGTATGTCATACGACTTGAAAAAGGACAGAATACACCTGCCCCATGGATCAACGTCATCGCCAATCCAAATTTTGGCTTCCTGATTTCAGAATCAGGTTCTGCTACAACTTGGGCAGACAACAGTCATGAAAGCAAAATAAGCTCATGGTCCAATGATGCTGTTTCGGATACCCCAGGTGAAGTGCTCTATCTTCATGATGATGAAACGAATGAAACTTGGACGACCACGGCTTTACCGATTCGAGAAGATGAAAACTACTTAATTCGACATGGGTTTGGTTACTCTGTGTTTGAACACACCAGTCATGGGATTAAACAAAGGAATACTACGTTTGTGCCAATTCAGGATGCTGTTAAATTAACCATCGTTAACCTCAAAAATATTTGCGAACAAAGAAGAACCTTGAGTTTGACGCTTGTGATTAAACCCATATTAGAAGCCAATGATCAAAATAACCATCTCTTTATTAAAACCCGAATGATTGATCATAATATCTTAATTTTAGAAAATCCACACACTGCTTACCTTGAAGGTAAAAAGGTCTTTATGGATGTTTCAACAGAAACAAGGTCGTGGAGTGCTGATCGAAAGGCATTCTTTGGGGCGGGTGGCTTGAGTGCTCCCGATGGTTTAAGCGAAGTCAATCTGAATGGAAAGATTGGGGCTGGTTTTGACATCTGTGGTGCATTACAAGTTAAAGTAACATTGGATCCAAATGAAAGTAAAGAAATCGTATTTATGATGGGTGTTGCATCAAATGATGTTGATGTTCAAACCCTATGCCAAACATATCGACAAGAAGGAAAAGCAACCGAGGCTTTGCTTTTAGTCAAATCATTCTGGCAAGATAAGTTGAGTCAGATTCAAGTGAAGACACCAAGTCCTTCAATGAATCTCTTATTGAATGGTTGGCTGCAATATCAAACCATTGCTTGTCGATTGTGGGCAAGATCTGGATTCTACCAATCAGGTGGAGCCACGGGGTTTAGAGACCAACTTCAAGACAGTCTTGCGGTAGCTCATTTCTGGCCAGAACTATCGCGTAAACAAATTTTGACGAATGCAGCGCATCAGTTTTTAGAAGGTGATGTTCAACATTGGTGGCATGATCCACAAGGCGTTGGCGTTAGAACACATATTTCAGATGATTTGTTATGGTTGCCTTATGTGAGCAGTGAATACATTAGGATTTCTGGCGATGCATCAATCTTAGATGAGCACTTGCCATTTCTCAAGGGTCCACTTTTAAGTGACACTGAAGATGATAAGTACTTCCAGCCAGAAATAGGTCAGAAACAGGTAAGCCTTTATGAACATTGTGTCCTAGCCATTGATAAAGCAACGCGGTTAGGCATCCATGGCTTACCCCTTATGGGGTCTGGTGACTGGAATGACGGTATGAATAAAGTCGGCAATAAAGGCAAAGGTGAAAGCATTTGGTTGGCATGGTTCTTAGTGGCTGTGTTGGATCAATTTATCCCAATTTGTAATCAAAGAGGTAATCAGGTTAAAGCTGAAAAATATGCCTTAACACGTAAGCAATTGGTTGAATCCATCGAACGATATGGTTGGGATGGGAAGTGGTATCGTCGTGCATATTTCGACAACGGTCAAGTTTTGGGCTCCAATCAAAATACAGAATGTAAGATCGATTCGATTGCTCAAAGTTGGGCTGTATTGTCTCAAGCGGGAGATCCTTTAAGAGCCTCTCAAGCACTTCAATCCTTAGAAGGGTATCTGATTGATAAAGAAAACGGCTTGATTCGTCTATTGACGCCACCTTTTAATTCAGATGAATTCGAACCAGGCTACATTAAAGGCTATCTTCCAGGCATTCGAGAAAACGGTGGACAATATACGCATGCTGCAGCATGGGTCATCATTGCCTATGCAAAACTCGGTCAAGGGAATAAGGCACTTGAAAGTTATGATCTCATCAACCCGATCAACCATACCAACAACTTCAGAGACTACATGAGATATAAAGTTGAACCGTATGTCATGGCTGCAGATGTTTATTCTGTCAATCCACATACCGGTAAAGGTGGTTGGACTTGGTACACAGGTTCAGCAGGATGGATGCTTAGAGCGGGTTTGGAATACATTCTTGGCTTCAAAAAAGCAGGGACTTCCCTCATACTTGATCCTTGTATCCCAACCTATTGGGACAACTATTCCATCACCTACAGGTATCAGACATCGACTTATCTTATCAAAATCGAGAATCCTGAAGGCGTAAACAAAGGGGTCAAAAAGATCTTTGTTGATAAAATGCTTATTTCAGGGAATCAAATTGTTTTAGTCGATGACGGAAAATCGCACAATGTGAGAGTAATGCTTGGGCTTTCATAATTGATTGAATGGTTTAAAAGATTAAACATTAAAAAGTCCAGTGATTTCTACTGGACTTTTTAATGCTTACCAATAAATACTTCTAGAAAGCTTAACAACCATCTCCGACATCAGACGTGGGGACTTCTTCATATCACTGTCTAACCATTTCTGAACGACACCAACGCACCCTGTGATGGCAAAAGAGTAAATATACTCTGTATCTTCTTTAGATATTTTGTCATTGTTATTGAGTTTAGAAAGGATGATGTCGTAGACTAAACCCATGACTTCTTTTTGAAAATTGAAATCGCCTCGATCACTTAAGAGGAGTTTACATAATCTAACATTCTCTTTAAGATAGTCGAAGATTTTCTCAACCATTATGATTGCGTTAGAATGCTCAAATTTAGGATCTAATTGATCCAAATGAGCTTTGATGTTATCGATCAGTTCATTTTCTATTTTACGTAGAAGATCATATTGATCATTATAGTGCGCATAAAAGGTTGCTCGGTTGATGTCGGCATCTTCACAAATCTCTTTGATGGTGATTTGTGAGATGTCTTTCTGTTCCAGTTTTGATATAAAACTTTCCTTGAGGACCATCTTGGTGTACTTAACACGTCGATCATCTGCTTTGCTTCTCATAAGTGAACTCCATTTCATTTTTGGTGTTAGATAATCAACAAAAAGGTATGATAATGACAACAAGTAACACAACGATGTCATCTGTCTGTTGAACTCTTTGTTTAGGCTAAATATACTATACATATGGTGGAATATCAACACCGTGTATGTTAAAGGGAGTATTCAAGTGAATCAATTTTCTCACTCAATCATCAAGCATAGAAGAAGTGTTTTGATTGCGTTTGTTTTAATGGCCATCTTGAGTGGTGTTTTAATGCGTTTGGTTTCAGTTAATTATAATTTGGTGGACTATCTACCAAAGGATTCCCAATCTACTCAAACCATTAAAGTGATGCAGAGCGAATTTGGATCTGAGTTACCCAATGCTCGGGTCATGTTGATGGACGTAACCTTGAATCAAGCCCTTGCCACAAAAGCTCAACTTGAAGCCATAGACGGCGTCACTGCAGTAACCTGGTTGGATGATATCGTGGGACTCGACGTGTTAGAAACGACACCACTTGATTTTATGGATGCTTCTCTTTTAAAGGAATACTATAAAGAGGGCAATGCGTTAATGTCACTTACGATTGAAAACGGTAAAGAAAAAGCCACAGTTAGCGCTATTTATGCTCTGATTGGCGAAACCAATGCGACCGATGGTGATGCCATCAGTAAAGCTGCAACGCAAAACCTGTCCGTTAAGGAAGTCACAAATGCCATGGGCATCTTGGTTCCGATTATTGTTCTTATTCTGATTTTAACGACGACTTCTTGGATTGAACCATTATTTTTCATGTTGACCATCGGGATTGCCATTGTCTTAAATATGGGCACCGATGTCATCTTTACGGACATCTCGTTTATTACGAAAACAGTCAGTCCCGTTTTACAGTTGGCTGTTTCATTAGACTATGCGATTTTCTTACTCCATAGCTTTAATGACCATCGGCTTAAATATGAACCCAAGGTCGCCATGAAAATGGCGATGAAACAATCCTTCCCAACCATTGCTGCGAGTGCAGCGACCACCATGATCGGCTTTTCTGCCCTGATTTTCATGCGGTTTGGGATTGGGGCTGATTTAGGTCTCAATCTATTAAAAGGTGTGACCTTTAGTTTCGTTTCTGTCATGATTTTCTTACCGGTCATTACCTTGATTTTTCATAAGGTCATCGATAAAACCAAGCATCGTCCTTTTATGCCTAAGTTTAAAGTGTTTGGAAAATGGTTGATGAAGGTTAGATTGCCTTTCTTGATTCTGGCTTTACTTGTTGTTGTGCCCAGTTTCTTGGCTCAAGCCAATACCACATTTCTTTATGGCATGGGCAGTGTAACAGGGGCTTCGCGTGTTGGCTCAGACAGTGCTTTGATTAATGAAAAGTTTGGTAAGCACAATACGATGGTTTTACTTGTCCCAAAAGACAGTATCGGTAAAGAGGCGAAACTTTGTGAAGCACTCTCTGATTTACCCCACATCAGCAATGTCTTATCCTATACAACGGCAGTTGGCGCTGAGATTCCAACAGCTTTCGTTCCCCAAGCTGTTGTGAATCAATTTTACTCAGAGCATTATGCACGGATTATTATCTATTCTGATACGGCTGAAGAAGGTGCAAATGCCTTTAAAACAGTAGAAACGCTATTAGAAACCACGGCTTTGCATTATGATTCTTATTATCTAACAGGTGCCAGTGCGACTTTATATGATATGAAGAAAGTGGTCTCGATCGATGTAACTTTGGTTAATCTGATTGCAATCATGGGGATTTTTATTGTTTTGTTAATTACATTCAGATCTTTGGTCTTGCCTTTACTTTTATTGTTTACGATTGAAACTGCCATTTGGATCAATTTAGCGATACCTTATTTTACAGGTCAATCCATCAATTTTATCGGGTATTTGATTGTCAGTACAGTTCAACTTGGTGCGACAGTGGATTATGCGATCTTGTTTACCAACAGTTACTTGACCAATCGTAAATCGATGCCGAAGCAAGAAGCCATGCGTGTCACCATCGAAGATAATTTAATTTCTATCCTGGTTTCAGCGATTATTTTATCCACAGCTGGGTTTACATTGATGTTGACCACCAGCAATCCGATCATTGGTGAATTAGGAATCTTGATTGGACGAGGAACGCTGTTGTCCTTGACAATGGTGTCTTGTGTATTACCGGCTTTGTTGGTTTTGTTTGACAAGATCATTCAGAAAACAACACATAAAAATGAGTTTCATCAATCAAAATAAAGGAAATGACCCCTATGAAAAAACTAATCACCTTAATGTCAGTATTTATCTTACTCTTTGCCTCAACCCTCAAGATCTCAGCTGAAGTTGCTTCTTCATCCAAAGAAGAAGTTGTGTATGGTTTATTGGACTTGGATGGTAAGGTCAACAACATCATTGTCGTTAATATTTTTAAAGACAAAGCG
>JBBQOY010000031.1:0-9902 GCA_038331365.1 Erysipelotrichales bacterium | reverse complement strand
TGACAATTTCAAGTCCGTTGATGACGCGAGAAACCGTAGCCAAAGACACGTTGGCCTCGTTGGCGACATCGTAGATTGTAACACGCTTCATAATTACTCCTTCTTCTTGAGTGCTTTCTTCAAGGCTTCGACACCTTTCTCAGCAACTTCAATGGTCTTATCTTTGGCTTTCTCGATGTTTTCTTGAACATCGGGTCTTTCAAAGAATTCAGTGGTTTTATCACCAACGTACTTAGCACCTCTAATGGCACCCTCTTTAACTTGGTTTGCACCGTCTCTAAATTTTGATTTCAGTTCTTCATCATGCGAAATGTCATCGATTCTTTTACCTGTTTTTTCGACCAGTTCGATAAGATCCGCTCTAAAGGATTCTAAGTTTTCCTTTAAATGAATGTCGTCAGCAAATTTGTTAGCCTTCTCAACGAGCTTGTTCAATTCTTCTTTAAAATTATTTTCCATGTGTGCTCCTATAGTCCGAGTTCTTCCTCGGTTGTTTCTTCTATGTCGGAAACATCATTCGTTTCATTATGTTTGTTTAAAAACTGCTTGAGCCAATCAACGATTAATGTAATATTCTTAGCTGCCGTAATCGCGATGGTTTTAGCTGCGTTTTCAGCTGCACTGTTCACAAAATCAATGGTTTTAGAGACATTGACCACAGTATTGATGGGTCCATCGATTTTCTGAAGTGTTTCATCAACATGCACAACTGTTTTATCAACCTTTTTAAGTAAATCAAAGACTCTAAATAAAAGAATTAAGAGTGCAATGAGTACTGCGACACCTAAAACTGGTAAGAGCAACAGAGAAACTGATGATAAAGACTCTAATAGTGCGTCCATTCGATCACCTCATAGTTAGTATAAACGAAAATGTAAATATTTTCAAGAATTCTGATAGCGCTTTAGGGCATCTGATAAAATATAGATATCTTTTGAACTCATAAATAAGTAACATGCTGGAGCATGCTGTGCTAAAACAATAGCACCGTTGTCATCTTCAGTGATGATTTCAGCGTTTTTACAACGTTTTTGTAGATAAGTAATGTCAATATCGATTCCAACTTCTTTGTCATCAATGGCATTGAAGTCAATTAAATATACTTGATCCGCTTTATCCAATGCTTTCGCAAATTCGTCTGCAAAATGGAGCAAGCGTGAAACACGATGGGGTTTGAAAATCGCAATTAAAGGTAAATTAGGATAACGCAAATGCGCAGCATCAATGGTAACACTGACTTCAGTCGGATGATGAGCATAATCGTCAATAAATACATTTTCTCCCACTTTTTCAACCACAAAGCGACGGGATGCCCCTTTAAAATCATTAAGCCCCTTTTGGATTAAGGCGAGTGGTATTTGTTCCAATAAGGCAACCGTAATGGTTCCCAATGCATTCCAAATCAAATGACGACCCGAAAATGGAACATCAATCTCACCGAGATAGACCTGGTTAAAAAAGAGTTTGAAACGCGTGTGTTCACTATTTTCTTCGATAATTTCAGCATAAACATCGTTTTTTGGATCAAGTCCATAAAAAAGATGTTTTTTGTTTAATTTTAGTGCTCTTACTTGAGGATCATCTCCAAATAGAATTAAAGTATCCGTCACATTTTCAGCAAAATCTTCATACGCCTTTCGATATTCAGCTTCGTCTTTATACACATCCACATGATCGAGATCAACATTGGTCACAACCGCATATTTAGGATAGTATGCATGAAAAAAACGACGATATTCATCTGCTTCAATCGCTAAATAATACGCATCTTTAGAAAGATGACCGTGGCCATCCCCAATCAAATAAGCGGTTTTTTTGAATTGACCTAAAATCGACGCCATCATTGTGGTGGTTGTTGTTTTACCGTGAGATCCACTTAATGCAACCGTAACGTATTGTTTGGTTAATTGACCTAAAAATTCATGAAACCGATAAATCTTATGGCTTGGATTTTGACGAACTTTTAAGACATCCTCAAAACTTTCACTAAAAGCATTGCCAATGATGACGGTTGCTCCATCTACAGGTATTGTCCCAAACGGATGAATAGGGATATTCAACTCGTGCAACTGTTCTTCGGTGAAAAAATGCTTTTCTAAGTCTGATCCTTCGACAGTCTCGCCAACTTCCTTCATCATGCACGCCAATGCTGCCATTCCAGCGCCTTTAATGCCAATAAAAAAAATCATTTTAGTCTTCTTCAAACAAAGAAAATTGAGTCACATCTTCGTCTTTTTCGAGTTCTGTTGTTTCAGAAATAAGTTCAACAGGAATATCGACAATTGGATCCGGTTGAATCAAATTTTCAATTGAAATATTTTCTATAATAACCGGTTTTGGTTCTTCAACATATTCAGCAACTTTAGCCTTAAAATGTGATGGTTCTAAAGACACCACATTTGAGTATTCGGGACCGGTTTTAAGATCTTTATGGATTGCACCATAGTATGGGCTGATGACGGTTTGAAGATGACTGTCATTTTTGACTTCAGTGGTTTGGACGAAAGTTGGGCGGAGATGTTCTTTTTCACTTTCAGCAATCCCAAACATTGGGCTAATGACTGGCTTAAATTCATAGACATCTTTGGTTAAACTCGGTTTCTTATTTTCAAAATTGGCTTCAAAGGGTCGATTGGGTTTCTCATTTTTTTGACTAGAAAGGACTGTCGCTTCATAAAGTGGTTCTCCTTCGTCAGCAGTGATATTCTCAAAACTACTTCTTTTGGTTTTTTCAAGCGGTGAAACCGTTTTTAAAAGAGGATCAAACTGATCAGGATTAGATTCTTTAATCGTTTTAATTTGCTTTAGATCAGGTTTTTCATCATGCGGCTCTTCGATGATTTCTTCTTCATCAAATAACAATGAGGCCAGTTTTTTAAACATAGGTTCTCTCCCTTTGTGCATTATTAACTTGTTTAATTCGGTATATCAATGGGTTTACCTCCTGAAATCATATCTAAAACACTTCCAGATTCCGGAGCAATCTGCGAAAACATATCTAAGGTTTCTCTTTGATAATCAATCGATTCTCGAGTTGAATAAGCCAATAATACCGCAGGACTATCGACCCTACACGTTCTCGCAATCGAAATCATATCATGAAGTAATTCCGTGCTCAAACTGATCGGTGTGATGGTAGTGAAAACAAAGTAGCCACTTTCTAAGGTCAATAAGATTAAATGATCAGTGATGCTCATAATATTAACTCGATAATTCACAAAATCACCTGAACTATTGATAAAGTCACCATCAAAACTGGTAAGATTTTCTGAACTTGCCAACATTGATTTAAAGGTTTTACTCGTATCATAATAACTGTTGCTGATGACATCAATAACATCCAAGTTCATTAGAATATTAATATTGTTGCTGGTTAAAATGGTCGAAGTTTCAGTGGATGTTTTTCGGCCGATATGGGGTGGTAAGTAGTAGCTGTACAAACCTTTAGAGATGTTGTTAATGGTGTTAGTAGGTTTCGTTGCCGCTTCCAGCGCTGAAGTTTTAAGAGAGGATTGAAGATTGCTTGTCGTAATATTTGCACAAGCACTCAAACCAAACATAACCATTAAAAGAATGATTACTCGTCTTTTCATATAATTTATTGTATCACTTTTTTAAGTGCATCGATGGAGTTTGACGTTAAGGTCTTAATGAGTGCCAAAGCTGCCTTTTTGGCATGTTCATAATCTGAAACATCGATGATCGAAGAATTCGTATGAATGTTTCTGGCACAGATACACATTGTTAAAGTTAATACGCCTTCAAAAGATTTATGAATGGCACCCGCATCCGTACCACCCAAAGATTGATAATACTGATAAGGAATCTCATTGGCCTCCAATACATCGATGTAATGGTACAAAAAGCCACGATGAGGCAGATAATTTGCATCAATGAAACGAACCAGAGGACCTTTTCCCAATTGACCAAAGGAACCAGCATCGCCTGATGCATCATTGGCTGGAGAACAATCGAATACAATGGCAGCGTCTGGTTTAATCAAATAAGTAGAAGTTTGTGCACCGCGTATACCGACTTCCTCTTGAACTGACGCACCAATGACGAGATTCACATCGAGCTCAATATTTTTAAGCGCTGTAAGGAGTTCAACCCCCATAATACAACCATATCGATTGTCCCAAGCTTTTGAAAGCAATCGAGCACCTGATTCGAGGATCTCAAAAGATCCTTCTAAGATGATACTTGACCCCATCGTTATCCCTACCGCTTCAACAGCCTCTTTTGATGTCTGTCCGATATCGATCAACATATGTTTTATTTCCATAGGTGATTTACGATCATTTTCACTTAACAAATGTGGTGGAATAGAGCCGATTGTCCCTTTGATTTTCTTGCCTAGTTTCGTTTTGATTAAAACTCTATGACCCAATAAAGTCTGACTCCACCAGCCACCAACAGGCGCAAATCCAATTGACCCACGCTTATTGATCTTGGTTACGATGAAACCAACTTCATCCATATGTGCGGCAATCATGATGGTCTTCGCATCTTTATTTTTACTTTTCTTGACCGCAAAAATCGATCCAAGATTATCATAAATCACTTCATCGGCAAGTTCGGTATAGTGTTTCAGTAGAATGCGACTTACTTCTTGTTCATCGCCTGGAATCCCAAAAGCTTGGGTCAATTCTTTCATTAAACTTATTGTTGTTTTATTTAAACTCATATTTTTCTCCAAACAGCGCGATAAATCGGTTGATTAAGCGCATTGAATTTTTCTTCATATTCAGTATAGGCATCTTCTTCACTCAGATCGTGTTTATAATTCACACTAAAAAAAATCATTTCGAGAGGATATTGTTGCATCTCTAAGATGGTATATTCAAACAATTTTTGATTGTCACTCTTAAACTTAATCAAGCCTTGTTCATTCAAATATGTGATAAACATAGGCATAAAAGACTTAGAGGTTAAGCGCCGTTTCGCATGGTGTTTCTTAGGCCATGGATCACTGAAGTTAAGATGAATTTCAGCCAGTTCACCTTTTACAAACCAGTCTTGTATTTTTTCTGCCCCATCAATAATCCAAGACAGGTTCTTTAAGTCTGTAACAGATTCTTTTTTGAGCGCAGTCGCTGAGACATTCTTATCTTTTTCTAAAGCAAGATAACGATTCTCCGGATGGGCTGTGGCTAAATCAAAGATATATTGGCCTTTACCACTGCCAATTTCAAGTATCACTTTTTGATAATGATCCAGCCATTGCCCTTGATTTATTTCAGGGTTGATTATTACATTGGGATGGTGGGCTAGAAAATCACTTGCCCAAGGCTTATTGCGCATCCTCATGTTTAATTGCTCGTCAGATCATGAATGGCTTGCGCATAAATTGCCGTGGCTAACACCAATTGTTCGATTTCATAACCCTCATCAGCTTGATGAACGTTTCCCACCCAATCTGGACGTTTCTTCAAAGGAAACTCTGCTCCGAAAGCAACGAAATTATCAAATGAACGGGCATAAGTTCCCCCTCCCATCGTCATCAGTTGACTTTGCGTGTCATGACTATAATCACGATATATTTTCTCTAAAGTTGAGACCAGTTTACTTTTAGGATCGAAAAAAAGTGGCGCTTTGAATTCTCTAATGGATACTTTTAGACCTGCAAGTTGCACATCTAAGGTCCTTTGAATTGATTCAACAATGATAAGCTCATTGGTTTCTTGGGGATAACGAATGTCCAAGACAAGGTTTAATTGGCTTTGATCCAATGAGATGATTCCTAAATTAACGGTTAAGAAGCCCATATGAGATCCAAAATATCGAATCCCTAAAGCATCCCCACGATATTCTTTAAGTAACTTAGCCAAAGTTGAAGCAAGTTCATCTTGATAAGCTGCCCCAATAAAGTTCAAACAATGCCAAGCCGCATTAATGCCTTCTTGCGGCATAGAACCATGCGCATATTTACCTTTAATAAAGTATGAAACTCGATCAGGGAAGGTTTCTAAACGTCCTTCAAGTTGATTGGTGTTTAGATAGAAATCAAATAATTGAGCCCTGGCTTGGCCTTTCATTTCAACGCTTGCTTCACCGATACAAATATTGGGTCTTTCCCCTGCTTTTAAAGATAAAATCTGAGTTGCAGGATTGCCCGAAATGGTCAACTGTAAGATACCTTTTTCACCATATATGACAGGAAATTCCGCATCTGGAACAAAGCCAAAGTTCGGAATCTCACCATGTTTTTGGTAGTATTTCATACAGCCCATACCACTTTCTTCATCGGTTCCTAAAATCATAAAAACGCGTTTCTTCGGTTCAAACCCAGAATCTTTTAGGATCTTCATGGCCATATAAGCAGCCACACTCGGTCCTTTATCATCTTGAGACCCACGACCGATGATGTAGCCATCTTTGATCGTTGCTGAAAAGGGATCAACGCTCCAACCTTTTCCGACTGGAACGACATCTAAATGGCCTAAAACGCCCATAATTTCATCCCCTTCGCCAAATTCAATGACTCCCGCATACCCTTCTAAATCTCTTGTTTTAAAGCCATCCTTTTTAGCCATGGCCAACATAAAATCTAAGGCATTTCTTAAGGCTTGCCCATAAGGAACATTGGGACCGATGGTCGTAGGATCAAACAAAGATGGAATTCTGACGAGATCCTGTAAAATTGTAATTAAAACTTCTTTTCTATTGTTTGCTTCTTGAGTGAAATCCATAGTGTTTACCTCCGTATTATTCTAACACACGACGACGATTAAAGAAAAGTAAGCACGTGCTTACTTCAAATCAATTACTTTATCTGGATTTAAGATTCCATTTGGATCAAAAACTTTTTTAATCGCTCGCATCAACTCGATTTGGGTTTCACCAAGTGATTGGATCAAATATGCTTTTTTAGCATGACCAATGCCATGTTCACCACTCACGGCTCCGTTTTCGATTTTAGCACGCTGATATAAAGCATCCATGATTTTAGGCAACATTGTATTCCAACTTTGATCATCGAGCCCATCTTTACAGACATAGACATGTAGATTTCCATCACCAGCGTGCCCAAAAGTACGAATTCGAACCTTTGTTTGTTTTTCAAGTCGTTTTATGAAGGCAAGATAATCAGCAATTTTAGTGATCTGTAAGACCACATCGGCCTCATCCATCACGGTGGTAGAATTTTTAATCGCTTCAAGAAAAGCGCCTCGTGTATTCCATAAAGCCGCTTGTCGTTCCACCGTATCCGATAAGAAAACATCTTTGGCATGTAGTGATTTAAGTAAAACTGATGCTTTATCAATCATCGCCTCCAATTGGATCGTTGATGAAGCACTGTAAGTGACGATCAAATAGGCAGGATAATGACGATCGGGAAAATCTTTACCAAGGTATTCTTTCGCATCATCCAAAACTTCTTTTTCCATAAATTCTAATGTTGTACAGATATCAGGTAATTGAACGACTTCTTGAACTGCATTCAAACAAGTCGTAATATCATCAAAAGGAACCAACAAGGAAACATTAAGCGGTGGTTTTGGGATCAGTTTCAAAGTCAGTTGGGTGATGATTCCCAAAGTACCCTCTGAGCCAATCATCAAATCCTTCAATGCATAACCAGAACTGTTTTTAGAGACCGCTTTGCCTAAGTTGACTATTTCACCTGACACTAAAACAACTTCAAGTGCTTTAATGTATTCACGGGTAACCCCATATTTAATCGCTCGCATACCGCCAGCGTTGGTTGCTGCATTGCCCCCGATGGTCGCACTCTTTTCACCTGGGTCAGGTGGATACATCAGGGAAAGGCGCTCAGTTTCTGCAGCTAATTTCATTAATAAGACCCCAGGTTCGACCACTGCAGTCATCGTTTTTGGATCAATGGAGAGAATCTTATTCATTTTGAGCGTGGAAAGAATGATTCCGCCATATAAAGGCACACAAGATCCCACCAAACCCGTCCCTGATCCACGAGTGGTTACTGCGATCTGATGTGTATTGGCATAGTTTAAGATTGCGGATACTTCCTGAGTATTTAAGACATAAACAGCGACTTCACCATTGCCTTCACCATAAATCGGCATCTCATCTCGATTAAAACCTTCAGGTATATTCGTTAAAACACGCTCTTTACCTAATAATTGAATTAAAAAATCCAGATCATTTTGATTGATTTTGTTATACATGGAAAGCCCCTTTCTTTAAAGCATCGATCCATTGAGGTAAAATCTCATGGGCATTCCCCACCACCCCAACATGGGCTACTTTCAAGATGTCCGCATTCGGATCTGCATTGATGGCGATGATGTGTTCACTGTGTTCCATGCCTGAAACAAATTGAATGGCCCCGCTGACCCCACAGGTAATCATGAGTTCTGGTTGAACCGTTCTGCCTGAAAGTCCAATTTGATGTGTATATGACGCCAGTCCCTTTTCAATTAAGGGTCGTGTATAGGCGACAGATGCTTGAAGCAGCGAAGCTAACTCATGAACCAGTTTTAAGCCTTCTGGATCACTGACACCCACCCCTGCGACAATGATGCGTTTTGCTTCAGTAATGGATTCTGAAACATTCTGATGATGAATTTGTAATAAATTGATGCTCGAAAGCAACTTTTTTGCTGAGATGGGTAACTTCTTGATGCATCCTTTTGGATTCTTAATTTCTTCAATCGGATTAAAGACTTTATACCGTACAGAGGCCATTTGAGGGCGATGACGCGACGTTATGATATCCGCCATGATATTCCCCCCAAAAGCAGGACGACGTTGAATTAAGTCGGTATTGGCTTTAATGTCAAGTTGGGTACAGTCTGCAGTAAGCCCAGTTTTTAAAGTTGCGGCAATGCGAGGTGCCAGTGAACGTCCGATTGAAGTTGCCCCAATCAAAACCACAGAAGGTTTTAAGTCTGCAAGAGAATCACTGATCAGGGTCGCACAAATATCGCTTCTAAAAAACTTAAGTTCACGATGATCGAGCAGATATACGATATCCGCTCCATAGGAAAGACATAATTGCGCTGCATCAAAAAGATTTTCGCCATAAAGCAAACACGTCACTGAATGACTTATTTTTTTAGCTAAGGCATTGGCTTTCCCTAAGAGTTCTAAAGTCACCGGATGAAGATCATTTTGACGCATTTCACCAATGACCAAAATCCCTTTATACAACGTCTTATCGACACAGTATTGGGCTTCTTCAAGCTTTGAGATGGCCTTTTCTGGACAACTTTTAACACAAATAGAACACACTTTACAATTTGAATTAATTTCTATTTTACCGTTTAATTGTTCCATGGCATTAAAAGGACAAGCATTGAGACAAGCACCACATAAAGTACACGCTTCATGATTGATAACAATCTTACTCATGACTGATCCTTTCGATGAGGTGCTCCTCTTTCAAGTAATTCACCAATTCAATGACAATGTCTTCAGTTTTACCAATCAAACGCTTTGAAATGACATCATGTTGGGGTGGAAAAATATGCAAAACAGAAGTAGGTGATCCAGCCTGACCGATATGATTGATTGTATCTGGATCTTTCATATCATCGAAGGTTAAAGTTCGGATCGGTAAAGCCTGCATCTCTTTCAAACGCCAATAGGAAGGATATCGCGCTTGCGCAAAATCTTTATCGATCGTCAATAAACAAGGTTTTTTAACTTGAGCAAGGATATGGTCATCATTGGATACACACTGTACTGTTACGGTTCGACTTTCATTGCTTAATTGTTTAACAAAGCTTACATGAGGCAAATTCAACAACGCTGCGATTGAAGGTCCAACTTGAGCTGTATCACCATCGGTGGTTTGTTGTCCACATAAATACAACTCAAAAGGTGTCTTTAAACATTCAACAGCATACGCCAAGGTATGTGAAGTCGCTAAAACATCTGCGCCAGCAAAAGCCTTATCACTGATCAAAACTGCTTCA
>JBBQOY010000030.1:0-10037 GCA_038331365.1 Erysipelotrichales bacterium | reverse complement strand
ATTGTCTGTGATTTCTGCGATGAAAACAGAAATACGAAATGATCTTCAAATTTTACGAAAACTGAAAACCAATGTACTTTTAGATCAACGCTATAAAAAATATAGAGATATTGGGGTCAAATTATGAATGGACTAAAGATTCTAGGGGTTGGTTATGCTGTTCCTGACAATAAAGTAACCAATGAGGATCTCGCAAAAGTCATCAATACAAATGATACTTGGATCACTGAAAGAACAGGGATTAAATCACGATATTTTTCTAAAGATGAGAACACCTCAGATCTTGCCGTAAGTGCGGCTCAGAAAGCCATCACGGATGCTCAAATTGATTCGAAAACGATTGATTGCATCATTGTAGCGACGCTTACCCCTGATACGATGATGCCTTGTACGGCTGCTTTGGTTCAAACAAAACTTAATCTAACAAAACAACGCATGATGGTTTTCGATCTCAATGCAGCTTGTAGTGGGTTTATTGTTGCCCTGCAAACCGTCGATGCTTTGCTTCAAAGTGGTCAAGTAACCACAGCCTTGGTTATTGGTTCAGAAACACTCAGTAAAATACTCGATTATACAGATCGTTCGACCGCTGTCTTATTTGGTGATGGGGCTGGGGCTTTTCTTTTAAGAAAAGGTGATAGTGGAAAGCCATGGACTCATTTTGTCAATACAGAAGGTGACAAAGATGGCACATTAACAACGGATGGACTAAAACTAAATGCTTCTTTAAGTAATATTCAAGGTCAAACACCTTATTTGCGAATGAAAGGCCAAGCGGTTTTCCGTTTTGCAGTCAAGGCACTAGAAGATGCGATTCAGCAAGTTTTACTTAAAAGAAAACTGAACTTAGAAGACATCGATTTGATTATTCCACATCAAGCCAATGCGCGAATTGTTGCTCATGTGGCAGATAAATTAGGTCTTCCGCTAGAGAAATTTGTATTGAATATGGCTGAATTTGGGAATACGTCTTCCGCCAGTATCCCGATTGCTTATGCGCAAGCCAAGACAAACGGGTTGATTCATGTAAATATGCGAATTTTGTTGGTTGGGTTTGGCGCAGGTCTCATTTGGGCAGGTACACTGATTGAACTCTAGGAGGAAACAACGATGTTATTAAATGAAATACTTGGGATCAAATATCCCATTATACAAGGCGCAATGGCCAATATCGCAACAGCTGAGTTTGCAGCGGCGGTGAGTAATAGTGGGGCTTTAGGTGTCATTGGGACAGGTGCTTGGACAGCGGATGTGGTTCGAGCTGCAATCTTAAAATGTCGTGAACTTACAGATCGACCATTTGGGGTCAATGTGATGATGATGAATCCCCATACGGATGCCATTTTTGATTTGATTGCTGAATTAAAACCAACCTTAGTTACAACGGGGGCTGGTAATCCAGGCAAATACATCGCTCGACTTAAAACATTGGGCATTATGGTTGTACCAATCGTACCTACCGTGGCCTTGGCTTTACGTATGCAACAAGCAGGGGCGGATATGGTGATTGTCGAAGGGACAGAAGCTGGTGGTCATGTCGGTGAATTAACCACGATGGCGTTGGTACCTCAAGCAGTTAATGCTTTAACGATTCCAGTCATAGCTGCTGGTGGGATCGCTGATGGTCGTGGCTTTAATGCTGCCTTGTCACTCGGTGCCATTGGGGTTCAAGTTGGGACTTGTTTATTGGTTGCAGAAGAGTGTCCAGTTCATATCAATTATAAGAATGCCATTGTTGCAGCGAAAGACACGGATACGGTTGTTACGGGACGTTCTGTTTCAGCCCCAGTTCGAATCAAAAAGAATCAAATGAGTCAAAAATACATCAAACTTGAAAAAGATGGGGCTGATCGTGAATCTCTTGAAAAATTGACTTTGGGATCTCTACGTAAAGCTGTTTTTGATGGTGATATGGAGCACGGTTCTGTGATGATGGGTCAGATCGCTGGGATGGTTAATCAGATCAAACCTTTAGCCCAGATCTTTGAAGATATGATTATAGATGCAAAGGCACAAGTTCTCACTTTAAATGCTTCACTTGAGGCACTAAAATGACAGCGCTTCGTTTTAAAGACAAACAATTGGAGATCCCCATCATTCAAGGCGGGATGGGTATCGGGGTGTCACTCGGAAATTTAGCTGGATATGTGATGAAAGAAGGTGGCATGGGCGTTATCTCCGCTGCCCAACCTGGATATCGTGATCCTGATTTTAAGCGAGATCCATTTAGTGCCAACATCAGAGCCTTGAAGCAAGAAGTCAAAAAAGCCAGAGAAATTGCTTGTGGTAGAGGTCTATTGGGAATCAATATAATGGTGGCAGGTCAGCATTATGATCGTTACGCGACAGCAATAGGAGATATGGACATCGATGTCATCATCTCAGGTGCAGGTTTGCCTTTAGAGCTACCAGCCCTAGTGAAAAATGATCAAGTCGCTTTGGCTCCGATCGTATCTTCAGGCAAAGCTGCCTATTTACTTTGTCGAAGATGGTTTCAACGTTATATGCGTTATCCGGACTTCATCATCATCGAAGGTCCATTGGCTGGTGGTCATCTTGGATTTACTTGGGATCAACTGAAAGCCCACAGTGAACAAACCCTCGAAAACATCCTAGAAGACTGTAAAAAAGTTTTGGATGATCTTGGCCAAAGCATACCTTTGGTGGTCGCGGGTGGAATCTATACTGGATTCGATATCGCTTCTTTTCTGAAGCGTGGTGCTGCTGCAGTTCAAATAGCGACGCGTTTCATTGCGACTTTCGAGTGTGATGCCAACGATCGTTTTAAACAAAGTTTTTTGTCCACGAAGAAGGAAGACATTGAATTCGTCATCAGTCCGTCAGGTTATCCAGGCAGAGCCATTGTCAATGATTTTGTCAAGGCGATGAGAAATCATCGTATCCCACCGACTTATTGCGTTGATTGTTTGAAACCATGTACTCCAGCGACAACCCCTTATTGCATTACTGAAGCATTGATCAATGCGGTTTCAGGTGATGTTGAACATGGTTTGATTTTTACCGGTGCCAATGGGTATCGAATGGAAAAGATTGTACATGTTAAAGCGCTTATCGAAGAATTATTGGGTGAAATGGATCTTGCTCTACAATGAAAATCGCATTTTTATTTGTTGGTCAAGGGGCTCAAAAAATTGGCATGGGACAAGATGTTTATCACCATTACACCACTTCAAAAGCTATTTTCGATCTTGCTCAAACCGATTTTGATCTTAAAAAAATCACTTTTGAAGGACCGGAAAATGTTTTAAACGATACTGCTTATACACAAGTCTGCTTGTTGGTGAGTTCATTGGCCATTGCCGCTGCTTTAAATGAAGAGGGAATCATAGCTCAGGGAGTAGCAGGACTGAGTTTAGGTGAATACAGTGCCTTAACGTATGCGCAAGCGCTGACTTTAGATCAAGCCTTGATCTTGGTAAGACAAAGAGGTCAAATCATGGCCAATGCGCTACCTCAAGGATCCAGTGGGATGAGTGCAGTCCTCTCTGATAAACTCGAAGTAATTTTAGAAGCACTTCTCGAAAATGAAACTGGGTTGGTTGAAATTGCCAATTACAATACGCCTTCCCAATATGTATTGAGTGGTGAAATCAAGGCATTACACAGTGTGGAGCAAGCCCTCAAAGAAAAGGGCATTACGCGAATCATCCCATTGAAAGTGGCGGGAGCTTTTCACAGTCGTTTACTTCAAGATGCTTCGAAACTACTTAAGGTCAATTTGGAAAAGAGTGGTTTAGTTAATCCAAAGTGTCCAGTTTATTTCAATGTGAGTGGTCAACAAGAATCAGATCTCATGGATGCCTTGACCGCTCAAATCTGGCACAGCGTCCAATGGACCAAGACCATCCAAAATATGATTGATGATGGTTATGATTTATTCATTGAAGTTGGACCTGGGAAGACTTTAGCCAATATGATCAGGCAAATCAATCCATCCGTTAAAGTTTACTCTGTAGAATCTGTTGCTTCCATAGAAAGATTAAAAGGTGAGCTAAATCATGAGTAATTCAGTTGTTCTTATTACCGGATCCTCCGGTGGGATTGGGAAACAAATCGCATTAAGTTTTGCCCAACAAGGCTATGATGTAATCATCAATTACGCCTCATCTGAAAGTGCAGCACTTCAAGTCAGTGAACAATGCCAAACCTATGGGGTTAAAACATTGGTCCATCAGTGTGATGTTTCAAATTATGCAGCCGTCGGATTGATGATTCAAGCTGCAATTGAAAGATTTGGGAAAATCGATGTTTTAATCAATAACTCTGGGATCACAAAAGATGGCTTGATCTTACGCATGAAGGAAAGTGATTTTGATGAGGTAATATCTGTTAATTTAAAAGGAGCTTTTAATACGATTCAACATGTTTCTAAACACATGATCAGAGCTAAAAAAGGGCGAATCATCAATATGTCTTCCGTGATTGGATTAATTGGCAATGCTGGGCAAGCCAATTATGCGGCTTCAAAAGGTGGAATCATTGCCCTTACAAAATCCTTAGCCAAAGAATTTGCCAGTCGAGGTATAACAGTGAATGCGATCGCTCCTGGTTTTATTCAGACAAAAATGACTGAGATGCTCAATGATGATTTAAAAACAAACATCTTAAGACAGATTCCTTTGGGACGATTTGGAACCCCAGAAGACATTGCGAATTGTGCGTTGTTTTTAGCCAGTGAACAAGCATCTTATATAAGCGGTCAAGTCATCCAAGTGGATGGCGGAATGGCCATGTGAGGTAAAAACATGACAAGAAGAGTTGTGATTAGTGGAATGGGTGCCGTATCACCTATTGGGAACACAGTTGATGAACTCTGGGAGGGCATCAAGACAATGCGTTGTGGGATTGATTTCATAACAGCTTTTGATACCACCGAATATAAAACAAAATTAGCTGCTGAAGTGAAAGACTGTGATATGGAAGCCTATTTTACCCCAAGAGAACTTAAATTCAATGATCGTTTTACGATCTTCGCTCGAATTGCTGCAAAACAAGCTGTCGTGGCTGCGGGGATAGAACCAACACAGCTCAATAAACAACGTTACGGGGTCATGATAGGCTCAGGAATCGGTGGTTTACAATCACTTGAAAATGCCAACAATTCTTTGAAAGAACGGGGTCCTTCACGCATCTCACCTTTCTTCATTCCCATGACTTTAATCAATTTAGCAGCTGGCCAAGTTGCCATCGATGCTCAAGCCCAAGGCCATTGTAGTGCCATGGTTACCGCTTGTGCAGCAGGGACCAATGCCATAGGAGAAGCCTTTCATAAAATTCGGGATGGTTATCAAGATGTGATGTTGGCAGGCGGATCTGAAGCGGCCATTACACCTTTAGGCATTGCAGGTTTTATGGTCATGCGAGCACTTCATGAAGGTCAAGATCCAAGCCATGCTTCTATTCCTTTTGATGCGAATCGATCCGGTTTTGTTATGGGTGAAGGTGCCGCCATTATTGTCTTAGAAGAATTGCAGCATGCTTTAGATCGTAAAGCGCCTATTTATGGCGAAATTGTCGGTTATGGGAGTTCCTGTGATGCGCATCATATTACCGCCCCTTTGGAAGATGGCTCAATGGGTGCAATGGCCATGCAACTGGCCATTGACGATGCAAAACTCTCGATCGATGACATTGATTATATCAATGCCCACGGAACATCAACCCCACTCAATGATAAGACGGAAACTTTGGCTGTTAAAAATGTATTTAAAGACAAAGCCTTTCAAATCCCGATCTCTTCAACAAAATCATCGACGGGTCATCTTTTAGGTGCCTCAGGTGCAATTGAAGCGGTTATTTGTATCAAAGCCCTTCAAGATGGAATCATCCCAGCGACGATTGGTTATGTCACACAAGATCCATTATGTGACCTTGATATTGTCGCCAATCAAACCCGGAAAGCTGATCTTAAATATGTCATGAGTAATTCTTTAGGTTTTGGTGGACATAATGCCTCCATAATCTTAAAACGATGGGAGGCTCAGTAATGCTTTATAATTCAAATCAAATTCAAGCGATTATTCCTCATCGTTATCCTTTTTTGATGGTGGATACAATTGAAGAAATCATCGATAACACACGCATCATCGGAACAAAAGCAGTAAGTGCCAATGAGATGCATTTTCTTGGGCATTTTCCTCAACAAGCCATCATGCCTGGAGTTTTAATTATGGAAGCTTTGGCTCAGACTGGGGCTGTTTTATTGCTGTCACAAGAGGCGTATAAAGGTAAGATTGCTTATTTCGCAGGGATGGAAAATGTCCGTTTTAAAGCCCCCGTCATTCCAGGCGATCTCTTAATTTTAGAAGTAACATTAACCAATCAAAGAGGTCCTGTTGGATTTGCCAGTGCCAAAGCCCGAGTGAGCGGGAAGTTAGTCGCAAGTGGTGATTTGATCTTTAAAGTCGGACTTTAAAATGACATTCTATCAATGGATTAAGTTCTTCGCTTTATTGATTCCTGTTTATTTTTCTGCGTTGAAACAGAAAAATAGAACTTTTGAGCAACGTTGGATCACGCTTAGAAATTGGAGCATTACTTTCTTTAAACTTATGAAAATAAAATATAAAGTAACGTATCGTACTGAACCCACAGCGGACACTGTTTATTATGTAAGCAATCATCAAGGACTCTTCGATCCCATCCTATTAATGGCCAGTGCCCAAAATTCGATGACTTTTGTTTCTAAAGTCGAAAATCTAAAATATCCTGTCATTGGCACCTGGGGTAAATTAATTGGATTCATTACTTTTAAACGAGAAGATTTCGATGCGAATGTCACCATGCTGAGACAATGTGCTCGAACTTTAAAGTCGGGAAGATCAATTCTTATCTTTCCAGAAGGAACAAGATCTAGAGGGAATGATTTATTACCGTTTAAATCTGGTGCTTTGTTGCCTGCCTATTTGGCAAAGGTCAGTATTGTGCCTGTAACTCAGATTTATACATATGAGATGGATCATCTTGGACAACTGAAACATTGCTTACAAGTGATTTATGATGAACCCATTGCATATGCGCAATACAAAGATATTTCATATGTCCAGATGGCTGAACATTTACATGATCAAATTGAATCCAATATAAGAAAAGCACTGAGTTAAATCAGGCTCTATAAGGCTTGTTCATCTAAATAATAAATTTTAGGGGGTGTAACTCGTGATGGTGAAGCGAGCACACAAGTGAATCCATCATACACATCAATTCGAATGAAGGTGGTGCTTTGAGGTGCTTTCTTAAATAGGTAATCTGAATCATTCGTTAACTTAACTGTGGCTTCTCGTTGACACCAATCCAACAGAGGTTCTTTTACATCTAGATGCATTCGGCTAACAAGCGCTGTGTTTAGAAGTCTATTTTTTTCTAGATCAATCCCAATGGGCTGTTCTGCCAAGGCAATTACCATTAAGTTCGAACTATGCGAGACACTTAAAAAGGTCTTTGAATTAAGAAAAATAGGTTTCCCTTGATGAAAAACCAATTCATCTTTGAAATCAATCAACGTACATAATTTTTTGATGATTGTTTCAGAGCTACCATTGGACCAAGCACCTTGTTTTTTAAGTAAGACATAAATAATCATTGATCACCTCATACTGTCTCATAAACAGTTGAATAAGAATTATGTTCTGTTTGTATTTTATCATACCCAATCAAAGTTCACATAGACTTAGCCGCTACGAATGAATGGGTCTTAAGCAAAATCGGATAATACGATTGACTCGAGATCCATTAAGAAAACACATTCTATTTTTCTAAGTATTACTCAATCCAGGTCAATCCATTGTTTGTTTCCAAAAGGTCAATTTAGATAAACTTATAACACTGAGCTTGCATATGTTAAAATAGGGTCAAGCATTTATCAAGCCTGAGCGAATGTTGGGATGATTATAACCCTTTGCTTAAACATTCAATTTGTATGGTTGACTCATTAAAAGGAGTGTGTTTATGAACAAAATCCATCCAGAACTCGAATTCAAAATGAATTATGAGAATATGATTCAAAGCGGTCAATATCGACTTACATTGTTGACTCGCCATTGTTTTCGTTTAGAAGTTGCCCCAGATCGTATTTTTACGGACGAACCAAGTCTCAATGTGATTTGTCGTTATACCGATCGAGTATCCTTTACTAAAACGCTAACCAAGGATAATCTTATCATTGAAAACGAGATTTTTATGTTGAGTTTTAATCCTTTGTTGGATCCTAAAAACAACCTTAAAGTCATTATAAAGGGCTATCTTAAACCTTATTTATATGGACAAAAGACGGCTCACAACCTCTTAGGAACTGCCCGTACTTTAGATCAAGTTAATGGTGAACTTAAGTTGAATGATGGCTATTTTTCGGAAGATGGCTATGTGATATTAGATGAATCGCAAATACCGTTGTTTATGCCAGATGGGACCATCAAAGCCAGAAGAAGTCAAAATACAGACATGATTTTTCTTGCTTCTCGCGATGATTTCAAAGAAGTTCATGGGGAGATGGCTAAATTTATGGGCTCTGTCCCAAAGTTCCCTCGTTTTGTTTTGGGGAATTGGTGGAGTAAATATTGGAACTACACTGATGTGTCTCTTCTGGAAACCGTGGGACGATTTAAATCGATGAACATTCCTCTATCGGTTTGTATTGTTGATATGGATTGGCATTTGACGAATATTCAAGGAAAAGACAGCAAGTATGGTTGGACAGGTTATACCATTAATCCAAATTACTTTCCTGATTTTCAAGGGTTTATCAAGCAACTTCATGATCTTAAGATTAGGACTTCATTGAATATCCATCCTGCATCAGGAATCCGACCTCATGAGAATCAATATGTTGCTTTCAGTGAATGGATGGACCTCGACTCGAACACTCAAGAACCCATCCCATTTCAAATTGAAGACCCGCACTTTATGGAAGCATATTTTAAACTCCTGCATCATCCTTTAGAAGAAAAAGGGGTAGATTTTTGGTGGATAGATTGGCAACAGGGCACCAAAACTACCATACAAGGCGTTGATCCTTTGTGGTTACTCAATCATTTCCATGCTTTAGATATCGCTAGAGATCAAAAGAAACGTCCTTTTACTTTCTCAAGATGGACGCAATTTGGAGGCCATCGTTATCCTATAGGTTTTTCAGGAGATAGTGTTTCAACTTGGGAAACTTTGGCTTTTCAGCCCTATTTCACTGCCACTGCGGCCAATGTCAATTTCAGTTGGTGGAGTCATGACATTGGGGGTCATTATAAAGGCAATGAAGAACCAGAACTCTTGACCCGTTGGGTACAATTTGGCTGTTTTAGCCCAGTATTAAGACTTCATTCTACCAAAAATGAAATGTGCATTAGAGAACCATGGCTTTTGGTTCAACCCTTTCAAAACGCCATTGCTCAAGCCATGCGTCTACGTACACGTTTAATTCCTTATCTCTATACCGGATTACATCAAAATTCAATCAAAGGCATCCCGTTTCTTACCCCATACTATTATGAATTCCCAAAAGATCCTCAAGCTTATCGTGCGAGAAATGCTTATTTCTTGGGTCGAAATCTTTTGGTATCGCCAGTCATAACCCCAATGATTCGAAAATTAAATCGAGCGATCACTAATGTATATTTACCTCAAGGAAACTGGATTGATTTCAACACCGATATAGAGATTGTTGGAGGACGTTGGATAAGCATGTATAGTGATATTGATACTATTCCTGTCTTTGTGAGAAAGGGGACGGTCTTACCTCTATCAAAATGGGAAGACAACGAAGACCCAAGCTCAAATCCTAAATCACTGATTGTTAGGGTTTATCCAGGAAACAATTGTGATTATACGATGATTGAAGATGATAATGAAACAATTGCTTATCAGAAAAAAGAAATCTTCTGCACAGAGTTTAGTTTTAAAGAGGATGTTTTATCGATTAAAACGGATAAAAAAGCGAAAGCGTATGTCCCGTTTTTACGAAATTACCAGATCGAAGTGATCGGATTTCATGGGGAAGGTGAATTTAGCACGACCCATACGGACAC
>JBBQOY010000029.1:0-10383 GCA_038331365.1 Erysipelotrichales bacterium | reverse complement strand
CAGTTTCATATTTCAGGTCAACTTAAAGTGGCCCCGGAACATGTCTCAAAACGAGTACTGGATAAAATGGGTAAACCCACGTTTGATGTCTATGACAAATTCGTCAAGAAATATGAAGCAAAAAATATCCAGTTCAATAAGGATCAATATCTGGTCCCATATTTAATTTCATCCCATCCAGGATCAGAACTTAAAGATGCGGTAGAATTGGCTTTGTATCTAAAAAAGATCAAACATCAGCCACAACAAGTGCAAGATTTTTATCCAACCCCATTTACGGCAAGTACTTGTATGTATTACACTGAAATGGATCCCTTTACTGGAGAAAAACTCTATGTTGCTAAAACGGTAAAGGATAAAACCTTACAAAGAGTTTTGATGCAATATGCAAATCCTAAGAATCAACATTTGGTATTTGAAGCGCTTAAACAAGCCAACCGACTTGATTTGGTTGGATTTGGTAAACATTGCCTGATTAGGCCATTACCACAAAGGAGAAGTCATGTTAATTCAAAGTAGACGTGTTTGGATTGCCGAACAATGGGTCGCTGCCCAAATCGAAATGGAAGGGAATCTCATCAAAGCCATTTGGCCTTATGGGACAAAATTAGTCGATGTCGATTATGACAATAAGCGAATCTATCCTGGTTTTATCGATACCCATTGCCATGGTGCTTTCGGTTTCGATACGAATGAAGCCACCACGGATGGTTTAAGAATGTGGCTAAAAGCTGCACCTAAAGAAGGGCTGACAGCTTTATGCCCAACAACCATAACGCAAAGTGAAGCTGTTTTAACTAAAGCCCTTAAGAATGTTGCTGCTTTGGCGAGCGAATCACCAGAAGGTGCTCGGATCGCAGGGATTCATTTTGAAGGACCCTATTTAAATACGGCTTTTAAAGGGGCTCAACCTGAAGCTTTCATCGTAAAACCAGATTTGGCTCAATTTAAACAATTTCAAAAACATGCTAATAATCTCATTAAAGTCATTACAATTGCGCCTGAGAAGGATGATCAATACGAATTAATTCGTTATTTGAATAAAACGGGTGTCGCTGTTCATTTGGGGCACTCTGGTGCGACATACAGCGAAGCACTTTTTGCTTTCGCCAATGGTGCCAGTGGGTTAACCCACACTTTCAACGCCATGACACCATTTAATCATCGTGAACCAGGTTTGGTTGGGGCGGCGCTAAGAATAGGCGATGTGTATGCAGAAATCATCACAGATGGGAACCATGTCAGTTGGCCAGCCATCAACATCTTGTTTAAAGCCAAAGGCAAAGACCATTGTGTCATGATCACAGATTCTTTGTGTGCAAAAGGTATGGCGGTAGGAAGATATGTTTTTGGTGGACAAAGCATTGATATTCGAAACAACGGGGGAGCCTATTTGGCAGATTCCAATACTTTAGCGGGTTCAACCCTGTCCTATAATCAAGGCTTGAGAAACGTAATTGAAAATGCTGGGGTTGATGAGGTTAGTGCAATCAATGCCTGTACGATCAATCCTGCCAAAGTTTTGAGAATTGCCGATCGATTCGGACGGATTCAAGCCAATTATGAGGCTGATTTGACTGTTTTGGATCAAGATTACTCAGTTATTGCGACCTATGTCAAAGGACAAGTCGTTTATACAGTATAATAAGTTTATCTTTAAAAGGTACCCCACATGAAACACATCTTCATCATTAACCCAGTTTCTGGTCATGGACGATCATCAAAGCTCGTTCCCTGGATCCAAGAATATTTCAAGAATCGAGAAGAAGAATATCAAATCTTGATAACCACAGAGAAAGGTCATGCAAGTGAATTGGCAGCCCAATTTAGTGTCTTAGATGATGTGACGGTGTATGCGTGTGGTGGCGATGGTACAGCGTATGAAGTACTTAATGGGATCCAAAAAGGTGTCCCAATGGCGGTTATTCCTTCGGGAACCGGCAATGATTTTGCCAAAAGTTTTCAATATCCAAAAAGTTTAAAAGCACTTAAGGATATTTTAATCCAAACCATCGAAGGTAGAAATGTTCAAATCGACATCGGTGAAGCCAATGGATTATTGTTCCATAACTGTACGACGATGGGTCTGGATGCCTTGGTAGCACTCAAAGCTCAAAAGGTCGGCAAGAAATTGATTCTACCCAGTAAGCTTGTTTATATCGTCAGTTTGTTTCTGACCTTGAAAGAAAGAGTTCCAATTGAACTTCATTTGACCTTGGATGGGAAAACAACCGTTCATCAAATGATTCTATGTGCCGTCATGAACGGGAAATACTATGGTGGTGGGTTCAAACCAACCCCGGATGCTTCGGTTCAGGATGGTATGTTCGATGTCTGTTTGGTTGATTATTGTAAGTTACCTAGGATATTGCGATTATTGCCAAAGTATATGTTTGGGACACATACCAAAGAAAAGGAAGCACATTTCTATAAAGCTGATAAACTTGAAATCAGAACACTTGAACCGATTGCCTCACAGATCGATGGGGAAGTTATTCATCTTCAGGAATACAAATTCATTATGCATCCAAAATGGCTAACAGCCCGAGTCCCACAAGACTGCGAGATTCAATAAGGAGGAATCATGTTTACAATTCATGTCTATAAAACGTATGATGAAGTATCTCAAAAGGCCTTTGAGATTGTCAAAGGCATCGTGACTGAAAAGCACTCAGTTACTTTAGGCTTAGCCACAGGATCTTCGCCTGTCGGAATGTATGCCCTTTTGGTTGCCGATCATGTGAAAAACAAAACCTCATACAAAAACGTCACGACCTACAATCTCGATGAATATGTTGGGTTACCGAAAGGACATCTACAATCGTATCTTACTTTCATGAACGAGAATTTCTTTGATCATATCGATTGTCCTCGTTCACAAATCCATATGCCTTCTGTTTATGGAGATGATCTAAAAAAAGACGCCCAAGACTACAGTCAAGCTGTTTTAGCAGCTAAAGTAGATATTCAAATCTTAGGTGTTGGATCCAATGGACACATTGGGTTTAATGAACCAGGAACACCATTTGATTCAATCACGCATGTCGTTGCACTTAAAGAAGAGACACGTAAAGATAATGCCAGCTTCTTTACTGATGTAGATGATGTCCCTGAGTATGCGGTATCAATGGGCATTACCGAGATTATGGCGGCTAAAAAAATCGTTTTAATAGCAACTGGCAATAAGAAAGCCCTCGCAATCAATGAAATGATTCAAGGCAAGATCCGTGAAGAAGTACCTTGTACCATCTTACAGAAACATCCAGATGTGGTTTTATTATTGGATGAGGAAGCTGCCAGTCTGTTGCATGATTAAGTTATTTGTCAGCGACTTAGATGGCACCTTGCTTTCTAACACGAAACATATTTCAAATGAAAACAAAGATGCCATTATGCAAGCCCAAAAACGAGGTGTAAAAATCATCTTGGCGACAGGCCGTGGTATGGATTCTACCTTAAGCTATGCCAAGGAACTTGAGATGGATAAATATGGGGGTTACTTGGTAACCAATAATGGCCAACAATTATATGACATGACCACCAAACATCTTCAAACCAATGGGGTCATTTCTCAAAAAGATGCCAAAAAAGCTTTTGAAGTTGCGAAAGCATTGCATCTTCAATTGATTCTTTCTTCGCAACATGGGTTAGCTTTTTATACCCCAAAAGAATTGGTTCCGGTGAGATCTTTATATCAAGTCATCAATAAGATGCTGCCATATTTTGGTTTCATTTTTCGAAGATTTAATTATATCCAACTCTTTGGATTTCTAAAATCAGCTCATTTAAGAATGTTGAAAAACGTTGAAGATGTTGTCGGTGAGTATCAGAAGGCTGGTTTTGCGCATGTTGGACCTAAAATACAGAAAGTCGAACCTGCGTTAAGAGAGCAATTATCACAGAACTTTGAACTTATGCGGGTCGGAGGAGTCTGGATCGATGGTTCACCCAAAGGTATCACAAAACTCACAGGGATCCAACAAGTCATGGCGATACATCTTATCAATTATGATGAAGTTATGACGGTTGGAGATTCGCAAAACGATCTAACTATGATTCATGCTTTTCCAAGAGGAATCGCAATGGGCAATGCCGAAGAAGAGATTAAAACAATTGCTTCTGAAATCACTTTAACGAATTCGCAACATGGGGTTGCTCAAATTATTCATAAATACATTTTGGATTAAGCATAAGCCATGCATTAATTAGAACATGTGGTATACTGAAATTACTTGGAGGTAGTAAAAAATATGAAAGTTGTTAATTCTTCAGAATTCAAAAATGCCATTAACTCAGGTGTCACTCTGGTTGACTTTTATGCCGATTGGTGTGGACCTTGTAAGATGATTGCCCCTGTTTTGGAACAGTTGTCGAAGGAATTTGAAGGTAAAGCCCATATCATCAAACTCGATGTGGATGCTTCTCCAGATATCGCCCAAAGTTTTGGGGTTATGTCAATTCCAACTTTGATTGTTTTCAAAGATGGGCAACCGATCGGCAAAGCTGTTGGCTTTCAACAAAAGGCGCAACTCGCTGCCTTGATTAATCGCGCATTATAATCACAAATTAGAGATCATAGGATCTCTTTTTTATTAAATTAATGAAAAAAAGTCTTGCATAGTCAAGATTTTTTTGTATAATAATCATGTTTAGTAAAAAGTTATTAATTGTTTACCACCACTAAACACAGAAAGGTGAATATGAACATAGGTCGACGCATTAATCGATTGCGAATCAAAAATAATATGACCCTTGATGAGTTGGCCAGTCGGACAGAATTGACCAAGGGGTTTATCTCACAATTGGAACGCGATTTGACTTCACCATCGATTGCGACCTTAGGTGATATTGCAGGGGCTTTAGGTCTTAGCCTCGCTCAGTTCTTCCAAGAAGAACTCGATGAGAAGATCGTCTTTTCGCAAAGTGATTTCTTTACGGATGAGAAAGAGGGAAGCATTCTGCATTGGATTGTTCCAAACGCCAAAAAAAATGCGATGGAGCCTTTGATGATTGAACTAATGCCGCATCAGTCCTCCTTTATTGTTTTGCCTCACAGTGGTGAAGAATTCGGTTATGTCTTGAGTGGTAAGTTACAACTCGTTCAAAACGAAAAAGAAACGCCATTAAAAAAGGGACAAACCTTCTATGTCAAAGGCACGCATAGCCATTATCTTAAAAATATCAGCGACAGTAAAGCCAGTGTAGTTTGGGTCAGTACCCCACCGATCTTCTAGGAGCACCACATGAGACAATTAATCGAATTTAAAAATGTAGTAAAAGAATTCAATGGTGTATTGGTTTTAAAAGGCATCAATTTGGTCATTCACGAAAATGAATTCGTTACTTTGCTGGGACCTTCGGGTTGTGGTAAAACCACTTTACTTCGAATCTTGGGTGGTTTCCTTTCCCAAAACGAAGGTGAAGTTATATTTGATGGGATTGAGATTAGTAATGTTCCGCCATATAAGCGAGAAATCAATACTGTTTTTCAACGTTATGCTTTATTTCCACATATGAATGTGTTTGATAATGTTGCTTTTGGGCTCAATATCAAAAAACAAGATAAAAACACTGTCAAACAGAAAGTGACACGGATGCTTAAATTGGTCGGGCTGGAAGGCTATGAAAATCGTCCAGTGACCTTGATGTCTGGTGGTCAGCAACAACGGGTTGCGATTGCCCGAGCTTTGGTGAATGAACCTATGGTATTACTGTTGGATGAACCTTTAGGTGCTTTGGATCTTAAATTACGCAAAGAAATGCAGCATGAACTTAAAAAGATCCAACAAGAAGTTGGGATTACCTTCATTTATGTGACCCATGATCAAGAAGAAGCTTTGACCATGTCGGATACCATCGTTGTAATGAACAATGGTGAAATTCAACAAATTGGTACACCTACAGACATCTATAACGAACCTGAAAATCGTTTCGTTGCTGATTTTATCGGTGAGTCGAATATTATGGAAGGTAGTATGGTCAGTGATTATCGCGTTCGTTTCGATGATCAAGAATTTGAATGTGTTGATTCAGGGTATACAGAATTGACCCCAGTTGATATTGTCCTTCGTCCTGAAGACATTGATATCGTTCCAGTAGAAATGGGCAAAATCAAAGGCATCGTTCAAACCAGTTTATTCAAGGGGGTTCACTTCGAAATCTCTGTTGAAACACCTTATCGGGAATACATCATCCACACCACAGATAATGCGGCCATCGGTCAAGAAGTCGGTCTTCATTTCTTCCCTGAAGACATTCATATTATGAATAAAATGGGCTACTGATCATGCGCGTCTTTGTCAATCTGGTCAAACCATATATGGTTTGGATGAGTTTGTTCATCGTCATACCAATGTTATTGATTGTACTCTATGCCTTTACAACCCACGGTAACAGTGTCATGGCTTTCCAGTTTACCTTGGATAATTTTGGGAAATTCTTTGATCCAGTATTTATTAAAGTCATGTTTAAATCGATCCAAGTTGCCTTAATCACGACCTTGGTCTGTATCTTGATTGGTTATCCGATTGCCTATGTCATCGCAAATATCGAAGATCGTTGGCAAACCTTACTGATGTTGATGATTACGATCCCAATGTGGATTAATATGTTGGTTCGTACCTATGCCTGGATCAGTATCCTATCGGACTCTGGTCTCATCAATTCGTTTCTTAAATTCATCAATATCGGTCCCATCAAAATGATGTATACCGATTTCGCAGTTATCTTAGGGATGGTATATAATTTCTTACCGTTTATGATTTTGTCTATTTATACGTCTTTGGCGAAGATGGATAAAGCTGTCATCAATGCTTCGTATGATCTTGGGGCCAATCAACGCCAAACTTTCATGAAAATCACTTTCCCGCTTTCTTTACCGGGGGTGATCTCTGGGGTTACCTTGGTCTTCTTACCGGCCGTTTCAACCTTCATCATCCCGAAATTCTTAGGGGGTGGTCAATACATGCTGATTGGTAATCTGATCGAAAATCAATTCATCACGGTTGGTGAATGGAACTTTGGTTCAGCCATCTCCTTGATTATGGCTGTGGTTATTATGTTGTCGATGTATGCAACGCGTAAGATGGATAAAGACATCGTACAAGAGGCACAAGGAGGCGACAAATGGTAGGTTCAAAAAATCGGGTTGTCTTCAAAGTCTTATTGATTGGTGGTGTTCTCTTATTCTTCTATGCACCAATCGCCAGTCTGATGGTCTTCTCATTTAATGATTCAAGATCATTGACTTCTTGGGCTGGATTTTCAACCCAGTGGTATACTGCTTTGTTTAATAACCGAGAAATGATGAGTGCGATTTATGTCACCTTGGTGGTGGCATTACTTTCAACCTTGATCTCAACGGTCGTTGGGACTCTGACTGCGATTGGGCTCTCTAAGAGCCGTAAGATCATCCGCGAACTCATCATCAACGTGAATAATTTCCCAATCCTCAATCCAGAAATCGTCACAGCGATTGGATTAATGCTTCTGTTTTCGTCCTTATCGATTGAAAAGGGCATGATAACGATGTTGGTTGCCCACATCATCTTCTCGACCCCGTATGTCATATTAACCGTATTGCCTAAATTGCGTGGTTTGGATCCCGATATTGCCGAAGCGGCGATGGATCTCGGCGCAACCCCGGCCCAAGCGTTATGGAAGGTCATTATTCCCTTGATTATGCCAGGGGTGATCTCTGGGGCCCTCTTGGCCTTCACGATGTCGTTTGACGATTTCGTAATATCATACTTTGTATCTGGAAACGGGGTCAAAAACATCTCGATTCTGGTGTACACGATGAGCAAGCGGATCAATCCTACGATCAATGCCTTATCGACCATCTTGGTCGTCATCATTACCTTCGTATTATTGATTGTCAACTTGCTGCCGTTGCTTAAAAAGAAAGAAATGAGAGGTGCTGAATGAAAAAAATTATGTTTAGTATCTTGCTGATGAGTTCAATGCTCAGCGGATGCCAAACGAGTAAGCCAACCCTAAAAGTGTTTAGTTGGGGGGCTTACATCGATGAAACTGTAATTACAGAATTCGAAAATGAATATAAGTGTGTCGTGATTTACGATATGTTTGAAAGCAATGAAGCCATGTATACAAAATTACTGAGTGGTGAAAGATATGATATCTTGGTGCCTTCGGATTATATGGTTCAACGTTTGATTGAAGAAGATTTCTTGAAAGCCTTGGATTTCTCTAAATTACCCAACGCTTCAGGCATTATTCCTAGTTTAATGGGAAGAGAATTCGATCCAACCAACGCCTATAGTGTGCCTTACTTTTGGGGAAACGTAGGTCTCATCTACAATACAACAATCGTTGATGAAAGCGATCTAAGCCAAGGATGGGAAATTCTTAGAAACACAAAATACAAAGGTCAAATCTATGTCTATGATTCTGAACGCGATGCGTTCATGGTTGCGCTTAAAGCTTTAGGATATTCCGCAAATACAACGAATCAAACCCAGCTTAATACAGCATATGATTGGTTGGAATCATTGGATAAGTCGATGGATCCTGTCTATTCTACCGATGACTTAATCGATAACATGATCCAAGGTAATAAAGCCATTGCGATGGTCTATTCAGGGGATGCAGCCTATATTACCACTGAAAACCCAGATATGGCGTATTATGTACCAGAGCAGGGAACCAACTTTTGGGTCGATAATATGGTCATCACTAAAGATGCCAAAGAACTCGATCTAGCTTATCATTGGATCAACACCATGCTTTCTCCTGAGGTTGCTACGCTCAACAGCGTCTATGTTGGATATTCCAGTCCAATCCAAAGTGTGTTTGATGAACTTAAGACAACGGAATTTGAAGGTCTAGATGCATACACACCACGCCTTGATTTTCCAAAAGATGAAGTCTTTAGATATGATGAAAATGTAAAACGGATTATTTCTGACCTATGGGTCAAAGTCAAAGCCAACTGATTTATTTAACAAAGAGGAGGTAGATCATCTATCCATGAAAAAATTAATGATACTCGCGCTTATCTTAGGCGCACTAACCGCTTGCACCAGTTCCAATAAAGCAACTTTAAAAGTGTTTAATTGGGGTGCTTATATTGATGAAACTGTCATCACCGATTTCGAAAAAGAATTTAATTGCCGCGTTATTTATGATACGTATGATTCAAATGAACTGATGTATACAAAACTTCAGTCAGGTGAAAAATATGATATTTTGGTGCCTACCGATCATATGGTCGAAAGATTGATCGCTGAAGGTAAGCTTCAAAAGATTGATCTCACCAAGATCACCAATCTTTCATCCGTTAATCCAGACTTGTTGAATCGGCCTTATGATCCAAACAATCAATATAGCGTACCGTATTTTTACGGAAACATCGGGTTTATCTACAATACAAAAAATGTAGATCTTGCTGATCTGGAGACGCAAGGTTGGAATGTTTTGAAAGATGTCAAATACAAAGATCGTATCTATGTTTATGACTCTGCCAGGGATGCCTTTATGATGGCTTATAAATCTTTGGGTTATTCGATCAATACGACGGATTCTACTCAGATTGAAGCAGCTTTCAATTGGTTAAAAGAAATGAATACCATGACAAAACCCATATACATCGATGAAACCCTCATCGACAATATGATTAATGGGGAAAAAGATCTAGCAGTTGATTTCTCAGGAGATGCGGCTTATGTTCTTTCTGAAAATCCTGATATGGGTTTCTTTGTTCCCAATGAAGGCACAAATCTTTGGACTGATTCAATGGTTATTCCTATGACTTCAGAAAATGTCGAGTTAGCCCATCAATGGATCAACTTTATGTTAAGAGATGATGTTGCTTTGAAAAATACAGAGTATGTCGGGTATACTTCACCCGTCACTTCAGCGTTTGATGCAGTAACATCAGTCGGTGGAATCTATTATAACAATCCTGCTTATGCCCCGCGTTTGGGCAATGTATTTGATGAAGTTCATGCCTATTCGTCAGAATTGGTTTCAATCCTGTCCGATAAATGGACCCGCGTTAAAGCAGAATAATGATTTTAGTAGACACAGTTTCGACTGTGTCTTTTTATGTCTTCATTCAATTATAAAAAAATGCTATACAAACTTCATACTTTTTCTTTGCAAAGTCTTTTTTTAGTCTTGCATTTTAGTGGTCCCTTGGGTATAATTAGAAGGCACCGTTTAGACGGTTCCTTAGCCAAGTGGTAAGGCAATAGACTGCAACTCTGTGACCGTCGGTTCAAGTCCGACAGGAACCTCCAAATGGGGATGTGGCGGAATAGGCAGACGCAACGGACTTAAAATCCGTTGATGGTAACATCGTAAGGGTTCAAGTCCCTTCATCCCCACCACTATAGCTCACGTGCTGACCAAGCACCACGCACG
>JBBQOY010000028.1:0-10792 GCA_038331365.1 Erysipelotrichales bacterium | reverse complement strand
TAAGGCGATTAGAGCCGGTTTAACGGTAGGCGTCGGCTTCATCGGTTTGAATTTAGTCATTGGAATGTTGGGCAGTAATTTAGGTCCAGCCGTTCAACAAATGGTTACGAATTATGGTTTAAGTTTGACTGTTATTGATGTAGGGTGGCCTGCAGCTGCAGCCATCGCGTTCGCTACAAAAGTCGGCGCATTGGTTATTCCAATTGCATTGGCTGTCAATATCGTTATGATCTTGACCAAAACAACACAAACTGTCAACATCGACGTTTGGAATTTCTGGCATTATGCATTCACAGGTTCTTTGGTTTATTTCGCCACAAACAATTTGGCTTTCGGTTTGATCGCTGCTGCAATCCAAGCAGCCATGACTTTGATCTTGGCTGACTGGACGGCTAAAGGCGTTGAAGAATATTGTGGATTACCTGGTGTTTCTATTCCTCATGGCTTATCCGTTGCTTTCGTTCCTGTTGCTTTAGTCATCAATAAAATTCTAGACTATATTCCTGGAATCAATAAAATCAATATGGACGCTGTTGCTGTTCAAAAGAAATTTGGACTCTTCGGCGAACCAATCTTGGTTGGGACTGTTTTAGGGGCTCTTATTGGTGTCTTGGCTGGATATGACCTCAAAGGTTTCCTAACCTTGGGGATCACCATGGGTGCTGCTTTGGTTCTTATTCCTAAGATGGCTGGATTATTAATGGAAGGTTTAATTCCTATTTCTGATGCTGCTTCTGAATTCGTTGAAAAACATTTCAAATCAAACGCAAAGATCTACATTGGTTTGGATGCTGCTGTAGGGATCGGTCATCCGACAACCTTAGCTGTTTCTTTAATCCTTGTTCCACTATCCGTTTTGATCGCGATCATTCTTCCTGGCAATCAGTTCTTGCCTTTCGCTGACTTGGCTGTCTTACCATTCTTGTTCGTTCTTGTTATTCCAATTACCAAAGGTGATTTGTTTAGAACCTTAGTTGTTGGTATCTTCATTGTTGTTGCTGGTTTATACATCGCTACCGACATCGCACCTTTATTGACTCAAGCTGCTGCTGATTCAGGCTTCACTATGCCTATTGGCGCGACTTTGATTTCAAGTATCGCGGATGGGGCTTCCCCATTAAGCTGGTTGTTTGTTCAGATCTATAAATTCAAAGAAATTGGTATCGCAATCTTGGTTGCGATTACTGCAGGCATGGCTTTCATCAATTTCAAACGTATCGCTAAACAAGCCAAAGGCGAATAATTTTCGCGCCTGGCAAATTGTCTAAGAAAGAGGTAAAACCCTTGTCTAAAACATTTCAATACCCAAGCCAAAGAAGGTTGTTCAGTATTTATGTACCCACCTTTCTAGCCGCTTGTGTCACTGGTTATCTATTCATTGAGTTTGTTTTAGGATCATCATCGTCTTTGACACTACCACTTATGGTGTTGTCACTCTTGATTTTCCTAGATCATTTCGTTTCACTTTCTCACCCTGAGAAAGTGACCATCAGTGATCAAAGTATTGAATTTTCTTGTTTTGGACGGAGTCATCATTATACTTTTGATCAGATCAAACGCATCAATATCCGTAAAACGGCGTTCTCAAAGAACATCTATATTCGGATTAATGAAGCTGGTCTACTTAAAGGACGCTATTGGTTACAAATCGAAACCCTCAGTGATGGGCAAGAACTCCAAGCATTCATTCAAAAGTTGGTTGAGTTAAAACACCCAATGATGAAAAACTTCGATCGAAGATCATTCGTTAGAACAAAATAAGAGTAAAGCTGTCCAAATTGGACAGCTTTTATTTGTTTCATTTAAAACATGTAAGTTATAATAAGACTATGAATTGGATGACTAAAACCATGATCAAAATGATAGCAGTGGATATTGATGGAACATTATACAATAGCCAAGAGCATATCATGCCTTTAACCAAAGCAAGTTTATTAAAAGCACATAAACTCGGTATCGTACTTGTTTTAATCTCAGGTAGATCAATCCACGGCTTAAGAAGCTTGGCGATTGTTCATGGGATACCGCTCGCGCATACACTACTTATTGCCAATAACGGTGGTATTGCAATGGACGCTTTGACGCAAACAGTCTTATTTGAAACCAACATAAAAAAATCAGTCGCTCAAGCCATCATTCGAAATGCACAACACCATCCAGTGACGGTAATGATTCCAGCCAATGCTAATTTATGGGTTGAGAAACCCAACGCTGCACATGTCCTTTATGAAGCGGAAACGGAACATTTAGAGATCAAGACACTTGATGATCTCTCTAAAATCGACTTTGATCCTGGGAAAATCATGATTACAACTGATAAAAATGAGTTGGATCAATATCTAGATCTGATTGGGGAACCTTTTAAGAGCCAAGCTTATTTTTCTAAGAGTGACCCATTTTACATCAACATTTGTGCTCAGGGTCTGAATAAAGGCACTGCACTTAAACGAGTCAGCGAACTTATGGCCATTGACGCCAGTGAAATCATGGCTTTTGGGGACAACTACAATGACCTTGAGATGATCACTTATGCTGGGATTGGGGTTGCGATGGGGAATGCGGTGGAAGATTTAAAAAAAGTCGCCAATGCAGTGACGCGATCTAATGATGAAGAGGGAATTGCTGTTTTCTTAAAAGATTATCTGGATTAAAGGAAACTTAAAAGTAGGTAAACATTAAGAATCGATACAATGATGCCGACAGACCACAAACCAATCTTATCTCTTGTTGTATTGACATAGTCACCCATAACTTCTTTATTTGAGGTTAAGAATATGAGCGTAAAGACGGTAATCGGAAGTTGAATGCTTAGAATCATCTGAGAATACACCAAGCCCATAAATGGATCAGAGATAAAGAAAATTAAGATTGTTGCCCCAACTAAAGTGACCAACACACCAGTTTTAGTGTGCTTGTCTTTGATGTTGTAAGGTTCGGCAAATATCCCAGCGTAAATGCTGCCACCGGCCATGCCTGCTGTAACCGAAGACGATATCCCAGCAAACAATAATGCCAAGGCAAACAAAATCGCAGCACCTGAACCCAATAATGGGGTCAAGAGTTGATAGGCTTGATCTAATTGGGTTATTTTAATCGCATTGGTATAAAAGACAGAGGCCGCAACCAGAATCATTGCACTGTTGATTGCCCAACCGATTGACATAGAAAAGATGGTATCGAGGTATTCATATTTCAGTTGTTTTTCAATAACGGCTTTATCTTGTAAATTCCATTGACGACTTTGGATGATTTCAGAATGTAAGAATAAGTTATGTGGCATAACAACAGCCCCCAAAACACTCATGATGACCAATGCACTGCCTTTTGGAAACGAAGGAATAACCCATGCTTGAAAGGCGACTGGCCAATCGACATTAACCAAAGTCAGTTCTAAAATAAAACATAAACCAATGATGGAGACAAAACCGATAATCCAACGTTCAAGGACCTTATAAGAATTACTGATCAGCATCCATACTACAAAAATCAAAACAATGACACTGCCTATCCGTAAGGGAATATTAAACAGCATCTCTAAGGCGATGGCACCGCCTAAGATTTCAGCCAAAGCAGTTGAGATACTGGCCAGGACAGCTGTAATCAAGACGGTATTCTTAATCCAAGGTTTGAAATGTTTGGTGGCAGATTCGGATAAACAATCGCCTGTTACGATACCTAAGTGGGCCGCATTGTGTTGTAAAATAATCAACATAATGGTAGATAAGGTCACCATCCAAAGTAGTTTTAATCCATAATCTGACCCAGCTGCAATGTTTGAAGCCCAATTCCCTGGATCGATGAATCCAACTGTAACTAAAAGACCTGGCCCAATAAATTTAAAGAAATCAAAGGCTGTTGATTTAGGACGATGGGCATCTTTCGTAAAGAGTTCTTTAAATTTCATAAATTCATTATGACATAAAACGGAAAACTGTTAAGCTTTTAGGTATTATTTTAAATAAAAACATACCCAGGCAAAGTTTGGGTATGTTTTAGATGAATGATATGAGTGAAATAACTAAATAATTTCTTCAATCCAAAGGGCGATTTCTTTATCCATACTTTCTTGATCCTGAATCAATGGATCCTTGAATCCTTCAAAACCTACGATGGTGGCGTCTGAAAGAAGTGCCTTAAAGCGGTTATAAGTAGATTGTGTACTTCCACCAGAGTGACATACAAAGAGGGCCACTTTTTTGTTTTTAAAAGAAACGGTGTTTAATAAAGTGTTGATCGCTGGTGAAAAACTACCTGCCCATAAAGGGCTCCCAATAAAGATAAGATCATATAAACTTAGGTCAGGCATCTCATTGATTAGTTTTGGTGTCTCTTTGAAGAAGACGCTCTTTCCACCCCAAAAATACTTTCCAAAGCCTTCGCTTGGGTTTGGTTTTTCAGGGACCAATTCTACAAGATCACCTTTACACTGAGCAGCGATTCTTTCAGCAATGTTTTTTGTATTCCCTTCAAGAGAATAATAAAGTACCAATGTTTTCATTTTATTTCCTTTTAATCTAGACAATCTTCGTTGTCCAGCTTTCAACATTCCAGACTTCACTGACAATATCTTGATAGAATTCTGGTTCATGACAAACCAATAAGATGGTTCCCTTGTAGTCCATCAAAGCTCGCTTAAGTTCTTCTTTTGCGTCGATGTCTAAATGATTGGTGGGTTCATCGAGCACCAAGACATTCGATGGGGTGTGAAGAATCTTACAGAGCCGTACTTTGGCTTGTTCACCACCACTGAGGACAGATACTTTTGATTCAAGTTGTTGACGTGTCAAACCAACTTTAGCTAAGGCATTACGTATTTCAAGTTGATTGAAAGAAGGGAATGTTTGCCAAACATCATCGATACAAGTCAAAGTATTGTTTCGTTTACTTTCTTGTTCAAAGTAACCGATAAAACAATATTCTCCCTTTTCAATTTTACCTTTAAGCGGATCAAGTAGACCCAATATACTTTTTAAAAGCGTTGTCTTACCTAAGCCATTGGCACCGGTTAAGGCAATCTTTTGACCACGCTCTATTGTAAATTTTAAAGGCTTAGTTAAAGGAGATTCATAGCCAATGATGAGGTCATTGGCTTCAACAATCAGTTTACCAGAAGTCCTTGCCATTTTAAAGTTAAACGCAGGCTGAGGTTTTTCAGGCATCAATTCAATTCGATCCATCTTATCCAGTTTCTTCTGTCTTGATTTTGCCATATTGGATGTAGCAACATTGGCTTTATTACGCGCTACGAAATCTTCCAGACGTGCAATCTCAGATTGTTGACGTCCATAGGCAGATTCAAGTAAGCGTTTATTCTGTTCATAAATACGAGTGAATTCATCAAAATTACCCACATAACGCGTTAGTTTTCTATTTTCCACGTGATAGATTAAATTAACAACATCATTGAGAAAAGGGATATCGTGAGAAATTAAGATAAAGGCATTTTCATAGTTGAGTAAATAACGTTTAAGCCATACGATGTGTTCTTCATCTAGATAGTTGGTGGGTTCATCCAAAAGTAAAATATCAGGTTGTTCTAAAAGCAACTTGGTAAGAAGTACTTTGGTTCTTTGGCCACCAGACAATTGATCAACTTGTGTTTCTAATCCGATCGCATTGAGACCCAAAGCTGACGCAACTTCTTCGATTTTTTTATCAATGATGTAAAAATCGTGATGATCTAAGGTATCTTGGATGACACCAATACGTTCTAAGGTTGAATCTAAGTCAAGTTGGGGATCATTGGCCATCGCATCATAAAGTTGAAGCATTTCGGCTTCGTCATCAAAGAGATATTGGAAGGCTCTTTGTAGAATTTGGCGAATACTTAACCGTTTCTCAAGGCTTGTGTGTTGATCGAGATAGCCCACGCGGACTTTTGAAGACCACAGCACTCGGCCTTCTTCGGGGACAAGTTTATTGGTTAAGATGCTCATGAAAGTCGACTTGCCTTCGCCATTGGCACCGATTAATCCAACATGTTCTCCTTTTAGTAACCTAAAAGAGACATCGTCAAAAATTCCTCGATCACCAAATCCATGACTTAAATGTTCAACTGTACAAATGCTCATGCTAAACCTCCTAATGAATACCCGAAAAGTATCATACAGTAGATGTTGAAGATATGCAATCTTCAGCATCCCACTCCACTTAACAATCATCTGTTGGAGGACTTAGTCTCCAATCATAAGTGCGTTGATTTTTCTAAGTGTGTTGATGTTACGTGCTGTCATATTTTTGTAAAGTGGAGTTGCAATGAATTTAGAAAGACTGCTTTGAAGGTAAAATTGACGATCAATGTGCCAACAAATCGCTCCTGGTGCATAGATTAAATGGTCTACTTCTAGATTGTGTTTGATCAAATTTAATGAAGAGGGATGATCATACATTTTGGATAAAAAAAAGATATCGGTCTTGAATCTCGCGTCATTGGTCCAGTTGAGTGGAATAGTTTGGCATAGATGAGCAATCATGGCTTGATCACAAAGCATAACTGTAATCTTTACCCCAAAATGACTTTGTATCGAAGTCTCAAGTTGTGTTTTTATTAAAATAGGATCTAAGTCACTCAAGAAAAGGACATTTCCAGAGTTAATATAGGTTTTGACATGTGAAAAACCAAGGGTCTCTGTTAACTGTTTTAAGGTTTTCATGTCAACCTTGGCTTTTCCACCGACATTAATTCCTCTTAATAGTGCTACATAATGAATCATAATCTCATCATAGCATGCTTTCTTTAAAGTGAAGTTCGTATCAATTGGTGCTAGTTGATGCGTTTTCAGTTTAACTGTGATACTTTCACACTATAAATTAAGTTGACACAAAGGAAGAGACATTCTAAACTGAACTCAATTGAGGCTTGGTTTAATCCAATTTTAATCAAAGTATTTTACACTCAATTCAGAGGGAAATCATGCATATCTTGATTGTTGAAGACGAAAGAGATCTAAACCGCATCTTGGTAAAAAGACTTTCCTTGGAAGGTTATATTTGCGACTTCTGTTTTGATGGTGAACAGGCTTTGACTTTGCTTGAATCAGATGCCAGTTTTGATGCGGTCATTTTAGACATTATGATTCCCAAAGTGAACGGGTCTGAGGTTTTAAGACGGCTGCGTTTTCAAGGTAATTCAATTCCAATTTTAATGCTTACAGCGAAAGATACCATTGGAGACCGCGTCAATGGCTTGGATTTGGGTGCAGATGATTATATGATCAAGCCTTTTTCTTTTGATGAACTGATGGCGCGAATCAGAATGATCACCCGAAAAGTTGTTGGATCAAAAACCAATGTATTAAGTGCCTTGGATCTACAGGTGGATGTTTTAGCCAAAACAGTGATGCGTAACGGAGAGTTAATTGCCTTATCTGCCAAAGAATTTTTAATGCTTGAGGTGTTGATTCGCAATAAGAATATTGTCTTATCCAGAGAAAGCATTGAAAGTCGGATTTCGGTGTATGATAAAGAATTTAATTCCAATGTCATTGATGTCTATATTCGTTTCTTAAGAAGAAAAATTGATGATCAATACCCAATAAAGCTCATTCAAACAGTCAGAGGAAGTGGCTATGTCTTGAGGGATACCCCTTGAAAAATATGTCCATTAAACTTAAGGTGACACTGTGGTATACCTTCTTAATGATTGTTGTGGTTGGTGTTGTTTTATCCTTTATGTGGTTGATCAGTGGAACAATCATAGCCACGGATACTAAGAAACAGGCAGAGCGCGTTATAAGTACTGTTAGCAACGGGATTAAATTGGATGATGATGGAATAGAAATCAACGTTAGCCTCATCCAAAATGAGGTATACACTGTAATTTATCGTGAAGACAAAAGCCTCATCGCAGGCGTTTTTCAAGCACAATTTAATTCAGATGGGATTGATTTTCGCGATGGTAAAACGCAAACCATCACGATAGATAGCATAGAATTTTATGTGGTAGATCGATTAGTTCAATTGAGTGGTGAAGAAGGCAAGTTGAACGTTTGGATTAGAGGGGTGGTTGAGGCTGATAAAGCGCCTAACTTAATGGCCAGTTTATTTTCAACCGCCTTATTCACTTTACCCCTGCTCGTTGTATTGGCAGCCATTGGTGGTTATTTGATTTCCAGGCAAGCATTTAAACCAATCGATAGACTGATGTCTGCCGCAGATAAAATCACGGAAGGTAAAGATTTAACGCAACGTATCGGACTCGATTCAAAAGATGAATTAGGACGTTTAGCCAATACTTTTGATACCATGTTTGGTCGACTTGAAGCTGCCTTTGAGAATGAAAAGCAATTTACGTCAGATGCCTCTCATGAACTGAGAACTCCCATCACAGTCATATTAGCTCAAACTGAGTTGGCACAAAAGAAGACAACAACCCTACAGGAACACCAAGAGGCTTTAAATGTCATTCATAATCAAGCCACCAAGATGTCTGCTTTGATCACTCGATTATTGACTTTATCTCGGCTTGATCAAAGTACTTCCAAGATCGAATTGATCGAGGGTGATCTCTCTGAACTCGCAATGGCAGTTTGTGATGAACAAAAAGAAAGTTGGAACTCAACCATTCAACTCACCACAGACATCGATCAACATGTCATGGGATGGATCGATCAAACCCTCATCATACGACTGATGAGCAATCTAATCGAAAATGCTTATCAATATACCAAAGAAAAGGGGCATATCTTGGTAACGCTCAAGCAAACCAAACAAGAAATTTACTTTTCTGTAAAAGATGACGGAATAGGAATCTCTAAAACAGATCAAGAAAAAATATTCAAACGCTTTTATCAGGTTGAATCCTCCAGAACTGCCAATCAAAGAAATAGCATGGGTTTAGGTTTAGCCTTGGTTGCAAAGATTGCCCAAGTTCACCATGGAAAAATTGAAGTTTTAAGCAGTTTAGGCATTGGGACAACCTTCATATTTAAGATGCCTAAAAAAAATGAGCACTTTTAATATAACTTTAATCTTCATTTGACATAATGGGTTCATACAAAGAAAGGATCTTATGTTATGAACAAAAAAACCTATAAATTAGTACCTAGACTTGCAGTATTGGGAATCGCCGCTTTGGCTGTGTTTGGCAGTCTTCAGATTAATGCTTTGACTACTGATACAACCACCGGGGCTACTACTCCTGCGCCGACACCAAAGCCAACGCCGACACCAAAGCCAACGCCGACACCGACACCGACACCGACACCAAAGCCAGCACCGACGCCAAAACCTACTCCGACTACCCCAACGCCATCAACCTCAACAGATCTCGTTGGATTGGATATGGCAAAATCAGTAGCGCTCGCTGATGCGGGATTTACCCTATCACAAGTTGTTTTCACTGAAGTAGAAGCAGAAAACGAAAAAGGTGTTGTGGTATATGAAGTTGAGTTTGTTGTTAATAATCAATCATTTGAATACAAGATCACAGCGACTGGTACCATTTTAAAATCTGAAATGGATGATGACAATGATCAAGATTCAGACAGTGACCATCGTGATTCCATTCATGAACGCGATGATGATCAAGACAACCATGCTGAATCAGCAGATAGTGATCATAAACAAGACGAAGATTAAAAGCTAACCCGACCCCAAAGTCGGGTTTTTTTATGTAAGGCGTAAGGATAGAAAATCAAATATTGATCAACTAAAAACTTCTAGATGTTCATTCTCATCATTCTTTAGGATGTATTGTATGGCGATACAACCCTGACCTACCTAACCCAACAAGACTGGTGGAAAATGGAAGGATTCAATGTCGAGGTTGCCAGTCTTTTGCTGTTACGTACTTCAGACATTTTTTAGGAGTATTTCGAAAGCTTATTGTTAGGTCTAAGCGATACCAAACTTATCCAACGGAAGATAAAGAAATATAGGCAACGGCTTTTTTAGTGATGTCACAAATGAATTCTGTGACATGTCAAGATAATCTCTTTATTGCCTCATCGACTTCGACATATAAAGAGATAAGTTCGATATTCTATTCTTTTGTATCTTCGTAGATAAGAAGTCGTCTTGTATCTGCGATGACTTGAATTTAAGTGGCGTCATCTATTTGAGGTTTTATAAAGACAATGAAGTTAAGACACCTTATTGGTTGTCAGTTTATGTTGGTGTATACTCTAATTATGGAAAAGAAAGTAAAGAGACCAAGGTTTAAACCCTTGAAAAAGCACTCCTTGATGCATTATTGGTCATGGATAAGCGAGATACCTTAAGATGGGCTTTGGATTGTGCTGAACATATTTTACCTATTTTTGAGCAAGTCAATCCTAACGATTCAAGACCCAAAGCTTGTATTATCATTGGTCGCGAATGGCTTTTAGGAACCGTTCCCTTTAAACTCGTTCGAGCGACAGCATTAGCTGCTCATGCGGCAGCCAGAGCCACACAAGACCCATCTGCAATTGCAGTTGCCAGAGCATGTGGTCATGCGATTGCGACGATCCATGTTCAAACACATGCAATCGGTGTAAATATTTATGGAGTGAAAGCGTTTAGTGATGAGACTAAAAAACGCGAAGAATTTGCTTGGCAAATGCATCATCTACAAGACATCAAAAGAGAAGGTTCTCAATCAAACATATAGAATAATGAAGCATCTTGAGTATTAGAGACAAGTTTAAGTATAAGTCATTATGATATACTGTTGGTAATAGAATATCCTGGCTGTTAACTGATTTTGAAAGAAAGAAGGAGACAAGAATGGGAAAAGCAATAGAAGCCCTAAAAGTAGAGCATGAACTGATTCTCAGTACTTTTGTCATTGTCGATGACATCATGAAATCTC
>JBBQOY010000027.1:0-10894 GCA_038331365.1 Erysipelotrichales bacterium | reverse complement strand
GTGTTATCTTTCGACCATGAGATCTGTAAGAGATGTTTTCGTTTAAAACATTATGGGGATGCTTCTATCATTAGAAAAGACGAAGTTATCTTGAAAGATTTAATCCATGATTTAGCAACAGTAAAAGGGACGTTTGTCCTATTAATTGATCTTTTAAACTATGATGTTCGGATTCTGGATATGATGGAAGCACACTTTAAAGATCGTCCATTGGTTTTATGTATCACTAAATTTGATTTATTACCCAATACTTTAAGTCGCGAAAAGATTAAACGGATGGTCAATCAATCTTTGGTAGGTCGTAAGATTGATCATTTGGCCGTAGCAGTAACCTCTTTGAAGTCGAAAGCTTCACTGGAAAATTTAAAGCGTATGTTGTCGAAAACCAAAGGAGATTTAATTTTTATTGGAATGGCCAATGCTGGTAAAAGTTCTCTCATCAATGCGATGACAAAAACAAATACTTTGACTGTTTCGTCTTTTCCAAATACCACGCTCAAAATCAATAAAATAGATTTTGAAGGTCGTAATCTGTATGATACACCTGGGTTCAAATTACAAGGGTTTCTGGAACGATTACCACTAATGTCTGCTAAACGCTATACTGTTCAGAAACCGATCAAAGCAAAAACATTTCAAATCATTGAACCGCAAACCTTTATCATTGAACCGTTTTTAATCTTGACGATAGTACCACTTGAACCAATTTCAATCACTTTTTATCTCTCAGAAACTTGTCCGTTACATCGTAGTGGTAAACAAGCCGAAGCATATATCTTGAAGCATCATCCCGAGATGTTTAATATGAATTCTAAAATACAGTATAATAAGATTGATGAAAGAACAGATCTTGTCTTCAGCGGCATCGGTTGGATGTCTGTGAAGGGCAAAGTCGAAACAATTCTCATTCAAACTGATTTAAAATCAGAGATTACCCTTAGAAAGGCACTCCTATAATGTTAAACACCAAACAAAAAGCGCATCTTAAATCTCTATCGAATCCTTTAAAAGCTCTCGTTATCATTGGAAAAGAAGGGTTAACGCTCAATCTAATTGAAAGTACTAAGATTTCTTTAAAAGCGCATGAGTTAGTTAAAGTCAGTATATTGAAGTCTTGTACTTCAGAAGTCCGTGAAATGATGTTGGACCTCAGCGCGCATACCAATTCAGAAGTTGTCACCGAAATCGGTCGGACTTTTGTGCTTTATAAAACATCAGAGAAACACAAAATAATTTTTCCTCAATGAGTAAAATTGCATGTTTCGGAGGCAGCTTCAATCCGCCTCATATCGGTCATCTTAAAATAGCGTTAAGTGTTCTTCGGGAAGAAAAATTTGATGAGGTTTGGTTTCTGCCAACAATTTCAACCCCTTTAAAAGCGACCCCAATGGTTGCTTTCGAAGATCGAGTTCAAATGTTGACATTATTGATTAAACCTTACCGTAAATTACGAATATGTACAATCGAAGCACAATTACCGAGCCCAAATTACACGATCAATACAGTGAATAAATTGAATGAAATCTATCCAGAGTATGATTTCACTTGGATCATTGGAAGTGATCAGGCGAATCAATTCTCAGAATGGAAAAACGCAGATAAATTGTTAGAAATGATTAAATTCATTGTGGTAGTTCGTAATCCAGAAGACACATTCGAAAAATCGATGAAAACCTTATGGGTTAAAAATATTGATCAGATTTCGAGTTCTAAAATCCGGAATGGAAAACTTACGGATACGACAAAACCAATTATTGATTATATTTTTAAACATGAACTTTACCTTGAATCGATCGCTCGTTCAATGGTCAGCGAACTCCGATGGCAACACGTAAAAAACGTCGAAGAGTTGGCTTTACAATTAGGTGAAATTCATCACTTAGAGCTTCATCAAGTCAAGGTTGCAGCGCTGTTTCATGATTGTACCAAACGATGGCACAAACCATTTGCTGCGCAGTGGCTCAGCTTTGTTGATCCAAATTATCTGTCTCAAGCGCCAGCCATATGGCATCAGAAAACTGCTGCAGCTTATTTAAAGCGCATAGGACTCAAAGATAAAACTATCCTTCAAGCCATTGGTCACCATGTAACTGGGAAACAAGGTCATGCTTTGACCCAAGTTATCTATATCGCTGACAAATGTGAACCAGGACGAGATTATGATGTGACTGAAATCCTAAATTTAGCTAAAATCGATCTCGACAAGGCAGCTGATCTTGTTTCAACTCAACAAATGGATTACATCCAAAAGGAAAAAAATGCCAGTTAATCTACAACGAATTAAAAATGTTTTATCCGATAAAAAAGCAACAGACATCGATACTTTTGATTTTAAGGAAGGGCACTTTATTCATACTTATATGATTCTTGCCAGCGTGAATAATCCAAGATTATTGGATGCCATATCGGATTATGTGTGTGAAACCTTAGAAGAAATTAAGTTGCCAATTCATCATCGAGAAGGGACTGCGGAAAGTGGTTGGATCTTGATCGATACACCGGAAGTTTTAATCCACTTGTTCTTAGATGAAACCAGAGCTTTTTATCAATTGGATAGGTTGTGGGCGGATAAGAAAGTTGAGCGTTATGTTGATTAGTTTTGCAGAGATTTTTGATGCCTTAGTTGAAGATGAAGCAGTATCTGTTCAATATGCTGACTTTGTTTTAAACTATGTTCAAAAAGGAACTTGTTTAGATCTTGCGTGTGGTACAGGATCCATTAGTGCCCAACTCAAATCTAACTTCAAATGCACTGGATTGGATATTGATCCACAAATGCTTATCCGATATAAGAAAAAGAATCCAGATGCACAGACGATTCTAAGCTCTATGAGTGAGCTTGATTCGTTGGGGTCTTATGATGCGATTTTATTGTTTGGTGACAGCTTGAACTATATCTTGGACTTTGATGAGCTTAAACGCATTATACGTCAAGCGCTGATGCACTTGAATCCGGAAGGCGTTTTTTTCTTTGATATTCACAGTGAAAATCGGTATGATGAATTCTTAGAAGAGTATTGTGAAGAGGGCATAGTTTTAGGTCATTCATTTCAATGGACAATTCTGAGCCTGCCTGATCAAATCATCAATCATCATTTTGCTTTTTATGATGAGAATGGTCATGCTGAAACCATCAGTTTCAATCAAAAAGTTTATCCTTTACAAGATATCATTTCTTATTTGAATCAATTAGAGGTAGATGTTGATGTCTTTTCTGACTTTAACTCAGGGATTCATCCAGAAAAAGAAAAATACATGTTTGCTGTAAAGAGGAGAAAACAATGATCGCCATCGTCGGAGCCATGCCAGAAGAAGTAAACGCAATATTGACGTATCTTAAAGATCCACTTAAAACCAGAATCAACTCGATTGATTTCTATCAAGGGGTGCTTAATTCCAAAGAAGTTGTTGTCTTTCAAAGTGGCATTGGTTTGGTCATGGCTGCGATGAGTTTAACGATTTGTTTGAATCATTTCGCAATTACACATTTGATCAATATCGGTACAGCTGGTGGATTAAACGATGATCAAAAGGTTTTAGATTTGGTTATTCCTGATCGATTAACCTACCATGATTTCGACATCTCGGCTTTTGGTAATGAACGCAATTTCAGCCCTAAGAATCGTTTTATCTATGATGCAGATAAAACCATGATTGAAAGCATAAAACCGCTCTTAACGCTTGAAAATGTCTGGTATGGTCCTTTAGTGTCAGGCAATCAATTCATATCAACACTTAGTCAAGTTGAAACAATTAAATCAAATTATCCACAAGCACAAGCTTGTGAAATGGAAGGGGCTGCTTTAGCAAATGTGGCCAGTGAATTTAAGATTCCTTTTATCATTATTCGTTCTTTATCGGATATTGTTTTACATTCCAGTAATGAGATGATTTTTTCTGAATATTTAGAAAAAGCTTCATTACGAAGTGCAAAGCTATGTCATGATTTTGTGGGATTGATCAAATTATGAATTTCAATCAGTGGACTGATCCTATATTTTGGCAAAACTTGGCCAGGCAAATCGAAAGTTTTGGTATCTTAGCCCCAATCTTTATGGCTATGTTGGAATCGCTGATTCCAGCGTTGCCTTTGGTGGTGATTGTCATCATCAATGTCAATATTTATGGCTTGGGGTTAGGTTTTTTAACCTCCTATCTTGGAACCATGCTTGGAGCAACCCTCATGTTTATGTTTTATCGAATGATCAGTTTCTATGGGTTACATGAAAAGATGCATAAAATTCGTAGTTTGGACAAAATCATCTATTGGGTCAACCAGCAAACACCCATGGTAATAATCGTCTTAAGTATGTTGCCATCTACCCCGAGTTCTTTTATGAATTTAGCTTTTGGATTGGCTCAGTATTCTAAACGTAAATATCTCATCAGCATTGCAATTGGGAAAATCGTTATGATCGGTGCTTTTGCTTTATTTGGGAATGCATTTCAAGCCACAGAGAATCGTGCTTTAATCTATATCATCAGTATCGCTTTGTTTATTGCAACTTACTTTATTTCTAAGCAAATCAATAAAAGAACTGGGATCAACGATGCCAGTTCTAAGTAATTAATTGGTATAATTTTCAAGCCAAAGTCCATTTTCTTTCATCCAATCTTTCAAATCCAGTAGAGTAAATGGATCGGAATTTGACCATTGAAGAACACTGTGAATAACGACAAATCCATTTTCGTAAGATAGCACTGCAAAAGCGGGGAAATCGCTGAACCCAAGTCGAGCTTTTAAGGCAGATGGAAGTATAGAATTTTGCATGGTTGCTGTGTCAACCAATAAAATATTTTCAAATCGCTCAACATTAGCATCTATGACGAGTGCGTCTAACATTTTGTTATCGATATAACGGCAATCTATATTGGTTTCAGTACAGAAATAGTAAGCTGTTGGAGTTGAATTCATTGAAGGGATGAGATTGTTATAAGCGATATGATTTGTATTAATACTTTCAAAATAAGTCACAGATTGTTTTTTGGCAGAAAAGAAAAAATAAAGACTTAAAAAAAGCGCTAAAATAAGAATTAGAATTACACTTCGAATAGGTCTGAAATTTTTGATTTTCATATTGATAATGATACCATAAAGTAAGTTTTGTGTCAGTGACTTAAAACCAAACCAATTGATTACTGTTTTTTTTTGAAAAATGTTCTCAATCATGTTTAGCTTTGGTAAGATAGAGTCATGCTTAGATTTAAAAATATATTCACTTCACTGTCGCTACTGTTTATCGCTATCTTACTTTTTTTATCAATCCTTTTTTATCATGTCAGTGCTGTTGCTGTTTATGATCGCCATCAACAATCTAATTATATTCGCACAATAGGAGCACTTCATAGTTTGGTGAATTGTTCGTGGCTTTCTGAAGTCTTGATTAAAGAAAAAGTAATCACTCTGAAATGTTATACTTTAAATGCGATTGAGCTTTATGTCAATTTAGATGAAAAATTTAAAATCTTATCTAAATTAGAGTCAAAGAGCGTCCATTTTGAGGAAGCAAGAAAAACCTTTAGTGCAACAACAGGTGAAGAGAATTTTGAACTGAGTTTGACGTATTATGATCAAAAGAGTGTTTATTGGGTGAATACATTGACTGGGGAATGGTTACTGGATATGAATGATTATTCAATCCTGTGGAAAGTTGAAAAGCACAATGAGTAAATGGTATGATTCTGTATTTTTTGATCGAAGAATCTGGCTTTTGGAGAATTTAGGTTCTTTAAACCTTAATCCCGAAGAAGCCTTGACAGTACTTGAACTTGTTCATTTTAATTTAATCCATCGAACGATCAGTTTGGATGCTTTATCAAAATGTTGTGGTCTGAATGTTGAAACAATAGATAAAGCGTTGGCAGGATTAAGTCGTAAGGGATATCTTAGTATTAAGGTTAAAGGCCAAGATGTTTTTTACAATCTAAATGGTCTTTATGAGGATAAGATCAGTTTAACGAGTGATGCAGATCTTATCGATCTTTATCAAAAAGAATTTAAACGAACACTCAGTTCAACTGAAATTGATAAACTGAACGATTGGTTGTCTCGGATGGAAAGAGCTTATCTTGTACATGCCTTACGAGAAGCTTTAATGTATAATAAAGTCAATTTTACCTATATAGATCGAATCTTAGCCCAATGGCAGAAAGATAAAACAAGCATTGAACAACTTAACGAAGGCAAAAGAAACAAAGATTAGACGACTTGTTCAAGCCGCGTCTTTGATGTTTCCGGATGCATCATGCGAACTCAAATTCAAGAATGTGTATGAATTGAGTGTCGCCGTAATCTTAAGTGCGCAAACAACTGATCCAGCGGTTAATAGAGTAACACCAGACTTATTTAAAATGTATCCTGATATGCGTCATCTTGCCACAGCAGAATTGGTTCACCTTGAATCATTAATAAAATCCATTGGCCTTTATCATACAAAAGCAAGGCATCTCCAAAGCTTGGCGAAGATTTTGGTTGAGAAATTCAACGGTGAAGTTCCTGCAGATTTTGATGTTCTTACAACCTTGCCAGGCATAGGACGTAAAACAGCCAATGTAATTATCGCGGTTGGTTTTAATCAACCAGGGTTAGCTGTCGATACCCATGTCTTACGCGTTTCACAACGTTACGGGATTGTGGCAAAAGATGCTGATCCTTTTATAACGGAAATGACTTTAAAAAAAGCATTGAATCGAAACGAATGGAACTTTGCGCATCATGCCTTACTTTTCTTCGGTAGATATCATTGTAAAGCAAAGCATCCAAAATGTGATACATGTCCAATAAGTAGTGATTGTCGATATAAAAAAACGAATCATTGAGATTCGTTTTTAGTTGAATTTTAGTCGATCAAGGCTGGTTTGAACAGCTTTATAGAGTTCGCTTAATTTAAATGTTGAATTTAAGGCTGTGACAGGGTTGGTATTGACGGTAATGGTACTTACGTTTGTCCCAACCACTGGTTCAGTGTAATTCAAATAATCATAATAACTTGGTCTAGCATAAGGCTTATCAATAAAATCACTGTATAGATTAATAACTTTATCATAAACTACGATATCAAAATGTGTCGTACTCAATTGGCCGAATGTATAGACGGTATTAGGGGTAAGATTGCTGATTGAAGCAATTGTTCCCAATTTACCAGGATTGGTGACTGGGGGCAGGGCATAAGTAATCGTATAATCATTGAACCCATTGACAGTCAGCCATTCTTCTATCGAACCGATGGTACTTCCTGTAAGGGTAGAAGGAGAGGTAATCGTCATATTCTTAAAGTCCAGCGGTTGACAAATTTCAGCAGAATGATTGGCTGCAGTTTCATAACCATAATAACCACAAATCGTAACTGCATTGGTTGGCGTTATAGTTAAATCTGTTTCCATAATTGGACCAGAAGAACTGAGTGTGTCGTAAGTTACCCCATCAACGACGATGCGAGCATGATATTGTACTGGTCCATAGACCCAAGAATAATCAAAGAATTTTTTACCAACAGCATTTACAGTGACTTTCCCAACCGTCAAAGTCATTGCCCGCGTGGCTGGAGCAAGAAGCAAAGCTGTAGGATCGGGATAATCATTTAAAGCAATGGTCAAATGTTTTAACCCATGATTATTGGCTAGACCAATGGTCATGGTACTTGGATCAGAGACCGGGGGAACGCTAAGTGTTCCAAGGTTCGCAAAGGATTTCTTAATCAACCCCGTTACGACGAGTTGACTGTTCATATTTGGCAAAGGAGCGACATAAGGGAAGACACCTAAAACGTGCGTTAGGCTGGTAACATCAGCTGGTTTTAAGACATCTGCTGGTTTTGCTCTTGAGGTATAAAGTGTATCGATTAACAAACCAGAGATTACTTCGCGGTAATTTTTGCGAAGTATCGAACTGTCGATATAGGAAAGTTCTCCTTTTACCGCATTATCAAAGCCAACCCAAATTGCTGAGATGTATTCACTTGTTCCTGAAATCTCCCAAAGATCCTTAGAGGAGCCATCAGGTATTCCAAATTGTAGACCCTCGGGACCCCAATTTGATGTGCCAGATTTTAGAAAGACTGGATAAGATCTTCTTAGGATTTTATAGCTGTTAAAATAATCTCCATCGACGTTATTTTTTAACAATCGAGTTACTAAATAAGCAGCTTCCGGCGACACAACTTTTGTTTTAGCATAGGTTGGGGTTATGGGTTCTGTTCCATCTAGGAATTCAATTCGAGCAACAGTATGGGGTTGAATGTATTGACCATCATTAAATACAACAGTATATGCTGCAGCCAATTGATAGGGTGAGACACGCAAAGTCGATCCACCAATCGCATAACCTAAATCAAAAGCCATGTTCCCAGTGCCTAAAGTTACATCGGTTAATCCAATTGAATTGAGATGTTCAACAACAGCAGCACTTCCAATGACGCTCACCACTTGTTTCAAAGCTAAAATCGCAGGAATATTTAAAGACCACCCAAAGGCGTAATCTAAAAGAACATCACCTTGGTATTTTTTGTTAACATTTTGTACAATTTGATCAGATTTTATTGTTGAAAAACTATAAGGTTCATCGCTTAAGGTATGTTTGGTTGAGAATCCTAAATATTCAAACGCCAATAAATACGATAGAATACCTTTCATCGTCGAGCCAGGTTGTCTCAACATATCCGTTGCTCGATTGAAAAGCCGTTCTCCATTATAAAACCGTCCACCACCGATGGCTAAAATGGCTCCTGTTTTAGAGTCAATTGTAATCATTCCGGTCTGTAGACGATCATTGGCCCACTCAAAAGCTGTGCCGCTTTGAATGTCTTCAACTTTACTTTGTAAAGTTCTGTCCATATTGGTATAAATATTCATTGGAACATCAACCGGATTTAGACCAGTGAGTTCGATGACTTCACTGATAACAGTATCGACGTAAGATTGATAAGGTAAAGAGGTGGTTGCTGCAAGCGAACCGACAATCAGATTTTCAATATTGATGGTGTAGGCTTGGTCGCATTCTTCTTGGGTAATGTAACCATGACGAACCATCAAATCTAAAACCAGATGTGTTCTATCAATAGAGGACTGCAGATCTCTGACTGGATTAAATAGAAATGGTTTATTTATGATTCCGGCCAATAAGGCGGATTCAACTAAGGATAGATCAGTTACTGATTTTCCAAAATAATATTGAGAAGCAGTTTGAATGCCACGTTTGTTCGCAGGTACACCAAAGTTGATCTTATTGAGATATAGTTCTAAAATTCTCTCTTTAGAAAGAACCTGTTCTGTTTCTAAAGCAAGGTAGATTTCACTTATTTTTCGATTAATTTTACATTTTATATCTTGTTCGCATTCTTTTTGCTCAGTGTCTCCATAAAAAGTGTTTTTGACAAGTTGCATGGTTAAAGTAGATCCACCAGCCCCAAATTCAAAAGTTTTGAGCGTTTCAAGACTAACTTTTATAAAGCGTGGTACATCAAAACCATTGTGTTCAAAAAAACGAGAATCTTCTATGGCCAAAAAAGCATCAATGGTGGTTTGGCTTAATTCGTCATAGGTAATATTGTCGCGTAACTCTAAACCAATGTTCGTGATTAATACGCCATTTTTATCATATATTTTAGTGTTTTCAGCACTCTCAAAGTCAATTGGATCTAAAGTAGGTACTTTGGAAACAACACTTGAAATATACGCAAAACCAGAGGCTGCAACCGCCAATGTGCCAACCAACAAAAGAAGGAAAATTGATGAAAAAATCGTACCTATCTTGATGTGCTTTTTAGTCTTTGTTTTTTTAGTCATGTATTTCTCCTACATATATGTCGAGTATGGTCAGATAATTGACCGGGATAAGATAGTTATAGGGGATCAAAATCCCATTTGTTTTAATCCAAGCATAAGGTAAGGACTTACGCACTTGATTATTTGTAAATTCAATCAATTTGTCAATGCTTAAATAGTAAGTTTCACCTAATGATGCAAAACGGATGATTAAAAAACAGATTCCGCCATGTTCAGCAACATTTACCATATGTTTGATTTGATGGGGATGAATGTTGTTGAGACTGAAGGACGTTTTATTGAGGGTTTCTTTTGCTTCAAAATCAATAGCTCTACATTTGTATACACCATTGTAATCTGTAGTTGATGGAACTTTGAAATAGGCTTCAGTTATTTTAGCCTTTGATCGAGAAGGATAGTCAACTTTTACTATCGTGATGGGGGTTGGTTTTTTGTGGATGTTCGCAAGATTTCGATCTAGAAAAGATTGATTGCTTTGGTTAATATCATCTTCGAGACTTAAACCCCTCCGAGAAGTATCGGTTGGCTTAGCTGCTGGATTCACTTTTTTCTTTGTTGGATAGCCGATCATTCAGTACTCCTTAACAATTATACCCTATATTATCTCTAGTTTCTAACAATTGCATTTTATCCTAAGTGCTTGATTAAAAGACTGGAATTTGGTTTAATGAGTACGTGAGGTAATGATATGGCCAATCAGACTAAGTTGAGTGCAGATCAGATCTATAAGAAAGAGTTCAATATTGAATTCAAAGGTTATTCTATCTTTGAGGTTGATGGTTTGTTGGACGAGGTAATTTCAGATTATCAAACTTATGAAAATCTAATCAACACCCATATGACTTTAATTGACCAACTGCAACGCAGTAACACGAACTTACAGGCTAAGATCATAGAACTTCAAGGCCGATTAGAGGCATCACAAACAGAAAGCCCCGTTGTACAACAGACGGATTTGCTTAAACGTTTATCGAAGCTTGAACAAGAAGTCTATAAAAAGTAACATCAAGGCAATCGCTGGTTTAACCACCAGAGGAAAGTCCATGCTCGCACGATCTGCGATGATCGTAGTGATTATGCTGGATGAAACCATAAATCCAGGCAGGCAACT
>JBBQOY010000026.1:0-11005 GCA_038331365.1 Erysipelotrichales bacterium | reverse complement strand
CCAACGCCAACAATGGCCACCGTTTTGTTTTTCACGTCACCACTGGTGACGGTATGAATCGCATTGCCTAAAGGTTCTTGAACACACAGATACGCTGGATCGATACTTGGATTATTGATCCAAGCATTCTTGGCTGGAATCGCAATATATTCTGCGAAAGCCCCATCGCGATCAACTCCTAAAATCGAGGTATTTTGACAGATGTGACCTTGTCCATTTAAACAGAATTCACAGGTGCCACAAATGATGTGCGTCTCGGCTGAAACGATGTCACCAAGCCTGATGGTTTGAACATCTTTCCCAAGCTGAATGACTTGGCCAGCCAATTCATGACCCATGATTTGAGGTAACTTGATGCGTGATTTCGCCCATGCATTATAGTCGTAGATATGCACATCGGTACCACAGACAGAAGTGGCTAAAACCTTTACGAGGATCTCGTCATCCTGAATGATTGGAATGGGTCGCTCAATCAAGGTAGCTCCAATTGTTGGACTTATTTTACTGATTGTTTTCATACTTGTTTTCATAATGAGCCTCTTTAGACACATTGTATCATAAGCGATGCTTTATAAAACTTCTCAGTGTGTGCGAAAAATGAAAAATGAGCTTAAAAATGACGTATATGTCCACGTACATAGACAAGTGATTGTGGATTTCATCTGATGGCTGCTATCCGTAGGATTAGGCAAGAACAATGAACATCACTCGAAAAAGTTGACTGATTTAAAAAGATAAATCCTAAAAAAAAAGAAGTTGTCTTGATCGCTTTGAAGCACTGAAGGTGCGAGTTTGCTTTATGAAGTCAATGACGCGAGTAGGTTTTAGAACACACAAAAATAACGCGATTGCGTCATTTTTATTCATAGAGATGATGATAAAGCGCACCGTAGAGGTTTGACTCATTGGCGAAAGCACAACGTACGATCTTAGGTTTCCCAATGGGTATATTTTGGTACTGATCATAGACTTGATCTACTGCTTTTTGTAAGGTTTCAATTAAAATAGGTTGAGCCGAGATGCCACCGCCAACAGCAATCACTTGACAGTCTAAAACTGCCTGGATCCCTAGGACGCCAATTGCGAAACTCTTGGCGAATTGAGCCAAAATCTTCAAAGCACTTTCATTGCCAGCATTGACCAGATCGAAGAATTTTCGTCCGCTGATCGAATGAAATGGTAAATTATTTTCTCGTTCATAAACATCGGTTAAACCCATGGTGCCACATAAGTGAGCCCATATGAAAGGCGTTTGTGTCCCCATTTCAGACAAGGAGATGGGAAGCCAAGAGAGTTCTCCAGCCGCATAACGGTGGCCTCTTAAGAGTTTTCCATCCATGATGATGCCACCGCCGATGCCAGTGCCCAATACAATCACTAAACCATATTGGACGCCCACTAAGGCGCCTTTCCAAAGCTCAGCGAGGGCTGCACATTTTCCGTCATTTTCAACGGTGATCTTGATAGGGCAATATTTGCCCAATTCTGAAACCAAAGGAAAATCCTCAATGTAGCGTAAATACCCACCGGTATGCATGATCCCTTTTTCGATGTCAATTCTGCCAGGAACACTTAACGCAATGCCTTTGATCTTACGCTCATATTTTTTGTACAATTGGACCAATGTTTCGATAAAATGATCACTGGTGTCGAGTGGGGTACCCACTTCTCCCTGTTCAAGAATTTCCTCTTGGGTCATTAAGGCATATTTGATTTGACTGCCACCCACATCAATAGATAGATATTGATCCATAAGTATCTCCTTAGCGATCACTTGCTTGTTTTTATTATAGCGTAAGTGTATAAGGTTCGAAAGCAATTTTGATATAATGAATTAAGGATAAAGGAGACCAACTTATGAGTAAAAAAATAGGTAAAGATTTTCTTTGGGGTGGGGCTGTCGCAGCCAATCAACTTGAAGGCGCTTGGGATATAGATGGCAAAGGTGTTTCCACGGTCGATGTCATGACCTCAGGGGCGCATGGGCTTGCTCGAGAAATCACCGATGGGGTTATTGAAGGAAAGAATTATCCAAGCCATCAAGCCATCGATTTTTACGGAAGGTATAAAGAAGATGTCAAACTCTTCGCTGAGATGGGGTTTAAAGCCTTTAGGACCTCGATTGCTTGGACCAGGATCTTTCCTTTAGGGGATGAAGAATATCCGAATGAGGCGGGTTTAAAGTACTACGATGATCTGTTTGATGAAATGTTAAAATACGGGATTGAACCGGTGATTACCTTATCTCATTTTGAGACGCCTTTTCATTGTGCGAAAAAATATGGTGGTTTTAGAAATCGCAAAGTTATTGATTTTTTTGTCCACTATGCCGAAACAGTCATGCGTCACTACAGTAAAAAAGTGAAGTATTGGATGACTTTTAACGAGATTAATAATCAGTCTAATTATTGGGAAGATCTCTTCACTTGGACCAACTCAGGGTTAACCTTTGAAAAGGGAGAAAATAGAGAAGCCGTTGTCCTTCAAGCGGTTCATCATGAATTGATTGCCTCTGCTTTAGCGGTTAAGATCGGACATACCATCAACCCAGACATGAAAATAGGGTGTATGTTGGCGATGGTGCCTGTGTATCCTTATTCTTGCCGACCCGACGATATGATTTTAGCCAATGACGTTATGAACAGTCGTTGGTATTATGGGGATGTTCATGTGAGAGGAGCATATGGTGCCTATGCTGAATCCTATTGGGAAAGCAAAGGCATTCAACTCAAAACACGAGAAGAAGATGCTCAAATCCTAAAAGAAGGCAAAGTGGATTACATTGCCTTAAGTTACTATATGTCTGGGGTCGCGAAAACAGCCTCAGAAGAAGATCCTTCTGAAGGATGGGTTAGAAATCCTTATGTATCCGTTTCGGAATGGGGATGGCCTAACGATCCAGTGGGGTTAAGATGGACGCTGAATGCGTTATATGAACGCTATCAAATGCCTCTGTTTGTTGTCGAAAATGGTTTTGGCGCGGTAGATACCGTAAAAGCGGATGGCAGTATCGATGATGATTACCGCATTGACTACCTAAAAAATCACATTCGAGAAATGATCAAGGCCGTGGAGATCGATGGGGTTGATCTGATGGGTTATTTGCCTTGGGGTCCCATCGATATTGTTTCTTTCGGGACTGGTGAAATGAAAAAACGCTATGGATTTATCTATGTGGATAAAGACAATGAAGGAAAAGGAACTTTAAATCGATCTAAGAAAAAGAGTTTTACGTGGTATCAAAATGTGATCGCCAGCAATGGAACAAAACTTGATTAAGGAATAAATGGGTGATGAAATTAAAAGATAATCACTGATCATAATCTTGTATTTCTTATCAGTGATTTATTCCCAATTCCAGAAATGTTATATAATGATGTTAAGGAGAATAAGATGAAACTCAACATTAAACAGAAAGTATTCTCATGGAAAGACAAGTTTGCAGTGAAAGACGAGGCTGGCTTAGATAAATATTATGTTGAAGGCGAATTTTTCTCATTGGGTAAGAAACTTCACATCAAAGATATGGATGGGAAAGAAGTGGCTTTTATCCATCAAAAGGTCATGAGTTTGATGCCGCGGTATTTTGTGTTTAAAGGGGAAGAACAAGTCGCAGAAATCGTCAAGAAATTTACGTTGTTTAAACAAGCCTATGTGGTTAATGGACCAAACTGGAAAGTTGAAGGCAACTTTAATGCCCATATGTATCGTGTGTTCGATGAGGATAATCCTGTCATCAACATTGAAAAGGCTTGGTTCTCTTGGGGCGATTCGTATCTTTTAGACATCGATGATCAGGTCGATGAAGTCTTAGGATTAGCTGTTGTTTTAGCCATCGATGCAGCCAATCAACAGGCTCAAAACGCCAGCCATTCATCAGCTAACGATTAATTTTCAAAAAGAGGAACCAAATTAAACTGGTTCCTTTTGATGTGAATAATAAAGTGTTAAAAACCAGATTGGGTGAATAGACAATCCTGATCGTTTTTAAACCCTTGAAAAAAGCGCGAATCATGCAACGACCTCACGTGTTACAATAAACGTGGTCATTTAGTCCATTTAAGTTTTGGTGATGAATCAAAATTTAGTGTATGGTTTGATGGATGATGGAATGGAGCTTAAGTATTAAATGAGCCAGTTAAAGAAAGAAATTTCCAGTCAAAAACTTCACGCTCAATTTATGGCGCTTTTTTTACTTGCCTACATTACTTTTGCGATCTCGTATACGCAGATATTGCCATTTTTATCAAATCTAGGCTATTCTTCAAGTCAAAGAGGATTAATTTTATCTGGGTCTGCGATTGTTGGAATCATCGGTCAATTTATTTTTGGGTTCTTATGTGATCGATTTAAAACGGTCAAGAAAATGTTTTATATCAGTTCTATTATCCTAATTTTTACAGTTTATTTTGCCTATTCAATCACCCGTCAAGCTTTCTTTTTCCATTTGATTATGATTTCACTTCTGGGTGGATTCTTTAGAATCGTGGGGGGTTTATTGGATTCATGGACCATTGAGCGAGATCCAATGCTTCAAAAGAATTTTGGGATCATCCGTGCGTTTGGTTCCATTGGCTGGATCATCGGCAGTTCTGCAACGGTATGGATCTTAAGTCGAAGCGGATATGAACATTTAAGCTTATACGTTACGGTAATGAGTTGTATCACTTTAGTTCTGGGTTATCGTGTCGGTGACGCTCAAAAAGTAACAGGCGTAGTTCCGATTAAAATGACAGATATTTATAAACTACTGAGACAGAAACAATACATCGTTGTGGTTGTGATTTTGACGATTGTCAGTATTGCCTTAAATGCGGATGGATACATTGTTGTGGATAAAATCCTTGCCTTAGGGGGTTCTGCTTCAGATGTCTCAAATAAATGGGTCATACAAGCGATTTTTGAACTGCCTTTGTTTTTCTTTGGAAGCATTTTGTATCGGCGGTATTCCGCGAAAAGTTTGCTTATGATCGGAATATTTATGTTTATGATCCGGTGTTTTTTAAGTGCGATGGCGAGTAGCCCTTTACAATTGGTGATGATCTCATCCTCTCAAATGGTTACCTTTCCCTTTATTCTTTTATCTTCTAAATTGTTGATTGACGATGAATCACCAACGCATCTTAAATCATCCGGACAATTACTTGGATTGGCCATGTATGCGGGAATCTCTGCTTTACTTGCCCCATTGATCGCTGGTTTTCTGATTGATGGGATTGGGATTGATCAAACCCTGATCTTCTTTGGCTTGATTTGTGTTATCCCATTGATCCTTTCCGTGTGGTATAAAACCATGAGACCAGCGTATCGAGATTAGAAGTACGGGTAAAATAAGCCAAGTCTACCCCAAGGAAATAAGCTTGATTGCGTCTAAGTGTGCAAAACAGTTTTGCTTAGCCCATGATTTAGATAATATAAATGGATAAAAGGAGTGTTTGTATGCCTAAAACACATGCAGGATTATCTTCGAATTTTCAACGTAAAATTATTTTTAGTGCTGCCATGAGTTTAGATGGTTACATTGCAGATCAAGACGATGGGTATAAATGGATTAGCGGTGATGGGCATCATCAACTGGATACCCTAGAAAAATGGGATTATCCTGGTTTTCTCAAGCAAGTCGATGTGGTAATTATGGGTCGACGGTGCTATGACTTAGGTCAACACACCGATTTCACAGACAAAACGGTCATCGTGGCCACACATCAAAAACGCAATGATCCAAACGTCATCTTTACAAGTGACCCAGTTAAAGTGTTGAGTGAACTTAAAGCCCAAGATGGCAAAAACATATTTGTTTTTGGTGGGGCAGGTTTGTTTCAAACCTGCTTAGCAGCGAACTTAATCGATACGTTTATTTTAGGAATTGTGCCCGTGATTTTAGGCCATGGAATTCGTCTGTTTAAAGAAGGTTCTCAACTAAAATTGCAGCTCACCAAGCAAACCATTGAGGAGGGAATTGTCATCTTGACTTACTTCAAGGAGTGTATTTAAATTTTAAATGCAACGATTTAATGTCGAAACGAGCGGCAGCATTGAAGAGATAAGTTTATACCAGATGTAGAATAAATTGCATCACCGAAGTTTTGGTTAACGCATGAACTTTAGCGTATAATGAACGCATGAACAAAACAATTACACTTAAAAAAGGTGAAGGCAGAGTCCTGGCCGCTAAAGGCGCTTGGGTCTTTGACAATGAGATTGATCACCAAGATGAAGGCATCATCAATGGTGAAATCGTCACCATTTTAGCTCACAATGGTTTTCCATTGGGGCAAGGTTTTATCAATGCCAACTCCAAGATTAGAATTCGTTTATTAACCCGAGATGCGTCAAAGCTTGTTGATGAAGCCTTTATTCGATCCCAAGTCCAAAGGGCTTATGGCTTACGTAAAGACTTAATGGATCTTCACAGCTGTAGACTTATTTTTGGGGAAGCCGATTTTCTACCTGGGTTTATTGTCGATAAATTCAACACAGTCTTGGTTGTACAATCCTTGGCTTTAGGTATTGATCCGTTTAAGTTGATCATCGTTGATGAATTGACTCAGTGCTTAAAAGCAGATGGGATCATTGTCAGTGGGGTGTATGAACGCTCTGATGCGAAAGTTAGAGAACACGAAGGCTTAGAAAAATACAAAGGTTTTATCTCAGAACCTTTTGATACGCAAGTTGAAATCATTGAGAATGGCGTCAAGTTTATGGTGGACGTTAAAGATGGTCAAAAAACAGGTTTCTTTCTCGATCAGAAATTCAATCGTTTGGCCATTCATAAATTGGTCAAAGAGAAAGAAGTATTGGATTGTTTTACGCATACAGGGTCCTTTGGACTCAATGCGGCTGTTTTTGGGGCAAGCAAGGTCACTGCGATTGATGTCTCAGAAAGTGCCATCGCCCAAGCTAAAATCAATGCGACCCTAAATGGGGTTGAAGATAAAATGGAATTTATCGTTGGTGATGTCTTTGAAGCTTTGCCAAAAATGGTTCAGCAACAGATTAAATATGATGTGGTTATTTTAGATCCACCTTCATTTGCGAAGAGTCGGGATGCCCTTAAAAATGCTTTAAAAGGCTACCGAGACATCAATACCCAAGCCATCAAGTTGGTTAAAGATCAAGGCTATTTAGTAAGTGCGTCTTGCACAAGTTTCGTTACACCTGATTTGTTTAAAGAAACCCTTGAGAAGGCCGCTAAGGATGCGCATCGTAGAATTCGGCAAATCGAAAATCGTGCCCAAAGTTATGATCATCCTGTTTTATGGGGGGATGAGAATACGCCATATCTTAAATTCTACATCTTTCAAGTCATCGATGAACAATAAAGAGCTGCACGTCTAAGACGTGCTTTTTTAAGGTATAATAGAAACAACAGAGGTGAATATGAACTTTAAGTCGAAAGAAACAAGAAAAGGTTTGGTTTATATCACAGCGGCTTTCATCGCAATCTGGATCTTAATGAATCAGATTATGATTGTCCATTATTTAAGATTGATGTTGTCCGTTATTGCGCCTTTTATCTTGGGTTTAGCAATTGCGTTTGTGTTCAATGGACCAATGACTAAGATCGAAAATACGCTCTTTAATGGTAAACTTTTTATAAGTAAGTTGCCTAAAAAATTACATCGTATTTTAGCCTACTTGATTACCTTAATTTTGATTTCAGTTGTGGTTGCTGGAATCATCATCGCTGTCGTTCCAGCCTTGACCAAAACCATCATTGATTTTATCAATGCAGTACCTCAAGCCATTACGGATTTTGAAACTTGGATTTCGAATCAAGTAACGCTACAAACCAATGTTGGATTGTGGTTAAGTTCTATCAATTTTGATTGGGAAGTTGTTAAACAAAACATCATCTTATTTGCTCAAAACAGTGTTGAAAGTTGGCTTAATTCATCTTTCAATATCGTTAGTGGCGTCTTCAATACCTTTATTACATTGACCATCGCTTTTGTCTTCTCAATCTACGTACTAATGAGTAAAGAAAGATTAGGCAAACAGCTTAGACAGATTTTAAAAGCGTTTGTGGAAGAATCTAAAATTGAAGCAATTTATAAAGTTGCCCATCAAGCTCAAGAGATCTTCTCTTCCTTTGTTTTTGGCCAAGTTGTTGAGGCAGGGATCATTGGGGTTATTTTCTTTGTGGTCTTATCGATCTTGCGTTATCCGTATACGATTTTAATTTCAACCGTTATTTCCTTTACTGCTTTGATTCCAATGGTAGGGGCATTAATCGGCTTAGCCATTGGGATGATTTTGATTGCGACCATCAGTCCGGTTCAAGCTTTATGGTTCTTTGTGATCTTTCAAACCATCCAACAGTTTGAAAATAATCTCATTTATCCTTATGTGGTGGGTAAGAAAATCGGTTTACCGGCCATTTGGGTCTTGGTGGCAATTACCATCGGTGGGAGTTTATTTGGGGTCATGGGCATCGTCTTATCGATTCCAACCTTTACATTGTTTTATGTTTTATTCAAGGAACAAGTTGCCTATCGCGTTGAAAAGAAAACGCTTAATGAATCAACTCCATAAAAACGGGCACGGATCGCCTGTTTTTTTCTGTCCTATTAAAGCGTCCGTGGATTCGTGGTCATGTCTCTGATCAAATTGACAGAGTTTGATACAATAGAATTGCCAGAAACTGAGGGTAAAAATATGAAAAGAATTGGAATGATTTTGATGGTTATCGCAAGTTTGGCTGCGTGCAGTACGTCCTCGGCCTATCATAAGATCACTGCTGCAAAAGCAAAATCCATGATGAGTGATGAGACTGTCGTCATCGTGGATGTTCGTACGCTTGATGAATACAACGAAGGTCACATCAAAAATGCAATATTGATTCCAAACGAATCGATTGGAACCACTCAACCTTCCTTATTACCGAATAAAGACGCAGTTATTTTAGTGTATTGTCGAAGTGGCAATCGTTCTAAACAAGCCGCGGATAAGTTGGTAAGTTTAGGCTACACAAAAATCTATGATTTTGGTGGCATCATCGACTGGTCTTATGGATTGGTGAAATAAACCATGACGATGAATGGATCGCTTCATCATGTTGAAATTTATGTCTCAGATCTTAATCGTTCACGTTTGTTTTACGATTGGTTTTTAAGTGAGTTGGGTTATACCTTATTTCAAGACTGGCCATATGGCTTTAGTTATCAAAAAGATCAGACTTATCTGGTCTTCGTTCAGACCGATCTGAACCATCTTGAGGCACCATATCATCGCGCTCAAACCGGTTTGAATCATTTGGCTTTTCATGCGGATAAGGAATTGATCGATCGGATTTGTGTTGAATTATCGTTAAGAGGAATACCACTTCTGTATGCGGATCGGCATCCTTATGCGGCAGGGGATGGATGCTATGCTTGCTTCTTTGAAGATCCGGATCGAATCAAAATAGAATGTGCTGCCTATTAAAAACGCTTCAATGAAGCGTTCAGGCTGATGACAATTGCACCTTTTAAAAGAGGTGCTTTTCTTTTGGGGACTAAAAAACAGCGAATTCGCTGTTTAAGGGTAGAATAGTGAAGTTTTAGAGCGAATAATGAAGAAGAAAAAGCAGGTTGATGAATCAGTAAAGCCATCTTTTTCAGATTCTGGGCAGCACAAGACAACCAAACGTAATTCTGTACTTTGGCTAGTCCGCGATGGGTCGCATAGCGATACCCATGATTCTGTTTACTGTCAGCGAAGCTTCGTTCAACGGTGGTCTTACGTCTCGAATAGAGTTGTTTCCCGTGATCGCTTAAGCGTCGTTCTCTGGCCCGCTGATAAACTTCCTGTTTGACGTGTCGTCTGATTTCTTTACGATTACTTTTACCGGCGCAGGTCATCAGAAGTGGACAGCCTTCACACTGTTTCTTATCGAAGTAGTGTTTGTATCCTAACTTATCAATATTCCTTAACGGTAAGATACATCCAATCGGGCAGACATAGACATCGTTGGCTTCGTCATACTTGAAGTTCTTCTTATCTTCCTTATTCGAATTGAATCGGCGGTAAGCAATCGCACTGAAGATCTCTTTGTCTTCTAAAGTCTCCATGATTTCCCAACTATAATAGCCACTGTCTAAACCCACATTCTTCGTCTGAAACTGATATTTTCTTAAGATATAATCCAAACGACTGAGATAAGGTTTAGAATCATGAACGTTTCCGGGGGTCACATAGGCATCTACGATGAAGTTATTCAACCCGTCTACCGTTCTGTGATCCAGATACATAAAGCCTTTTTCCTTCTCATCGCGGTGATAATACCCACTTTCTGGGTCCACCGTACTCACTTTTTGATTTTTTGTTTCAGTTTCTTCAGTAAACTCAAGTTCGTCTTTTCCCAACTCCGCTCTGGATTCATTAATTTCTGTTTCTAGGGCTTGTTTCCTCTGTTTGACCACGGCTTGAATCTGATTGGTGTATTTCTTTTTACTCGCGTTGGCTTTTATATGAGTCGAATCCGTAAACAGATCTCTGCCCGATACCAGCTTCCGTTGAACCGCTAAGTTAAGCACGGTTTCAAAGATCTCTTCAAAGATACTGGTCCCAACGTAGCGTCTTAAATAGTTCTGTGAAAAAGTTGAATAATGAGGCACCGGTTCTCCAAACGGGATGCCTAGAAACCAGCGAAACGACGCATCGGTTTCACACTGTTTGATCGTTGAGCGCATTGATTTGATTCCGTACAGGTATTGAAGTAAAACAATTTTAAACAACACGACGGGTTCAACACAGTTTCGTCCTGAGTCTTGACTATAGAGATGTTTTGTCTTTTCATTGATGAATGAGAAATCCATACTTTTCTCAATCTTTCGTAAAAGATGATCCTTTGGGACCATCTCTTCCATACTCATCAGGATCATTGAATCCTGTTGGATTTTACGTTCTTTAAACATATCGTAACCCTCTTTTAACTCCCTCTATTTTACCATTTTCATCGATTTCATTCAATTTCTATCGCTCCATAGAAAAAGGCTGTCAACTTAATTTGTCAACAGCCTGA
>JBBQOY010000025.1:0-11201 GCA_038331365.1 Erysipelotrichales bacterium | reverse complement strand
TTCAGTGAATGGAATTTGGAAGTCATTGAATTTCAATGCCTCGCGATAATCCAGGATTTCATTGAAGTACATCTCAACTGTGTCCAGTTGCGAAATTTGTTTGATTTCTTCTAACACAGCAGAAACACTTGTTTCGGCTTTTCGAACCACTTTAAAATTTGCACTAAAATTAAATAATAGGATTGCCGCAAAAATCACCAATGCAGCGAGGATCAATGTCTTAAACGCACGAATAAACGCAATGAATTTCTTCATATCGATCACCTTCCTTTATTTAATCTTACCATAATTCTATGTTACCATTGTGAATCAAGGCTGAACCACGATGGCTAATGCGTTTGAATCATTGGCGTTTCATATTTTGAGCAAGGTTAAAGTCGATTATAACACTCAGTCAATATATTGTTTTACTTAATAATTTTATAGGGATAAACGGACTCCCTATTTTGAAAACTAATGATTTGTTCATTCATAATAATCCCTTGATCAATATCAACCGCTTTTTCCAGTGTCTCATTTCCAAGATAAGTGCCCTGTTCAATAATGTATTCTAAATAAGGAATGATTGCGCCACTAATCTCATAGGATGCAGAATCCCAAAAGAAAGTTGGTGAATGATCTACCGAATAGTAAATCAAATTACCAATTGTAAATTGTGGTCCTACAATCGTCGTTGGGAATGCAAACTCAAAACCCATACCTTTATCACAGCTGACATCGATGATTAGTGTTCCAGGCTTCATGTTAAGCGCATCTACTTTGGTTAGAAACATCATTGGGTTGGTTGGATCTTGAAGGACACAATTGACGATAATATCAAACTCTTTAAGCGTATTGAAAGCTGATACACCGTTCATTTCAATGCCTGATTTGGTGATCTTATAGATCTGATACTTAATGTTATTAATTGCATCATGAATTTGAAATTTATTTCTTTTCGAAAAAACTGTTAAATCAGAGCAACCTAAGCCTAATAAAGCATTGACCGCACCTTTGCCCGTTGACCCATATCCGATAACAGCAACTTTCTTACTCTCACCATAACTTCCAGAGGTGATGCCATTGATCGTTAAGGCATGGACAACTGATGCATAGCCTGCGACCTCATTATTCCTTGAAAAAATATGACGCTTCTTCGTATCATTGTCCCAAATATACATGTTTTCCCATGCGATAAAAGTTAACTTCTTATCGATGGCTTCTTGACATATTTCTTTTCCTTGGACACAATGAACCCAACCCCATAATGTTTGATTTTCTCTTAATAACTCGTAATCTTCTTCACTGGCTTTAGGTAAAATGATTAGATCACACTCACGAAACAATTGTTCACGTGTTAGAAAGTTGAGAGCCTTATCTTTTTTTGAAAGACCAGGATAATTGTCTTCAAAACAGAGGGCCTTCAACTGTTTCTTAGACAAACGACTGATGTGTTTAGGATGAATTGGATATCTTCTTTCGTTTTCTTTGGTTGAAAAACCGATGATGCCTATCTTATTAATTTTTGTGGACATAATAATATTCCTTTCTTTTGGTACGCTCATACTTCTCCTAAAAACTGACCAATAACTTCTAATCTAATGATGTCAAGTTTTGCCGTTGGAGGTAATGTTAGTCAACCAAAAATCGGTTTATTATCGATAAGGTAAAAATTAATTCTTATACATGCTAATGGCTCACTTGAATAGACTCAAAAAATTTTCGATTTAGTGATTCGATCCTATACTCAATATTCAAATGATCTTGACAACATTTAAATGCTCAAACTTTGATTGACAAATTGTCTAAAACGAAATACAAACTTATAACCCTTAATACACCTATTATCACATTAAATGATGAATCTGTCTATCAAGGTCATAGGTATGCGCCTCCCTTACAAAGCCATCGGACTGATAAACAGCATAAAAGAAACTTTTCAAGCTTGATACCAATGGTTTATGTTAAAGCGGACTGTATTGCTAAATCTTGTCGTGAGATCGATTTTATTGTAAATTGCACTTTGAATTTATAACAAAAATCTATAGACTTATATTCTTTTTTCTTATGACCAATTATTATGCAACATATGCTCTTGTACACCATTACAACCCACAATAATCAAAGATTAATTTCAATCTCTCTCTGAAGACTTTTTTAAACTTTTCTTATGCTTATCTTATAAGTTATTTTGAGGAACATTTCCATATATTGAAACTTTCTTAGCAACAATGAATGCCGTATAATAGTAAGGGAAAATAAGGGGTACAGAGTGAACGAAATAAAAAAGAATCGCCTTCTACCTGCAACTGCTGACGTTATTATCATAGGTTCAGGATTTGCTGGATTAGCAGCTGCGATTGAAGCATCACAAGCAGGCGCAAGTGTGATTGTTTTAGAAAAAATGAAAGCAATCGGTGGTAATTCGATCATAAGTGATGGTGGAATTGCTGCACCAAACACACAAGAACAGCTGACTCAAGGTATTATTGACTCGGCTGAAATGATGGCGGAAGATATGATGATTTCTGGTCAATCTTTAAATGATCCAGTGATTGTTAAGCTTATTTGTGACCAGGCTAATGCAACTTACCAATGGTCCAAAACTTTCTTAAAGGTTCCCTATAAAGATCGAGTTGATATTTTTGGTGGTCATCGAGTTCCTCGTTGTTATACCCCAGAGTCAATTTCAGGGCAAACAATGATTCATAATATGAAGAATATACTGGATGAACTTAACGTTCCCATCTTTTTAGGCGTCTTCGTTGAATCTATACTTTTAAACGAAGTTGGAAAAGTTTGTGGACTTCGATTAAATACAAATTATCGTTTTAATCAAGAAGACTCAAAAACGATCGAAGAAATCGAAGTTTCGCGCGCTGTCGTTATTGCCAGCGGTGGATTTGCTGCCGACGAGATGTTTAGGCAACAACAAAATGCGACTCTGATCCCTTCTATACAAACGACCAATAAACGCTCTGCAACCTCCGAATTATTGAGACACTGTCTCTCCAAAGGTGCAGCAAGCACTAATTTGAGTTTTATCCAAAGTGTGCCTTGGACGACACCAGATGAATCTGGTTATGGAAAAGGAGCTTTGTTTGGGGACTATATTGTTTCATCTTTTGGAATTCTAGTTGATCCTACGACAGGCAATCGATTTATCAATGAATGTGGCGATCGTAAAAAAATTGCCGATGCTATTTTTGAGATAGGTCATTGGGTTGTCGGGATTGCTGATGAAGCCAGTGTTCAGAAAGCAGGTTGGGATTTAAGTTTAGCGCTAAATAAAGGCGTCATTAAAACTTTTACTTCACTACAAGATTTAGCTAAAGCCTATCAAATCCCCCTTAATCCATGCCTTAAAACCATTGAGGCTTATAATGCTCAAATTATTAAGGGCACTGATTCAATGTATCACAAACCTATAGAGAACTGGATGATGCCTATAAATCATGCACCCTATTATGCCATGCGAATTTTCCCAAAAACTCATTATACGATGGGTGGTTTGGTAACAAATGAAAATGCTCAAGTCCTTCGCGTTGATGGCTCCGTTTTCCCTGGTTTATTTGCTGCTGGAGAAGTCACAGGAATGACACATGGGGCGAATCGCTTAGGCAGTTGTTCAATTACAGAGTGTCTTGTTATGGGTAGAATTGCAGGAAAAAACGCTGCTAAGTAAAAGCGAATTGCTTTCGATATTGTTCTTAATAAAATACATTCGTAAAACAATGAATCCGAATTTAGGTCTACATCCCTATTGTTTTGTAAAAGGCGTGCCTTTTGATAAATCACTCACCACTTTATCAACCACATTGTCGGATGTCGCATCAAATCCAGAAGGAAGCACCGGTATTTCATAAGCTTTTGTATAAATGCCATTGTTTGTCTGAACTTCAGCCGTAAAAGAGATCACGAAATTTAAATCTGATTGACTTACTGACATCTTATCGAAATAGTCTTTTTTATTCTGTGAAGAAGCAAAATCACTTGAGACCTTCCCGATTCCTTTTTGACGGACGATGAAAGTCGGATTAATAAATCCTTGATTCAAACAGTTAACCTCAACCAAAGTTTCCTCTTTAAAAGGATCATTCGAAATGCTCAGTGAACCTAGACGTGAGGCACTTTTTATTTTGATATTCTTTAACACACAAGAAACCACTGTTTCACTTGGATTGGTTATGTGCACTTCTGGATTAATGTTGTAGTACTGCCATATCATGTAATTCTTATAGTCAGCATCCATCTCTTCTTCGAAATTCACTTTAAGGTAATAGCCCATATCCATGACACTTGAGATAGGTGTCGAACCTCCCGATAAAGCGTAAGTGAAACTCGCTGTTTTCTGGGAAACGTTATATTCGAAGTTGATGCTTTTACCCACGGAATTAGAGGTAGAATAAGTATAGAAACTTTCGGTATAATTATAGTAAACATTTTCTGTAAATTCCGTCGCATAAAGTAAAGTTAAAAAATTATTCGCTGCGGTTACTTCAACATTTTTGAAAAGAAGTTTAGTTTCATTATTCGTCTTACTTTTACTGACAACAGAAAATCCAGGATCAGTGATCCCTGCCATTTCTGAAGCGTCCCACTTGTCGCTTACTTTGGGTGCTGAACATGCCATTAACGTTAAACTCATAAGCAATAAACTCAGAATCATTTTCAAAGTTCTCATGCATTACTCCTTGTTGTTTAACTCTCTTAAGTTCATTATACACAGAAAAGACAATTTAGCGTCCAATAAATTTTTAATCAGAGCGCCTATATAAATATATTAAAAATAGTCGCCTAAACGTTGATAATCCTTCTTATCCAAATCGATTGTTAAGCAAAGAAATGCTTCTTAACAAGGTGCATTCGTAATGCATATTTTTAAAAAAGGAATACAATAGTGGTATGAGTGATCAACCTAAGTATGACGTAATAAAACGTCAAGAATCTTTTGAGATTCGTCATTATCAATCGTTTATGATGATTGAAGCCACCGATCGTAATTTGGAGAGTTATCAGGGCTTTCGTTTGGCGTTCGATTTTATTCAAGGGAACAATGAGCGTGGCCAAAAAATCGCCATGACCGTTCCTGTGGTCAATCAGCTCAATGATAATGGCGTTCAAACCACAGCCTTCGTTATGCCTTTAAAAATGACCTATGATGACGTCCCACAGCCGCTTAATGACAACCTTCAGAAAGTAATCATGCCTGAGAGACTCTGTGCGGTCATTCGATTCAGTTCTAATCCAAAGATGTCCGAAATTCGAGACTTCGAAAAAAATTTGCGGTCATGGATCGATCAAGAGGGATATAGGATTGTCGGTGTTTTACAATTGGCACGCTATAATCCACCCTTCATTCCGGGATTTTTGAAACGAAATGAATTATGGTTTGAAGTCATAAAGGATTGATTATCTGATTCGCCTCTTTCATTGTTGTTTTATGACTTTTTTAGTGACCTTTGATGGGGCATTTGAGGCAAAATTAGTTATACTGGTCTGCTTCGTTTGAATTAAATCCCTATTTGATGTTCATCAGAGGAATGGATAAGAACCTCGATTTCTATTAAACACGCTGAATCGTTTATTTCTCTTAATTAAGACTTTACTGAAAAAGCTACTGTGCAAGAATTTGAAGTCTATAGGTACAATTTATATAGATTATACGTATATAACCCAGTAAACTCTATTCTATGAGCTGAAGAATGTATTTCAACAAACGCAAGCTTTTCATTACATAGATCAATGATCAATAATAGGTAATCTATCCAAAACACGCAAAATCAAAAAAAGAAATTACTTTTATTTTTTTGAATTGATTTGGTTTATATTCTTGATCCATAGATATCGTAGATCAAATGAGCGATTTGTTCAGGTGGTTCTATGGCACCGTTTAAAAGCCACACCACGAAGGTATTATAAATTGAGCCGGCATAAGAATGCAAAAGATATTTACGCTGCGTATCAAGCGGATTTGTCAGGAAAAATTCCAAAAGATAATTCGTAATGGTATCAAGAACAATATTCCCCATGTTCGCACGTAACAGCAGTTTTATTTCATTTCTGTAGCTCAATAAATAATTAAAGCAGTACGCTACATTTTGATAGGCAATGTGGCCATTATTGATTGAGGTGAGGGCGACACCTGCATGAAAATTTTCTTTTTTTTCAGCAAAGAAATCCCGAACGATCTCTTCCTTCGAATTATAGTTACGATAAAATGTCATTCTAGAGACACCTGCTCGGGAAGTGATCTCTGTAATGGTGATGACATCCAGTGGCTTTTCTCGGAGTAATTCCATAAAGGCGATAAACATACACTCCTTCAAGAATAATCCATTATTCTTTTTGAGTTCCATAAACAAATTCCCCTTCTTTGTCACATTTCTCTGTGATGAGATTGACTATTTATCCTGACATGTTACATTTGTATCATGTGATTATATTATCAAAGATTCGCGGGTTTCGCAAACTTAGACTCTATCTATAATGATGAATTGTCTAAATCATTCACCCACTTTTCGCGAAGATGCCCCCACCCACTCGATGTTTTTGATGAATCATGCACACAAGGAGCAAATCGATGGATTATGAAAAAAAATTAGTTCAACTGCATACCGATTATGCGGATTGGTGGAAAAAAGGATTTGAACTACCACAAATGACCGCCAAGTTGTTTCCCTATGATACAACCTTCAGTCCGATTCGAGTCAATCGCCTTACCTTAAAGAATCGATTGGTTATGGCACCCATGGGAAACATCTGCATGTGTGATGAGACGGGACGACCAAATGCCAAGATGCTCAAGTATTTTGAGGAAAGGGCAAAAGGTGGGGTTGGCTTAATCACCTCAGGTTTGATTCCAGTGTCCTACAAACAAGACAAGAGCCTCTATGAAAGTGATAAACTGACCTATTTTCCACGCATCGACAGAAGCCGAACCGTGTTTGCTGGATGGCGCGATCTGGCGGCCATGTGCCATGCCCATGGGTCACACTTTTTCATTCAATTGACTCCAGGATTGGGTCGTGTGGGTAACCCTCAGTGTTTGGTTAGCCGCATGGAATTTCCCCGTAGTGCGAGTTTTAATCCGAACTGGTATATCAAAGACATCCCCTGTCTTCCTTTAACCGATCACAGCATCAAACAAATCGTTAAGAACATTGGTCAAGGCACCGCAGATGCGAAGGCAGCCAATATTGACGGTGTTTATCTTCATGGGCATGAAGGTTATTTGATGGAGCAACTCACCAACACAGCTTTTAATCGGCGCTCACTGGGTCGCTATGCCAACCCGATGAACTTCGGTCTAGATTGTATCAATGAAATTCGTCGGCGTGTCGGTGATGATTTTCCCATCATGTACCGCATCGATATGTCACTGATGCTGAATGCCACTTATGGTGATCATTGGATGGATAAGACATACATGAAAAAATTCAAAAATGAACGCAGTTTCCAACAAACCCTTGATTATATGAAAGCGTTGGTCAAGGCAGGGGTCGATATGTTTGACGTTGATCTAGGGTGTTATGACAATTGGTGGCTTCCTCATCCCCCCGCTTCAATGCCTTCAGGATGTTTTTTGGATATCGCGAAGCTAACGAAAGACTATTTTGCTGAAAATAATATTAAATCAAATAAAGGCATTGAAGTTCCCATCGTAGGCGTCGGTAAACTCGGTTATCCCGATTTGGCTGAACAAGCCCTTCGCGATAAAAAGTGCGACATGGTCATGTTGGGTCGTCCCTTGCTTGCAGATCCGGATTGGCCAAATAAAGCCTATGCGGGAAAATGTAAAGACATTCGTCCATGTATTGGTTGTCAAGAAGGCTGCCTCAACGAATTCGTCGAAGGCGGTCATCCTCAATGTGCGATCAATCCGAGAACTGCCTTTGAAGAAGAGTATTCTTTAGAAATTCCACTGGCGAGCGTTAAGAAGAAAGTCGCCATTGTTGGGGCTGGTCCTGCTGGAATCACCATGGCTGAAACTCTGCTTGCCAGAGGACATCAAGTCGATTTGTACGAAAAAGAAAACAAACTCGGCGGGGTCGTTGTCCCAGGTAGTGTTCCTATGATTAAATATGAAATCAAAAATTATTTAGATTGGTTGATTGGCTGTGTCGATGCGATGAAAAATAACAGTGATTTCAAGCTTCAATTGAATACAACAGTGGATGCTGAGTACTTAAAGAATAAAGGATATGATGTCATCGTAACCGCCAATGGGGCTCGTCAAGTGAATCCTCCAATCGAGGGCATCACCGGAAAAAATGTCTTCAGTGCCATTGATGTGCTCAATGATGCAAGTCTGATTAAAGATGCTCAGGATGTCATCGTGATTGGTGGCGGAGTCGTCGGGGCAGAACTTGCCTATTATTTGACGTATGAATTAAACAAAAATGTTAAAGTCGTTGAAATGGATAAATACATCATGAATCATGCGTGTACTGCAAATCGAGGTCATCTGATCCATTATCTCGAACAAGCCAAGGTAGAACTTTTGAATATGACGACCTTGAGAAAAATTGAAGATGGAAAAGTAATTGTCGAACAAAACATGCATAAGAATGTTCCAAATCCTTATATTACTTGGTCTCCGATCCTACCTGAAAATGTCGAGAATCCGATGGATAAATTACACGCCATCAAAAATGAAACCACGATGCGTGAACTTAAGGCAGATGCCGTTATCATTGCGACAGGAAGCAGAAGTCAAAACGAGCTCTATTTTGCCTGTGTTGCTCAACATGCAGCACCAGAAATCTTCAATATTGGTGATAGTCTAAAAGGTGCACGCGTATTCGAAGCAGTTCGTGGTGCCTATCGTAAAGGTCGTACGATATGATGCGGCTCACTGAAGAACAAACAGCGATTCTAAATGGATCCAAAGGCGATGTTTTCGCGAAAGTAATGAAGTCGTTGGCTATGTATGGGAACACATTCGATGCCCAAAAGATGGTTCCAGTCACGAGTGAATACAATCATTTGGTCACTTCATTTGGACTTGGCTCTTTGAAACCGGTGTATGAACTGATGGAAAAGCTCATCACAGCAGGTGCCATCTCCAAACAGAAATTCTCAGTTGATCCAAGACCACTTGATAAAAATGTCCCCAGTAGTTTCTTACAGAACCTCGTATTTAAGAAATTGATGTATTCGAAACAAGATTATTATGAAGCTCTTTTAGGTAAACTAGGATTGATGGATAAAGATGCCTTCACTTGTACCTGCTACATGAAAGAAGTCGGAAACACGCCTAAGAAAGGTGATGTCCTATCCTGGTCCGAATCATCGGCTGTCGTTTATGCCAATTCTGTTCTAGGTGCACGATGCAATCGAAATTCAGGCATCATTGACCTAATGGGCTCGATCCTTGGATATGTCCCTTATTTCGGTTTACTCACTGATGAAGGAAGAAAAGCATCTTGGATCATCGAAGTTAAAACCACGCACAAACCAGAAGCACAGTTGTTGGGCTCAGCCATCGGACTCAAAGTGATGGAAGCCGTTCCCTACATCAAAGGTATGAATCAATGGTTAGGTACAACGCTTGATGAAGCAGCGTGTACTTATCTCAAAGATTTTGGAGCAGCCACGGCTTCAAATGGGGCTGTTGGTCTGTACCACATCGCGGATTTGACCCCAGATGCGTGTGAATTGGGTGAGCACTTGATTAATGAAAACGCTAAGGTCTACATCATCGACGATGAAGAGTTGCTTAGGGTTAAAAATAGTTATCCTGTTATTTGGAAAAACGCAGAGGATAAGCCTAAATTATGCTTTTTGGGTTGTCCACATATGAGCTTACAGCAGATGATGGATTGGACAGATCAGGTTGAAATTGGGTTAAAACGCTCTGGAAACAAGAAAGTCTTGATTCCAACCGTCTTTACTGCAGCTCCTGGCGTACTAAAAGAATTCGAAACCACGCCTTATGCGAAACGTTTAAAAGAGACAGGTGTAGTCACTTCTTACATTTGCCCACTCATGTATATGAATAATCCACTGAGTGCTAAGATCCCAGTGATTACCTCCAGCAATAAACTGCGTACCTATACGACCTCTCGCTACTATACCGAAGCCGAAATTCTGCAACAAATCACTCAAGGAGGTATGTAAGATGAAAGCGTTTAAAGGTCGCGTCATCACGCCAGGGACGATTCAAGCAGAAGCACTCGTGTCGCATAACGGTCTAAATACCTTGGCATCATTTCAAAAAGCGCTGCAGTTTGGAGACAAAACTGCGACATGTGGTGATCAAAACAATCCCGATCTCTATGGAAAAAAGATGGCTGGCAAAGCACTCTGCTTGCCACAGACCATTGGCTCCACTACGGGTGGATTGGTACTCTATTGCGCCACAGCGATGAAACGGCAACCTGCTTGTATGCTTTTCTCAGGTCCAATCGATTCATTGGCAGCGGCTGGTGCAATTCTCGCAAGCGTTTGGTTGGATGATGTGGTTATGCCCGTGATTGATAATTTAGGGGACGAATTTCTTGCTTATGTAAAGGATGGCATGTCCATCGACATACAAGATGATGGAAAAGTAATCGTAAACTGAATTGTATATGCCGATAAGAATCACGTGATGTTCAGGTATACAAGTTTTAAACACTGATCCTATCCCTATTTTCATCACACATAAGAAAACTCACTGATTTGTACTGATCCCTAAAAACGGATTAAAAAAAACCACAAACTTGTTATACTTCTCTGTATAACGCGTTTGTGGTTTTCGCTGTTTGATGAAAAATCCTTAACAACCAAAATGAAACCAATTCTCTTGAGCAGTCAATTTGGCTCAGGATTATATGTCTCTATTCAGTCCATCTTCAGATTAAACCGAATCGCAAATTGTAATATGAAGTCGTCCACCCAGATAAAATAAAAGGCATCATGCACGGAATCTGAGGTTCATTGAGTTGCGAAACTTTAAAGAAAGGGAACCATGAATGATGCACCTCAATGAACCAACGAGTCCAGTAAAAGGACAACACCTAACCTTAAATGCGCGAATAGAAATTCAAACTTAAAAACGCCTTGATAAATCAAATCGATTTATCGCTAAAGTACTTGGTCGTAGTCATAGGTCGATCAACGATGAAGTTAAATGAGGAACCGCTGTACAGAAGAAACTCGTCAACGGTAAGACATACGGAGTCATGGGGGAAGCATTCTAGATCGTCGAATAGAAATGCTTACGCTCATATATACGA
>JBBQOY010000024.1:0-11497 GCA_038331365.1 Erysipelotrichales bacterium | reverse complement strand
TCAATAAATTGCTTAATTTAAAGAGATTTTGATAAAAAAATAAAAATCTCTTTTATTTTTGCCCAATAAGGGTATAATGGTGGTAGATAGTGTCAAATAGTGGTAGAAAGTGGGAGATATTACAATGTTCATGGGTGAATATAAACACAACACGGATAGTAAAGGACGGATTATTGTTCCAGCACGTTTTCGTGATGAGTTGGGTAATCTTCTCATCTTAACTAAAGGTTTGGATGGTTGTATCACGGTGTATACCCCCAAGCAATGGGAACGCATCATTGAACAACTCTATAAACTTCCCAATACAAAAAAAGAATCACGTATGTATATCCATATGGTGACATCTAAAGCAGCTGAATGTGAAGTGGATGGTGCAGGTCGTGTCTTAATTCCGCAGAATCTGTTGGATGAAGCAGACATCTTGAAAGAATGTGTCGTCATTGGGGTTGCAGATCATGTTGAGATATGGTCTCGTCATCGTTGGGAAGCTTATTCTGCTCAAGCCAGCGCTGCCTTTGAAAGCGTCGCTGAAGAATTAACTGAGTTTGTAAAATAATGATCCATATCCCTGTCTTATATAACGAAGTTATTGAAGGTTTGCATCTAAAACCAGAAGGCGTCTATGTGGATTGTACCCTAGGCAGAGGGGGACACAGCAAAGGAATTCTGGCTCAACTCAGCACAGGTAGACTATTTGCTTTCGATCAAGATGAACAAGCAATCGTTTCGGCCAAATCAAATCTTGAGCCTTATCTAGATCATATAACGTTCATTCACGACAACTTCAAAAACTTAAAAGATATTCTCAATCAATACTCGATTGAGGCAGTGGATGGCATCTTATTGGATCTTGGTGTTTCTTCACCCCAGTTTGATGATCCACAACGCGGATTCAGTTATCGATATGATGCTCGACTGGATATGCGGATGGATCTTCGCCAAAGTTTAGATGCCTATACCGTAGTTAATACCTATCCCTATGAACGCTTGGTTCAAATCATGATGACGTATGGTGAAGAACCCTATGCGAAACAAATTGCTAGAGCTATTGAAAAAGCGAGACTCGTTTCTCCAATTGAGACAACACTTCAATTGGTTGAACTTCTAAAAACAGCATTACCAACCAAAGTACTTTCACAAAAAGGTCATCCGGCAAAACAAGTATTCCAAGCCTTGCGCATCGAAGTCAATCAAGAATTGTCGAATTTGGAACTTGTCTTGAATGACGCGATTTCTTGTTTAAAACCAGATGGTAGGATTGCGGTGATTACGTTTCATTCTTTAGAAGATCGAATCGTTAAAAGAATATTTAATCATTATTCCAAAGTAAATGTCCCCGCGAAACTTCCAGTAACGGGTACCCCAAAAGCTGATTATGAATGTATTGATAAAAAACATTCTCGGGCAAGTGAAAAAGAATTACAAGATAACCCTCGTGCCCATTCGGCTAAACTGAGAATTCTAAGAAAGGTAAGTTCATGAGCGTAAGCATAAAGAAAACACGTAAAAAAATCAAGATCGAAGCACTTTCTTTTTTGTTCTTTACTTTGGTATTGATTGCTTATTTATTTACCAGCATCGCTCTTCGCTCAATTAATGTATCAATGAGTGTCGAAATTCAAAATAAGTCTGTAATTTTGAATGAAATACAATCTCAAAATAAGAATCTTTCTAAAGAAATACAACGTTTAAGTGACTATGATCGCGTTATGGCCATTGCGAAAGAAGCCGGTCTCAGTCTAAATGGTGGCAATGTCATCGAATTCGCAGTAGGTGAATAGATGAAAAATAGAAGCAATACCATGCTTCTATTTAGTGGGTCTATTTTAGGTCTCGTCACTTTGTTGGTCATTGCCAATGTTTTTAGTGTAAGTATCCTTGGATATCATTTTTACAGTGAAACGGATCTTCATGAATATAGTACAAACATCAATTTAAGGACCAGTATCTTAACCGCTCAACGCGGAACCATCATGGATCGTGATTTAAACATCATCGCAGAAGACATTGTTAGTTATACGCTTTTTGCGATTGTGGATCCAAATAGACCTTCGATTGATGGGCATCAGGCTTATGTTTCTGATTTTGAAACGACGGCTCAAAAACTTTCTGAAATCTTAAGCATTAATCAAGCATATATTTTAGAACGATTGAATCTTGCAACGTATCAAACCGAATTTGGGGCCTATGGTCGCCAACTCAGTAAAGAAAAGAAAGAAGCCATTGAAGCTTTAAATCTTCCGGGTTTAGGTTTCAATGAGACTTCAAAACGCAGTTATCCATTGGATTCGTTTGCTTCTTATTTAATTGGCTTCGCCAATGATGATGACCAAACGGTCCAAATGGACCTCATTGGTCGAATGGGCTTGGAGGCATCTTTAGATGCACGCTTAAAAGGTGTTGATGGATATCAAGTGTCAACTGTTGATGCCCTGGATTATGTCATGCCTGGCTCTAAACAAACCATCATTTCTGCACAAAATGGCAATTCAGTGATCTTAACATTAGATCGTACATTACAAGATCAATTGGAATCAACGATGATCGAAACAGAAAAAGCCTTTTCAGCATCTCAGACTTGGGGATCCATCGTGGATGTCAAAACTGGAAAAATTCTTGCATTTGCTCAAAATCAGAATTTTGATTTAAATACGGTCGATACAACTAATTTTATGACTTTTGGTTCTCAAATGACGTATGAACCTGGGTCGACAATGAAAACATTTGCTTATGCCTCAGCCATTGAAGAAGGGGTTTATCATGGTTCAACCCTTTTTGACTCAGCGCCATTCATTTATGGTTATAAAAATGGAGCATTAACTCGTTTAAGTGCTTTAGCAGGAAGTGTTGGTGTAATCAGAAACGTCAATAACAGAAATTGGGGAATGATCGATTATGATACTGGCTATGCCGTATCGTCTAATGTTGGAATTGCTTCTCTTTTGACTTCTTATTTAGATCCAGAAATCTTTAAAAAATATCTCAATGATTTTCACTTCTTTGAAGCTGTGGATACTGATATTCAGCCTGAAAGCATCGCTACAGCATCGATTAATACAACTTCTGATCTTTTACATGTTGGATTCGGTCAAGGGATCTCCGTCAACATGCTTCAATTGGTTCAAGCGTATACTGCCATTATGAATCAAGGGAAAATGATGAAGCCTTATGTGGTGGATCGGATTGTTAATACGGATACCAACGAAATATTGCTACAAAACGAACCAACGATTGTAGGCGAGCCGATTTCAGCTGAAACGGCTCGTAAAGTGATTGATTTAATGCGATACGTGGTCACTTATCCGACAGGTTCTTGTCATGGCTATGCTATGGATACTGTCGATATTTTTTGTAAATCGGGAACTGCTCAATTGGTTGTAGATGGTGCCTATTCCGACAATGAATACATATATTCTGTTGTGGTTGGTTTGCCCTATGATGATCCTAAAGTCATGCTGTATTACGCTTATAAAAGTTCAGCAAAAATAAACGCAACTGAAAAATTTCGTCAAATCCATGAAATCTTGAAAACAATTGAATTTTATACATTTGAACGGGAATCAGTTAATGATCAAATCGTTGATTCTAATGTTCTGCCAAATCTAATCAACCATACACCAAGTTATGCCTCAATTGCCCTTAAGAAATTTGGCAATCCAGTTATATTAATTGGAAATGGAAAATCCATTATCAATCAATATCCAACATCCAATACTAAAATTTTAAGTTTACAAAGAATATTTTTGTTAAGTTCATATGACAATATTACGATGCCTGATATGCTTGCATGGAGCAAAAAAGACGTATTGGCGTTCTTTCGCTTGATCAATCGTTCGGTGTCCATTGATGGGGAAGGTTATGTCGTCTCACAATCTGTTTCAACTGGCACTTTGATTGATGATGAGGCACTTACGTTTATCGTGCTCAGTCGATAGTTTGATGGTATAATATTTTCATTATGAACCTATTTTCACTCTTGTTAAGCTTTATTGCTACCATCTTACTTTATCCCAGTTTTATCAAAAATATGGATCGTTTAAATACGCATCAAAATGTTTCTCAATATTCATTAGAACAGTTTAAAACAAAGAAGAAAACACCGACAATGGGTGGTATTTTATTTGTAGTTATTCCTTTAATTTGTGTGATTATCCTTCAACCAAATAGTTTGTTTGATCTTAGAATGAGTGTGGTCTATCTTACTTATTTAGGCTATGGTTTGATTGGGTTTTGGGATGATTATAAGATTGTCGTTGAGAAAAACAATGAAGGTCTAAAAGCTTCGCATAAGTTTTTAGCCCAATTAATTTTAGCAGTTATCGTTTACTTGATTTACAGTTCATTTGCGACCAGTTTGATTACGATTCCCTTTATTTCGAATCCAATCGATTTAGCTTGGTTTTATGTGGTGCTTGTTTTTATTATGTTTACTGGAGCAAGCAATGGGGTCAATATCACAGATGGGATGGATGGGTTAGCTGGGGGAACTGTTTTAATTGCCTTAATAGGTTTCCTGTTCCTGACACTTCAGGCGGCGTTGTTTCCTTTATCAAATTTTATTTTAATGGTCATTGGTTCGTTATTGGCATATCTGTTTTATAATTTATATCCTGCTAAAATTATTATGGGGGATACAGGCTCTTTAGCTCTTGGGGCTTTATTGGCTGTCATTGCTTTGGTGTTGAAGCAAGAGTTCCTGTTGATCGTTTTTGGGGGTGTCTTTGTTTATGAGACGCTTTGTGTCATTATCCAAATCGGCTCGGTCAAACTTTTTAAACGTCGCGTTTTTAAATATACCCCGATTCATTATAGTTTTACTTTAAGCGGTTGGAATGAAAAGCATGTCGTTCTCTTTTTCTGGTTTTTAGGTCTCGTATGTATGATTGCCGGATTATTTCTTGGCGGTGTTTTATGAAAGTTTTAGTTTTAGGAGCAGCCCGCAGTGGGATTGCGGTCACGAAGCTTTTATTGAAACAGAATCACACCGTTGTGCTTAATGATGGTCAAATGGTATCACATCAAATCCATTTTTCTGATCCAAAATTAACCATCATTGAAGGGTTTCATCCAAGTACTTTATGGGATGAAGGCTTTGATCTTATCATCAAGAATCCTGGTATTCCACACACCTTGCCTTTTCTAAAAGGTTTCACTGATCAAAATATTCCAATCATTAATGAAATTGAATATGCTGCTTCATTGGCCAATTATCGTTACGGTGCCATCACCGGTACCAACGGTAAAACAACGACAACAGCCTTATTGGGTGAACTTTTACAACAAATTAATCCACATAATGGTGCGTATGGCAACATTGGGACTGCATTAAGTGATTTGGTTAATGACTATCCTGATGAAAATCTTGTTGTAGCTATTGAAATTGCGGCTTTTCAACTCTTAGGAATTCAAAAATTCCATCCAGAGGTTACTGTGATTATGAATCTTACACCAGATCATCTTGATGTCTTTAAAGATATTGATGACTATTATAAGACGAAAACACTCATTATGAAGAACCAAAGCGGAGAAGACTGGTTTTTAAGAAACATCGATGACAAAAACATTGTCAACTATACAAAAAATTGTCCTTGTCACGTCATTGAATTTTCGATTGAAAAGAAAGCAGATCTCTATTTAAATCAAGGTAGCATTTGGCTGTTGGATAAGAAACTGTTTGATCTTTCTGATTTTAACTTAGTAGGGATGCACAATGTTCAAAATGCGATGGTCGCAGCTGCCATGGCCTATAAATTAGGTTTGAGTGTTCAGCAGATTCAAGCAGGCATTCGTAGATTCAAAGGGGTTGAACATCGCATCGAGTTTGTTGAAATAAAAGGTGAAGTTACTTATTATAACGATTCAAAAGGAACGAATGCTGAGGCAACAGTGGTTGCTTTAAAAGCTTTCGATCAAAAAGTAATCCTCATTGCAGGTGGTTATGATAAAAAAACTGGCTTTGATGCCTTGATACCCTATTTGGATAAAGTCAAAGAAATGATTGTATTTGGTCAAACCAAACATCAACTTAATGTTTTGTTTCCACAAGCAATTTGCGTTGAAAATCTAGCTGAAGCGACAACGCTCGCTCATAAAATGGCGGAAAAAGGAGATATTGTTTTGTTTTCACCCGCTTGTGCCAGCTATGATCAATTTGATAACTATGAACAACGGGGAAGAATTTTTAAGGAATTGGTTCATAAACTTTAGCTTTGTTTGATTTTACTTTTATTATTGTGCTTTATGACTTATAATAATACAGCGACCTGGTGAACATATGCCAAAAGACGATGTTTTTTTAACTCAAATTAAATTGACGATGACACTAAGACTCGGTATGATCCAAAGTGACGCATTACCGAACTTAAGTTATGATCAATTTGAGCACGCCCTATGGAAAATCAAATGGGCGGAGGGGCATCCAAGACATCTTCATCAGATCATCGATGACATTATGCGTTTGAGTGTAGAAGAAATCGTAAGCTTTCTGTCCAACCAAGCGGTCATTGAGGGTAGACATCAAACATTGAGCGATTTTTCCACATTATTCGGAGGATAGGGTATGAAAAGAAAAAAAAGTAGATTAGTCATTTTCGCAATGACAGCCTTGACCGTAGTATTGATGGTCGGTTTTTTTGCCAAAGACGTTGCTGACAACATGACTTTAGGGCTAGACCTTCAAGGCGGTTTTGAAATCGTTTATGAAGTAAGTCCATTGGTCGATGGGGGAACTTTACCGGACATGACAGCTGTCGTGACCAGTATTCGTAAACGTATCGATATCATCGGGGTCAATGAACCAGATATCATCATTGAAGGCGATAATCGAATTCGCATCCAATTAGCGGGAATCACCAATCAAGATGAAGCCCGTGCTTTGATTTCAACAACTGCAAATCTAGAATTTAGAGATGTCAATGACAAGCTCTTAGCCAATGCTACTATCCTTGAAGAAGGTGGTGCTTCTTTGGCGTATGAAAATGGGATCGTCGTTGTTTCTTTGAAAATCAAAGACAAAACCAAGTTCAAAGAAATTACCACAGCCGTGGCAGCCATGAGTGATAATACCATGATTACATGGCTCGATTTCGATCCTAAAACAGATACCTATGCGGCTGAAAAATTAAAAACCAATCCAAAGTATATTTCAGCAGCTTCTGTTCAAGCTGCCATTTCTGGCGATGCTGTCATCAAAGGCAGTTTCACCGAAGTTTATGCGCGTCAGTTGGCCAATTTGATCAACTCAGGTTCTTTACCAGTCAGAATGACAGAACTCTACTCCAATGAAGTAAGTGCTCAATATGGGATTGAATCCTTTAAAACGACTGCTTTCGCAGGTGGACTGGGTGTCTTAGGGGTTGCTTTATTTATGATCTTCATGTATGCCATGCCTGGAATGCTGGCTGCTTTAATGCTGGTTCTCTATATCTTTATCGTCCTCTTCATCTATAACTCAATTGGCGGAGTCTATACCTTACCTGGGATTGCAGCATTGGTCATGGGTGTTGGGATGACCGTCGATGCCAACATCTTAACTTTCGAACGTATTCGTGATGAATTGTATTTGGGACGATCGGTTAAAAAGGCATATATCGAGGGTCATGCATTATCTTGGATCACCATTTTAGATTCTCAATCAACGACCTTTATTGCCGCCGTTATCATGTATGTTTTTGGGACTGGTCCGGTTAAAGGTTTTGCAACGATGTTGATGGTTACCATTTTAGTTACCATTGTCATCAATGTCTTCTTTGTTAAATTTATTATGGGATTGTTGGTTAATTCCGGATATATTGATGACAAGAAAACTTGGTTCAAAGTCAAGATGCAACATATCCCGGATGTAAAAAAAGGCGAAGAACAACGTTATTTTGGGCCTTTTGCGAATGTTGATTTCGTTAAATTAGCGAAACCATTCATCTTAGGCTCCATCATTGTTTTAAGCTTAGGATTCTTATCTTCTGGTTTCAATCTAGCCACTGGTAAAGGGGCAATGAATCTTGGGATTGATTTTGCTTCAGGAACAAAAATAACGGTTAATTCTGATGTTGCTCTGACTGAAAGTGAAATCACTTCGGATTTCACTGCGCTGGGTCTTAGCAATTTCAATGTTCAACTTTCTGGCTCTAAAATGGCATATATTACAACGACTGAAGCCCTCTCTAGAGATAAACTGAATGTGATTGGTTCTACCATGTTGGCGAAATATGGTGAGGCCATTAATGAAAGTGTTGTAACACCACTGATCGGCAACGAGTTGGTTAAGAATGCGATTTTAGCATCATTGATTGCTTGGATCTTAATGATGGTCTTTATTTCTATTCGATTCGAGTGGGATTACGGTTTAGCGACCATCGTTGCTTTGTTGCATGACGTCTTTATCGTTTTATCCATCTTCGCCATATTCAGACTTGATGTTACCACTGAATTGATTGCGGTTATCTTGGCCATCATTGGGTACTCGGTTGATGATACCATCGTAATCTTTGATCGAATTCGCGAAACTTTACGCAATTCGATTAAGACTCAATTAACCAAAAATGATTATAAGAAAATCGTCAATGATGCTTTAAGTGGGGTCGTCTTACGTTCTTTATGGAATACCATTACAACCTTGATCCCAATGACGTTCTTATTGTTCATGGGCTCAAAAGCCATCTTCACGTTCAACATCGCTATGTTTATCGGGCTATTGGCAGGGGCGTATTCATCGATCTTCATCGCTGCTCAATTGTGGCTCTATATTCGTGGCAATCGTAAACCAAAAAAGCAAATCAAGCATAAGGCACGTAAAAAAGAAGGCGTGGAAGAACTGACTGTAATTGGAATTAATGATTAAGAACAGCTGAGCTGTTCTTTTTTTATGCTAAACTGGATTTATGATTTCAAAACAACATTATATTGATAAAACACAAGACTTATTACTCGCTGAAGTCTGTTATTACAATCAGCTCGATGCGATTCAAATGGATCAACTTTTAAATCCGATTGAACTAAAACCATCTGCTCATCCTCTTTTTTTATTGGCCAAAGAACGCATCTTAAAAGCCATCATGGCCCAAGAGAAAATCATCGTGTGTGGTGATTATGACGCTGATGGTGTTTGTTCAACTGCCATCTTAGTTAAAACGCTTAGAGACTTAGGGGCTAATGTTGGTTATTATGTACCACATCGTTTTGAAGAAGGGTATGGCTTAAATCTAAGTACGGTCGAACAAGCCATCAAGAAGGGTTATTCACTTTTCATAACGGTTGATAATGGGGTCAGTGCTTATGACGCGCTTAAGCGTTTAAAACATGAAAAGATCGATGTTATTGTGATCGATCACCATGAAATTACGGAAGCCGTCGATTGTTTGATTTTGATTCATCCCGATCTTCTTGAGGAGGATTATAAGTTCAGTTGTGGCAGTGCTTTGGCCTATATGTTATCGACTCATCTTAAACCTAACTTCTATCTATGTGCATTGGCTGCCGTTGCGAGTATCGCAGATGTCATGGATCTTTGGGGCTATAATCGAACTTTGATTAAACAAGGTTTAAAGTATTTAAATGAAAATGAAGTTCTAAATCTGAAAGCATTAGCTGATAAGCATGGTCCTTTGGATGAATTAAGTGTGGCATTTCAAATTGTCCCTAAAATCAATGCCATCGGGCGAATGAATGAAGACATCACAGTCAATGCTTTGGTTGAATACTTCTGTACTGAAGATCCAACTCAAATTCTATTCAAGGCACAACAGATTAAGACAATCAATGATAAACGCAAAAATGTTAATTCGATGATGATGACGAAAACGAGCAGTGCTTTAAGTGATCCGCATGCCGTGGTTATTATTGATGATCCTGAATTCCATGAAGGCATTGTTGGGATAACTGCCGGTCAACTTTCGCGCAAAACCCGTAAACCTGTCATCGTCTTAGCCCATAAAGATCATCGCTATAAAGGCAGTTTGAGAGCCCCTTTAGGGATAGATTTACGAGAACTCTTAAGAGAAAGTTTGCCTTTCACTTTACGATATGGTGGCCATGCTTTGGCTGCTGGGATTGAAATTGCTGAAGATCAATACGAAGCGTTTAAACAAAGCGTCTATGCCTCAACCGATGCTTTAAACTTTAACTTAACAGAACGACTTAATCTTCACTTTGAACCTGAGTTGTTTTCGATTGAGCGATATACTCATTTGATGTCATATCGGCCTTTTGGACAAGGGTTTGAACTTCCCGATGTAGAATTAGAGGATGCCCGGGTATTAAGCGCCATGAGCCTTAAAAACGGTTTTAAATGGCAGGTGGACATTCAAGGGCAAGTCCTTGATGTCTTATGTTTCAATCAATGTGAGGCTTCACAGTTTGATCAGAAATACCTTCATTGTATTGGCCGTTTAAGTTTAAATACCTTTAGATCAAAGACAAGTTTCACGCTTGTGGTAGAGTCTTGGACTTAGGCTTGTTTTATGTTTCGCTTTTGACTATAATAGATGAGTGTGAGGAAAAAACATGGACTTCAAAAAATACATCGCAGACATTCCGAATTTCCCTATAGAAGGTATCTTATTTAGAGATATCACCCCTTTAATGGCCAATGGGAAAGTATTTCGGGCAGCCACGGATCGCATGGTTGAATTCGCTATTGAAACCAAAGCAGACCTTATCGTTGGACCAGAGTCCAGAGGATTCATCTTTGGATGTCCTGTATCATCTGCTTTAGAGATCGGTTTCGTACCTGTAAGAAAACCAGGTAAATTACCACGTGAAACCGTTAGTTATTCTTATGCTTTAGAATATGGAAAGAATGAACTTCATGTCCATAAAGATGCCATAACACCTGGCCAAAGGGTTTTGATTGTGGATGACTTGTTGGCGACTGGTGGAACCGTTGAGGCCACCATCAAATTGGTTGAACAACTTGGCGGCATCGTTGTGGGCTGTGCCTTTTTGATCGAGCTCAATGCATTGAAGGGGCGAGATGTTTTAAAAGGTTATAATGTCTTTGCCTTAATTAATTACGATTAACCGGAGAGACAACTCTCCTTTTTTCTAAGAAAGGATTTATGAGCGAAAAGCCAGAAACCGCAGACGTTCAAGAACTAAGAAGCAATCTTAAAACGTACATCACGAATCCAGATCATTTGGACCTGATCGATAAAGCCTTGGTTTATGCGACAGAAAAACATGCTGGGCAATTTCGTAAAAGTGGGGAACCTTACATCATTCACTTGATTCAGGTCGCCTTGATTTTAAGTACGCTCAAAGTTGGTCCTAAAACGATTTGCGCTGGACTTTTGCATGATGTTTTGGAAGATTGTGGTGTTCCACGTGAAGAGATGGTCAAAGCTTTCGATGAAGAAATAACAACTTTAGTTGAATCGGTTACTAAGATTGGTAACATCGAGTTTAAAGATGAAAAGGAATACTTGGCAGTCAATCATCGAAAGATTTTTATTGCGATGGCCAAAGACATTCGCGTTATTTTGATAAAACTTGTTGATCGTTTGCA
>JBBQOY010000023.1:0-11694 GCA_038331365.1 Erysipelotrichales bacterium | reverse complement strand
TTCCGTTTCCCATTACGGTATAATGATTTTGGTTCATGACGGCTCCTTGTTAATGTGTTGTGCAAAATCATTTTAACATGGCGGTTATGAACCCTTTTTTTATTTCTCGTCTATTGTCGCATTTAGAATGTCAATTCAGCTTTCAAATGTTTCATTCTATACTTAAATCAATGACTTGTTTTAATCTATACGTGAATTCTAACCCAAAGAAACAAAACACACCAATCGGTGCGTTTGAGTTAGACTAAAATTAAGGATTGACGACGGCTTTTATATCGGCATAAAGCGATGGCTGGACTAAGGTATAATTAATTGCTTTGGTACCTCTAAGTGTAAACCCTGTGCAATTGATTCTAATATTGTTTCCAACATTTTTATTTACGAAGGCATAACGACCTGAGCCACCCAAACTAACATCTTCTGCTAGAAAAATACCAACCAATTTCGCTTTACCACTGGCAGTCGCTTTCGTTGTACCATCATATGTTTTATCATTGCCACTTAATCCAGAAATGGTTAATGTGCGCTTGTTGATGATAAGTTGACCAAAAACAAAACTGAAATCATAATTATCTGAAGTCAATGATCCAACTTCTCCAATTAATTGTATTGGATTATAGGTTACGGAAGTACCAACTGAATAAACACTGGTGAAATAGGGACTCCCTTTAACAACTGAAACATCATCTGATAAAAGAAATCCTGTTATCGAATATTTAAAATCATTTAGAAAATCCCCGTACGTCACACTCATATTCTCAATTGTAACAATCAAGATTGCCTTGTTGACACTGACATCAATCGTCGAACTTATGGTTTTATATGCGTTTAAATCTGTAGGAGTGAAAATAATTTTAGCTTTATAGATTCCAGCAATACTTGGTATAGACTCGGGTTTCTCAAAAGCGAAACGCCCGGAAACATTGATTCCATTGATTAAGGCACTCCCCTCACTTATTTTTGAGGCTGATAGTGGTTGTCCATATGTGATCGGACTTGAACTTGGCCAAATAATGCTGACACCTTTAATCGGACCAAAGGCAAGAGATTCAACTGTTCCGGTATATTCATCTTTCCCTAGGATGCTTACCTTATAAAACTTTCCTTCATCTTGAAGTCCCAAAGTTATGGTGTTTGTTGTACCACCAGGAACATCAACATAATTCCCTGATTGGGTTGTTGATACTTTCCATTGATAAGTTACAGTTGCATCCATCGGTGTCACACTTGCGACCAGATCGCTTCCTGTATAACCGCTTCCCTGAATCTGTGCTGTTTCAACCTTTGGTTTTTGAAGCAGTAAAAAAGCAGTAACACCCACTGCAACTAAAAGGACCCCAACAAAAATGATGATAATTCGTTTCTTGGTCTTGCTTAGATACATTGAAACATTCCTCCTTGTTTCTCAGCCTATTTCAAATTTTGATGTGTTTCAAACCTTAGTTTTATTTTATAATAGAAAATCTATTTTAAGCAATATAGTTTTCGATAAATTGAATCCCCAAACAATCTAACCCAGTATGAGAAGCGATTACAGCAGCGATATCATGGATAAAAATACTTGAGGCATCATAACCTTTTTTAATCAATAAAGCTTTCGTCAGTTCGGTCCTTTGACCTGCATGTGAATGGATGATATAGATTGTACAAGATTTGCCTTTAAATGAGGCATGCAAAGTATCGATGGCTTCTTCCAATGCTTTTCTTTCTGTCCGGACTTTCGCAAAGACATCGATCTTGCCTTTGGTGGATGCATTTAATTGCAGGATGGGTCGAATTTTAAACAGTTCCGCTAAAGATGCAGCCAAAGGTGTTAATCGTCCACCTACTTTCAAATGATCTAAGTCATTGGGCAAAATTAAAGTATTCGCATTTTTAATAACATTATTTAATATTTCAACAATTTGAGTTTTGGATTTGCCATCATTTACGAGATCTTGAGCTAAGATACTGAGGTGTTTTTGAATCATACAGGTTGAAAATACATCCACGAAAATAATGTCGATGCCAACTTCTTCACCTGCAAGTCGAATCGATTGATGGGTACTGGATAAGCCTGCCGATAATGGGGTTGAAATAATCAAATCAAAACCATCCGCTTTTATCTTGCGAATGAGATTTTCAATGGTCATATAAAGCGGAGTCGAAGTTTTAGGGTACTTTTTATCACTTAAAGCTTGATAGACATCCATTGTGCTGATGTCTAACCCATCGTTGTAAGACTTTCCATCAATCAAAACCAATAAAGGCATCAAATAAATACCTCTTTCTTGGGCTTCCTGTTGGCTCAGTCCACTCCCCGAATCTGTCATTACTGCAATTTTATTCATAAATACCCCTTTTTACTCTAAACCATTATACAACAAAGGTCTCTAGACAGGAAATGCAAATGCTAAGGTGCTGTCTAAATTGAAAGCCAGGAGATACAGTATTCCAAGTTATTGGGTTGGGGATGATCTTCTAAGTGTTTCCACTCACCCTGACATCCTGTCGATAAAGCGGAATACTCAAAGTGGCATTGGGCGATTCCAATGTCATTCATTTGTAGATCATACTTCATCATAGAAGCATACCCGACATTTCTCGAAAGGAAAAAATGAAAAACTTGATTAACTTTGATGATTCTCCAAGGTTGTTTATTACTTGCGGAAGGTCCTATTCTAACCATTTCCAAAGCTTCTGCATACTGTCCAGCTTGAGCCTTGGATAAAGGATGTTGTTCATCCGCTTCAAAAAAAAGTTCTTGCCATGCTTTACGATGGTCCAACCCTCCAGTAAAACGCATGGCTGAATCGATCAGAGACCGATGATCTTTTGAAAGACCCACAGGCGAAACAATTGGTATGGACTCTGTTGCGCTCAATGCGAACTTCTTTTCGAAATCTTTTCGATTAAATGTCCCGCCTAACCAACAAGTTCCTAATCCCAAGTCCGTTGCTTTTAGAATGATGGATTCAAAAACATAGCCTAATTCTCTAGAATCGCCTTCTTTATCATCAAAAATAGAGACGATAAAATCACGTGCACCTGAGATTGCACCATAGGATCCAAATTTGATTTGATCTTTTTTCTGATGATCCACCATGGAGGTTAAGACAAATCTCATCTTTGATTTAACACATGCGTTTTGTTGGTCTATAAATAGTTGAAGTTTTTCAACAATTTCTACTGAGATTGGGCTTGGTTCATAAGTCCTACATGAAATACGACTGGGAATGAGTTGATTCACTGGTTTTGAAAAAGTCATTTGAGCTCCTTTTTTTCAATATCTACATAACTACTTAATAAACGCTTACCATCTATTTTCTGAGAATGATATAAAAGAGGATTTAAAATAATCCTCTTTTATTCATGATACTGTCTACTTACGAATCAAAGAACCGAAAATGCCTCGTGCAATTTCACGACCAATCGAAGAACTCATGGTACCCATAAATGATTTTGCGAGTTTTTGAACTTCAGATGTGTTCTTCTTTGCCGACTTCGCCCGTTCACGGTCAAGTCTATCTTGTTCCTTACGCATACGATCCGCTTCTTTGTTTTGTTCAATCACTTCTTTTTCATGAAGTTTTGCTTCTTCTATCATTTTCTTTTGCGCGTCTTGCGAGTTCATTTTGGCTTTTAATAATTCGTAAGCCGATTCTTTATCAACAACTTGGTTATATTTATAGAAGAACGGAGAATTTGTAATGATTTCTTCTCGTTTTTCAGGCGTAATGGTGCCAATAATACTATGCGGCGGTAAAATCATCGCTCTTTCTACAATGCTCGGTCGACCTTCCAAATCCAACATGGATACCAATGCTTCGCCAGTTTTAAGTTCTGTGATAACCTTTGAGATATCCAATTTTGGGTTTTGTCTAAATGTTTCGGCCATGGCTTGAATGGCTTTGATTTCACGAGGTGTAAACGCACGTAATGCATGTTGGACACGATTGCCCAATTGATTGAGGACTTTATCGGGAATATCGATCGGATTTTGGGTAACAAAAAAGACGCCAACTCCTTTTGATCGAATCAAACGTACAACCAATTCAATCTTGTCCAGCAACACTTTTGGTGCATCGGTGAACAACAAGTGGGCTTCATCAAAAAAGAAAACAATTTTCGGTTTATCAACATCCCCAACTTCAGGTAATTCTTCGAAGAGTTCTGACAGCAACCACAATAAGAATGTTGAATACAAAGCAGGTGCCATCATCAATTTTTCGGATGCCAAAACGTTAATATAGCCTTTTCCATAGGGATCTACTTTTAATAAATCTGAAATCTCAAAAGCAGGTTCAGCAAAAAACTTCTCTCCACCTTGATCCTCAAGTATCAATAAGGCTCTTTGGATGGCACCGACAGAAGTTTTAGCGAGATTCCCATATTCGGTCGTAAATTGATTGGCATTATCGCCAACATATTGAACCAAACTACGAATATCTTTTAGATCAATAAGAAGTAAGCCCATATCATCTGCAATTCTAAAAATAATTGTTAATACACCAGACTGAACATCATTTAAACCTAGAATTCGACTTAAAAGTAGTGGACCTATTTCTGAGATCGTCGTTCGTAAAGGATGACCAAGTTCACCAAAAACATCCCACGTACGAACTGGGAAACTCTTAAATTCGAATGGATTGAGTTGTAATTTATCGATTCTTTCTTGAAGTTTAGGATTCATGATGCCTGGCATTGCGAGCGAAGCCAAGTCACCCTTAACATCGGATAAAAAAACGGGTATGCCTTGAGCACTGAATTGTTCAGCAAGGACTTTAAGTGTAATGGTTTTCCCAGTTCCTGTCGCACCTGCGATTAATCCATGACGATTGGCCATTTTCAAATTAAAAACAATGTCGTTTTCACCTTTGCCTACTAGAAAACTTATCGATTCATCCATGATTTTCCTCCAGGTTTTCTTTTTATCATTATAGGTCAGACTTAGGTTAAATACAAGAATACTGAATCCGGTAACACTCAATTTCAGAGCTAAAAATAATGATACAATTAAAACAAAACAACAATAAGAAAGATCAAACCATGAGAAAAGGAATCCTTACACTGCTACTGAGTTTATTTCTAAGTGGATGTCAGATCAACTCGAATACCAAAACCAACACAAACTCTATAAAAATGATTAAAGGGACCATTCAATATGAAGTCCAACTTACGCAATGTGTTGATGGCGATACAGCCCATTTTTCAATCGATGGTAAAGATATAAAAGTTAGATTCCTATCGATTGATACACCTGAAATCGCAAACAGTTCCAATCCCGTTTCCGAACCTTTTGGTGATATTGCCAGTCGTTATACCTGCGATGCTTTGAAATCAGCTGCAACGATCATCTTACAAATGGATCTTTATGAAAATGAACGCGATCAATATGGTCGCTTATTGGCGTGGGTTTGGATTGATGATCAATTGCTTCAAGGCAATTTGATCGAAAAAGGTTATGCCGAAGTTGCTTTCGTTAAACAAACAAATCTTTATTCACTTAAGCTCATTCAACTTCAAGACTTCGCCATAAGTAAAAGAATTGGACTTTGGGGAAATTAACAAAAAAAGCACATTGTGCTTTTAGTTGATACGGCCTTTATAATGACTGAGTAAATCGGCATTGAACTTTTCATTGCCTGCAACTTCTTCACTTAATAATAAGGGAACATCGCTGTGTGTTTCTGTAAGGATTCGGCAAATTTCAGCAGTTAAAGATTGTGCAATATAGATGCCTGTAATCGATGAAACGGAGCAGATTTTTTCAAGGTCGCCGGTTTCAATCAATGCATCACCCCTTGGCCCACAATTATCGATGACAACATCCCCGAGTTCGTAGAGCTTTTTACCGCTTGGATGACGGCTAGGTTCCGCCAAGGTGTGTTGCATACTGGTGATGATAATAATCTTATGACCTTTCGCTTTGGCGGTTATGGCCAAGTCAATAACGACCCCATTGATCCCCGAATTCGAGATTACAATAAAGGTATCTTGTGGCCTAACATCATAGAGATCGTAGAGTTTATCGGCGACATTTGCCCGACGTTCGAAATGATCATTTGGGTTCTTAAAATCTTCTAATGTTGTCAACCCTTTAATGACGAAATCTGTGGTTTCAATCATATGGAATGGCACTAAAGAGCCTGCCCTACCGGTACATTCTGCGCCAAAACCAACAGAGTGACCTGAACCAAAAATATGCACGACCCCATCATTCTTGATCGTATCTGCACATATTTCAGCAGCTTCGATCATGTTTTTCATTTCTTGTTTTTCAAGGGTATCAATCAAATCCATCGCCTGAGTATAAAACACATCCATCGTAATTTTGTTCATTGTTTTGCTCCTAAGAATTCCATCGTTCGAGATAAACATCTGAGATTTTACGGTTATGGACATCCGCCCCTGTGACATTAGCACTTAATAAAACCGCAGGGTCTTGATTAAGTTCTTTCAGATAGCGATAGGTTTCTGCGGTCAACATTTGGGCAAAAACATTTCCAACCACATTGGCAACTTGGGTAATCTTGATGTTGTCATGTAAGGTCAATAAAGTATCTGGAAAATCGGTACCCAAATCCAAAGATAAATCAGCTAAAGCAATCAAGGCTTTACCAGTTGATGTTCTTGAAACGCTTTTAAGCGAGCCAACAAAGAATATTTTTCGTTTTTCTGCCTTGGCTATTTTTGCAATTTCTAAGACAGACTTTCGTGCTGTCGAAGCTGCATATACCAATAAAGCATCTTGTGGATCAATCCGATAAAGGTCCCATAACTTTTGTCCGATTTCTTTTCGATCATAAAATGAAGGATCTTGATAAACATCATACGTTACCAAGCCTCTTAAGAGTAAATCTTTCATATTCATTTGATGATACGGCATTAAACCGCCAGCACGGTAACCTAATTCCATGGCAAAGGCACGATCAGCCCCGACACCCAACAACTGAATGAGTCCATTGTTTAGCATAATATCGCCCATGGCTTTCGCCATAGTAATCAATGTTTCTCTTTGTTGCGACGTAGCAGTATCTAATACTTTCCTTGTTTCAGTAAAATACATTTTAGCATTCATAGATTTTGTTTCTACCATCCTTTCAATCCGTAGCTTAATCTTACACCACTCATACAATGATTATTTCATTTAAGATCAATCAAACATAACTTTTTATCATAACATTACAAATCTAAGGCTTAGTACTAACATTAAAACAGTCAATGACTTAAAGATCAAATTCGAGTCCCAATAATGGGGCATGTTGTTGAGCACCATAAACATCTGTTTCGCGGACATCACCACTGCACATTGGACGAACAATGGTTGCTTTAATGGCATTGGCAGGAATGAACTCAATGATGTTGATGACATCTGTTTCTTTGATCTTATACAAATCTGCGATCAGCTTAGTCGTGATGCATTTATTCTTAACCATCAAGTCAAATGTTTGTTTATCATTTAAAATGATGTCAAAGGTGAGCTCATAAGGACCTGAATTCTTAGATCGAATGACACGAGCCAAATCGGTTAATTTTCTTTTCATTGGGTCACCTCACACTTGAACCATGGTTTGTTTGAAGATTGTGACTGGATCACTGATCTCAATTAAATGATATAAACTAAAATTATAGACAGCCCCAACTTTGAAATCACTTGGTGAGTATGGGAACGCTAAATTTCCTGCGGTTGCAATGCGACCTTCATAGCCATAATGAAGCATGGTACTCCGGGCGAAACTACAAATTGTGTTTGCGACATTTTGTGTTTTTGCAACAGCGTCGATGACGATACAAAGTTCATGTGATGTGATTGTTTTAATGGGTTCTAACTCTCCCATAACCCCATCTTTCCCATAAATTTTAAAATTCAATTGATACCCCTCAAGATCTCTAAAATTATCTTTGACGCGGGTTGTGACATTTTTTAATATTGAATCAATTTCTTTGATGAAGATTGGATCTCTAACACCCGCAATACTGACTGTTCTAAACCCAACACATTTCGCTGCTTCAAGTTTGATATAGTACGGATCTGACGGTATAAAGACACTGCCTTTGACTTCGACTTCATCGTCATTTAATTGCGTAAAGGTCGTATGATGCAAATCAATGATTCCACCTGGTCCGGGTAAAATATACGGGTTTGTTTTTTCGTATAAAGTATGGGCAGAGACACTCAATGTTGTGCAATGGCGCTCTGGATTAAGCGTCTGAAGCACAAAACGATCCGCATAGATGGTTCCAAACATACAATCACTTCCACTGCCTGGTGACGAAGCAATTGCCGCACACTCTAAAATCTTGCCCATATGTAAAGCCAAGCCTTTATCAAAGCCTTTGATGATTGGTAGTGCTGCAAACATATTGGGATCATAAGATCGACCAGCGATAATCACTTCAGCCCCATCATTTAAGGCTTTAATGAAAGGTTCTACACCCATTTGACCGACAATGTGTGTCGATTCTAAGATGTCTTCGCGGGTACATTCTGGGGCTGGATAAAGTGGTTTTATTTTCCCAGCTTCAAACGCTTCTAAAACAAATTTCTGGTCGAAATCCGCTTCGATGATGGCCATTTTAAAATGAAGATTCTTTTCCTTAGCGATTTCATCGACTATTTTTAGATTCCAATCGAGATGTGGTTTGGCCCCACTTCCCCCTGCACTCCCAACCAGCACTGGGATGTGATGTTTAAGACCCGCTTCAATCATAATTGATAAATCTCGCTTAACCGCTAAATAGTCTGTAAATGAGACCCCTGCACCTAGATAATATGGTCCTGGATCAGTCGAGCCTGCATCGACTGCGATACAATCAGGCTTAAGTTTCATACCAGCTTCAAAACTGGCCAATGGAAAGCCGTAACCCAGGATGGCTGTGGTAGATAATACTTTAACGCATTTCATATTCATTCCTCTCCTTCATTGCTTTATTCAATGCCAATATTCTTTGCATTTCATTGTAGACAATCATATATCCTTCATCAACACCCATTCCTGGTTTGGCCAGGATCTGGACCGGTTGTGTGGCCATCGCCAAATGGACACATGTTTTAGCACTGATGTCGGTTTCATTACATGTTCCACCTTGATAGGCTCCGATGCCTTTTGCCTTACAATACAAAACGGCTTCGATGGTATTTTGAATGCCACCGAGGTCCGGTGTTTTTATTTGAACCATATGACCTGCTTTATTGTCTGCGAAATAGATGATGTCTTCTAAAGTATTGCACCATTCATCCGCCACGATTTCAACATCGATGTGGCGTTCATCCAATAACGCTGTGATGGCTTTAAGCCCCAACATTGTTTTTTCTCGTTCGTTGAAGTCAACTGGTCCTTCAATCCTTAAGTGATATGGACCACTTGCTTCCCTTAATGTCGCTAAATAATCACACATCAACGCATAATTATCTTCAAACAGAACACCTAAAGTCCCATAAACATCAATATGAAAAACAGGAAAATACGCATCATCTGTTTTATAATCATCAATGCGTTGGCGCAACCACTTCACATAATCAAGTAGTTTTTCACCTTTAAATCCTAGTTTCGCTTCAACATTATTGATTAAAGCATGCGGTAAAACGGCTGAACCTTTGATGATCATCTTATCAACATTGTTGTATCGATCATCCCCACTTTGACTAAAAATAGGAATTAAACTTTCACTCATTTGAGTACCATATTCTTTGACAACAATGTTGGCCATTTGAGTATGATGGGCTTTCGCAACTGCATCCAATATTGATTGCGTAATTCCATAGCGCAAAGCCGTATGAATTCTATGACCTTCGATGGTCATGTGATCGAACTCTTCCGCTAATGTTTTAAAGGAATTCAGTGCTCTACCGATGAGTTTAGGTTTAAGTTCTTTTTCAACCAATATTTCAAATTCTTTTGCTAGAAATAAGGGATCTCTTCCCCCACAACCACTATATTGAACTGCACAGCAATCCCCAAAGCCAATTTGACCATCTTCAAGCACCAACATAATCGTTAAGGACTCACCTGCTTGACGAATTCGAGTAAACCCAGGGCTGATGGGGGCACCAATATAGAAATTACCATCGTGTTGAGCGCCTGCTTTAATGGCTTTTTGATCGTCAAAGAAGAAACCGGTTCGACCTTGACTGGTAATCACATCCATGATTTTCATAGTTGTTCCTATCTTGGTCGTCCGACCAAATGACCTTTACTGACTGCATAAATATCATCAATAACCATCTGAAAACTCACATCACGGCGTTCAACTTGGGCACGTTCTTTGAGTTTCTCACGATGAAAAGATTTGATTTTATCGGTAAAAGGTAAGTTCCCGAAATCTAAGAAACGAACAGCCCCATTATTGTCTCGTGCTGGTAACGCTTTATTGGCATTACATTGTGCTGGGGCAAAAGGAACATCGATTAAACCTGCTTCAAAGCCTCTTAAAGCACTTAAACCAAAATCGTTGTTTCCTAGTATTAAGACAGCTTCCAGGATACATCTCGTTTCTTCTTCAATGATTTGCATTTCCGCTTTAATGGCAGGGCTTTCTGAAGCAATTTGATCTTGTAACATCATTGTGAGTTGTTTGGTGCACTTAAGTCCATTCCCGTTGGCTTCGGCGGTTGGTACCCCAAAAGCTTCATGGGGTGATTTAACGATGACTTTGGTTGCGCCTGAAAGTACTGCCGTTGCAGCACCCCAGGCAATGACCGCATACGCTTTTGCTTCATCTTGTGGAAAGCCACCCATCCACTGATGAAAAACTGTTGTAATTTGAACTTCTGGATAGCCAAATCGACTTAAATAATCTTTAGTCAATTTTTCTAAGCTATGAATGGCAGCGATGTCTTGTATTTGATTGCCACATTGCCCATAACCGACAGTAATGCATTGACAGCCCTGTTGCGCTGCCAAGAGACTCTCAAGAATTGCAACGCTGTGTGAGATACATGGTGGTACTAAAGTCCCTGTGAGCGGTCCAAAAGGCTCCCGATTGATGGTTACGCCTTGTTCTTCATAATATCCCACTAAGCGATCAACATATTGCCAATCTGTGATTGTTTTCTCCAATGAATTGTTTTTACCATAAGGAATATTATAAGAAATCCCTCCACCTTCAAAAGATGTATAACCACCAGCCAAGGTAATTTCTGCCAATAAACGGGCATCAGGGGTCCCATGACGCACTTGAAGCGGAACATCAAGATGCTCAACGATGTTGCGACAAACCCCAACCCCATGATTAACCGCTGGAAATCCATTTAAGAGTGACTTGCCAATACGGATGCTTTCATCAATTCCAGTTTGTGCTTCAATGTATCGATTGTGACGCGTGTAACTGTCAATCGTTGTCGGTAATAAATCAGCGCCACCTTCATCTTGAAGATTTTTTAATAGTTTTAAAAGATCATTGGGTAAGGCAACCCCTGCTCTTGGTTGAATTAAAGTAACCTTATCTTTCAAAGCCTCCTTTAATCGATGACTGAAGCGTTTAGAAAGTACAATACTCTTTTGATACGCGACTGCTTCATCGAGATGAACCTCTTGACCAGTAGGCCACTGATTCAAAACTTCAGCTCTGAGTGCCATAAATTCCTTTAAAGGCATCTTTTGATTGATCATACAATTTTCTCCACATTTCTTTTTAATAAACGAAGCACAACTTCTGGATGACGGCTTGCCAATAAACCCAGACAACTCACGACATAATTTTTATCGAGAT
>JBBQOY010000022.1:0-12463 GCA_038331365.1 Erysipelotrichales bacterium | reverse complement strand
CATAGGGAAATCTTACCTTTCAATTAGTTCCCTACACCTTCTGTCTATGAATTATACTCACTTTATAAGATTAAGTTCCAGTTCTCAGTTTGTATCACTAAGTTCCCTACACATACGGAATTTACTATTACAATTGAGGCTTCAATAAATCAACTCAACGCTGACTTGACAGCATGAGGTTCCCTCACTACAATGAAGTCATAAACAAACAGGGGAATTAAAAGGATGATTTTTTGTAGAGAGGTACCGTTTTGGTGAAAGGTACAAAAGCACCCTTATTTCCACCCCTGAGTGAAACCAATCCTTTCCGGGTCAGACCGTTATCTCTATCGAGTGGAATGTTTCACGTGAAACATTCAACAAGGGTGGCAACACGATCTTCGTCCCTTAACGGACTTTTTTTATTTTAAGGAGGAAAAACGATGCTAGACATCAATGTAGTGAGAAAGAATCCTGAATTAGTCAAAGAAAATATAAGAAAGAAATTTCAGGATCACAAATTGGCCTTGGTAGATGAGGTAATTGCGTTAGATACACAGTACCGCCAAGCCAAAACCAAGGCTGACGACCTTCGTGCCCAACGCAATAGCCTCAGCAAAAAAATTGGGGTATTGATGGGGCAAGAAAAAAAGGATGAAGCTAACGCCACCAAAGCCTTGGTTAATGCGATGGCAAAAGAACTAAGTGACTTAGAAAGTACAGAAGAACCCTTACTTGATCAGATCAAACAAAGAATGATGCAAATCCCTAACCTTATTGATCCAACGGTTCCAATTGGAAAAGATGATTCCGAAAACGTTGAAAGATATCGCGTTGGTGAAGCGGTAATCAAGTCTTTTGATGTCCCTTATCATATCGATATTATGGAAAAATTAGCTGGTGTTGATCTTGATGCAGCCCGAAAAGTGGCTGGGAATGGATTTTACTATCTCATGGGTGATGTTGCTCGACTTCACTCGGCAATTTTAAGTTTCGCGCGTGATTTTATGATTGATAAAGGCTTCACTTATGTTATTCCACCATTTATGATTCGTTCTGAAGTGGTTACTGGGGTCATGAGTTTTTCAGAAATGGAAAACATGATGTATAAAATTGAAGGTGAGGATCTTTATTTAATTGGAACCAGTGAACATTCCATGATTGGTAAATTCATTGATACCATCATAGAAGAAGATCAATTACCTTACACCTATACTTCGTATTCCCCTTGTTTCAGGAAAGAAGTTGGTGCTCACGGGATTGAAGAACGTGGTGTTTACCGCATACATCAATTCGAAAAACAAGAAATGATTGTTGTCTGTAAACCAGAAGACAGTCAAAAATGGTTTGAGTTTATGTATAAGACGACCGTCGATTTCTTTAGAAGCTTGGATATTCCGGTCCGAGTATTGGAGTGTTGTTCGGGAGATTTGGCTGATCTTAAAAGCAAATCAGTCGATGTTGAAGCATGGAGTCCTCGTCAACAAAAATACTTCGAAGTGGGGAGTTGTTCTAATCTAACGGATGCACAAGCCAGACGACTTCAAATTCGTGTTACTGGAAAAGAGGGTAAATATTTCGCTCATACACTCAACAATACTGTTGTTGCGCCACCAAGGATGCTAATTGCTTTCTTAGAGAATAATCTTAATGAAGATGGTTCCATTAATATTCCGCTGCCCTTAAGACTCTACATGGGTGGTAAAGAAGTGCTGACACCGAAGAAATAGTTTCACGTGAAACATAGATTCAAAAATAAGTTAGGGATATTCAACCCTTAATTGAAAAGATTGCGAAAATTAAGTATAATAACCATGCTGCCACAATGGAATCCTTCGAACCAGGTCAGGGTCGGAAGACAGCAGCCTTAAGAGGCCCTTTCATGTGTGGCAGCATTTTATTTAGATGATCAACCACGAGAAATATATGCGATTGGCTCTATTGGAAGCGCTAAAAGCACAAAACAAACAAGAAGTACCGGTTGGGGCTGTGATCATAAAAGATGGTAAGGTGATTGCCAAGGCTCATAATCAACGGGAGAGTACTCAAATTGCAACCGCTCATGCGGAACTTTTAGTCATCGAAAAAGCATGTAAGAAACTTAAATCATGGCGATTAGAAGAGTGCGTCATGTACGTGACTTTAGAACCGTGTGCGATGTGTAGTGGCGCTGCGATACTTGCAAGAATAGAAGGCATTGTTTATGGAGCCAATGATCCTAAAGGAGGATGCATGGGAACCGTTACTGATCTGACTCAAATCAAAGCTTTTAACCATCAGCCCTGGGTTATTTCGGGGGTTCTTGGTGAAGAATGTGGGAAACTGCTGACACACTTTTTCAAAAACAAGCGAAAACAAGCCGCTGACCTATAAAACAGGGTGCTGTTTTGGTATAATAGATAAAGAGAGACGAAGAGGTTTTATGAGCTATAAAGCACTATACCGCACTTACCGACCCCATTCTTTTGAAACCGTTGTCGGGCAAAGGCATATTATTAAAACGCTTCAAAATGCGTTAAATCAGCACAAAGTTTCTCATGCGTATTTATTTTGTGGACCACGAGGAACTGGGAAAACAACGGTAGCCAAATTGGTTGCGAAATCAGTTAATTGTTTGAATCCAAATGAAGCGCCATGTAATCATTGCGATAATTGTATTGGGATCCAACAAGGAAACCATCCGGATGTTATCGAAATCGATGCTGCGAGTAACAATGGTGTCGATCAAATCCGTGATTTGATTGAAAAAGTAAAATATGCCCCTTTACAAGCAAAATATAAAGTCTACATCATCGATGAAGTTCATATGCTATCTCAAGGGGCTTTCAATGCTTTGCTGAAAACCTTAGAAGAACCACCTGCCCATGTGATATTCATATTGGCGACCACAGAACCACATAAAGTCTTGCCGACGATCATTTCGCGTTGTCAACGATATGATTTTACTCGAGTCAGCCAAAAAGACATACAAGGAAGAATTGAAGAAGTTCTTGATACAGAAAAAATAAAATATGATCACGAAGCGACCCGCTTGATCAGCCAATTATCCGATGGCGGCGTTAGAGATGCGCTGAGTATACTTGAACAAGTCATTGCGTACAGTGAAGATAACCTAACAGCTCAACACGTCAATGATATTTATGGGATCGCAACAACTCAAGATAAACTCAAGCTTTTAAATGCAATTCAAAGACAAGATGTCGGCATGTTAATGGAAGAAATTGATATGATTATTCAAAAAAACATCGATATTCGACGTTTAACCAATGATTTAATGGAATTGCTCAAAGAATCTGTTATTTATGCGTACACAAAAGATGTGAAACTGTTGATGAAATTGACCGTTGAAGAGGCGAAACTGCTCAATGATATCCCATCTCCAATCGCATTAAAAATGATTGATGATTTAATGGATACAGCTGAGAAATATCGCAGTGCTTCCGACGTATTGTCTTATTTTGAGATTGGTTTATTAAAACTAATTGGACATTTGAATACGCCCATCTCTCAAGCAAGTGTTTACCAACAAGATCCAATTAAAGTCGAAGAAGTAAAAAAACCAAACAAAGTCATTAAAGAACAAAAAATTGAACCAAAAGTGCAAGTTTTAGAAGAAAAACCAATGGTTGAGCCGCAGATTGAGGATGATATACCGCAAAACATAGCTTCCGATCAATCTGAACCAAAAATCGTCGCTCAAGGCGATGCTTTGGTGTTCAATTTAGACGTTACTGAAGTTAAGCCAACTAAAAAACTGAAAAAAGTCGAATTAAGTGATGCTTTTATCTTACAATTATTACTCAGTGGGGAAAAACAACTGAGAATTAAAGACATGCAAGCGTGGGAGGGTATAAACGAACTAACAAGTAATCTGACCTATGCGAAAGCAGCGAATATGGTCAGTGATTCAACCATTCAAGCCTGTGGTGAGCAATTTATCTTGATTACTTTTGATAATAAATTAAAAACCAATACAGTTAATGAAAATGATAACATCGAATTATTAGCTCAACTGACTCAACATCTCTTAGGTCGTTCAACACGACTTTATGCTTTAAACGCACACGATTATAAGCGGATCCTTGACCTATTTATCCAGTATCGTCGTGAAGATTGTCTCCCGGAAAAAGAATCACTTGAATTCTTTCCTGTAAGTTCGAAAGTTATCAATCAAGAACCTGAATCTGTAACGAACACGCGGAATCTTTTTAATGGGAATTACAGCACCATTGGAGGCGAAGAAAACTAATGTATCCAAAAGCCCTTCAAAACGCAATTGAGCAGTTACGTAAACTTCCCGGGGTTGGACAAAAAACAGCTGAACGATATGCCTTTGCTTTGCTTAACTATAATACGGAAGAAATCCAAGATTTCTCAAACAGTATCCTTGAAGCGAAAATGACGCTTCATGCTTGCCCGGTTTGTGGAAATTTGGCTCAAAATGATCAGTGTGATATCTGTATTGATCCTAAACGAGACCAAAGTTTGATTTGCGTGGTTCAAGATGTCAAAGATGTGGCTGCGCTTGAAAGAATGGGAGAATATAAAGGGCTTTATCATGTCTTAGGGGGTGTAATTTCTACACAAAAAGGAATTTTACCTGAAGACATTAATTTAGAAAGTCTATTACCGCGATTAAGTATAGAAGTCAAAGAAGTTATCCTTGCTACGAATCCTACCATGGATGGTGAAACCACTGCGCTTTACCTTGCCAAACGCCTTGCCATGCAAACTTGTGTCGTTACTCGTCTCGCTCATGGAATTCCAATGGGTGGGCATGTCGATTATGTCGACGAAATGACCTTGATTAAAGCAATGGAAGGCAGAAAGAAGATGAAATGAAAACAGATATTGAAATTGCTCAATCGATCCCAATGGATCCGATTGAAGTCATCGCAAGCAAAGCTAAAATCGATTTAAAATATCTTGAGTTGTATGGAAAATACAAAGCCAAGGTCAATTTAAGTATAACGAATCAATTGGAGTCATTGAATAATGGGCATCTTATTTTAGTGACCGCAATGACCCCAACCAAAGCAGGCGAAGGAAAATCGACGACCACAGTTGGATTGGTTGATGGATTATCACGTCTAAATAAGATGACCATCGGTTGTATGAGAGAGCCTTCTTTGGGACCGGTTTTTGGGGTCAAAGGCGGAGCTACGGGAGGTGGAATGGCGCAAGTCGTACCGATGGAAGACATCAACCTTCATTTTACAGGTGACCTACACGCCGTAACAACTGCCAATAATTTGGTCAGTGCCATCATCGATAATGTCTTGTACCAAGGCAACGTACTTAATATCGATCCTGAACGTATCTTGTGGAAACGTGCTATGGATATGAATGACCGAGCATTAAGAAACATTCGGGTCTCTCAAAATGATCCGAAAGCCATAGAACGCAATGATGGGTTCAACATCAGTGTTGCTTCTGAAATCATGGCTGTGCTTTGTTTATCGAAAGACCTAGAAGATTTAAAAACAAGAATTGGGAAAATCATCGTTGCCTTTTCAAAAGACAACAAGCCGATAACCATAACTGATTTGCAAATTACTGGGTCTGTGGTTGCGCTTTTAAAAGAAGCCATCAAACCGAATATTGTCCAAACTTTAGAGAAAAATCCAGTGTTTGTTCATGGTGGACCTTTCGCGAACATAGCGCATGGTAGCAATTCAATCATAGCGACAAGAATGGCCCTTAAACTGGCAGATTATGTCGTAACTGAAGCTGGATTTGGGAGTGATTTAGGAGCTCAGAAATTCATGGACATCACTGCGGTCACAGGGGGATTTAAACCCTCAGTCGTCGTTTTGGTGGCAACAATAAGAGCTTTAAAACTCCATGGAAAAGAACTTTACGAGAACTTGAAGACTGAAAACCTTAAAGCACTTCAAGATGGATTACCAAATTTGAAAAAACATACTGAGATCTTATCGACTTATGGTGTTCCGTTTGTGGTTGCACTGAATCGATTCTCCTCGGATACAAAAGCAGAAATTGAAGCGGTTCAAACTTGGTGTGAAGAGAACAAATTCCCATTTGCGCTCAATGAGTCGTGGGAGTATGGCTCAGCAGGGGCTGAAACTTTGGCACGTAATGTATTAGAACTTATGTCTGCCCCTAATAACTATCATTCGATTATCAATCCTAAAGATTCTGTAGCGCAAAAAATAAAAACGATTGCGAAAAATATCTATGGTGCTTCCAAAGTAGAATTCAGTGAAATCGCCACAGCACAACTTGAAGACCTAGAACGCTTAGATCTTAATGGTTTGAATGTTTGTATCGCTAAAACGCAGGCATCCATCAGTGATGATCCTAAACGTTTAGGGGATCCCAAAGGATTTGTCTTAAAAATTAAAGAAATTCGCCTCTCTGTTGGGGCTGGTTTCGCCGTGGCAATCGCTGGAACAATCATGACCATGCCTGGGCTTTCTAAAGATCCAGCAGCTTATCATATCGACGTTGATAAACAAGGGAAAATAAGCGGACTTTTTTAAGCCCTCAATTAACTATGTCATCCATCGCCTACATCACCGATAAAAACATGATCGAATTTCACCGTTTGAACGGAAGTGATACCATTAATTTTTGGAGACCGTCCAGTTCAAAACGCTTTACTGACTTTCATCCCGGGGATCTCCTGTTTTTCTTGGCAAAAGGCACAGAAAGAGGTCCTCAAAAGGAAAAGGGACTTATTGGTTATGGGCGATTCATCCAAGCCTACAAACTCTCCTTTAAACAGATGTGGCATCAATATGAAAAACTGAATGGTTACCCGTCTGAAGACGCTTTAAAAGAAGCCATTCTAAAAGTTTCAAAAGAAAAAACACTTGCCCATCAATTCAGTTGCCTTAAACTCGCTAATATCGTTTTCTTTCAAAGCCCAGTTTATCTCAGTGAATTGGGGGTTAAGATCTCATCAAACTTAGAAAGTTATATCTATCTCGATAAAGAGGACGCTCAAACAACCTCAAAGATTCTTTTAAAAGCTCAAGAAGCAGGGATTGATTCATGGACAACAGTTGTTTCTCAGAATGCCCCATCGGATCGTGTCTTCGAAGAAGACTTGATCCGCCACATCATTACACTTAAAATCAATGGTTTACCCGAACAAAATAAAATTGAAGATCAACGTAAAGCGCTACGTATTTTAAGCAACCATCAAAAAAAACATCCAGAACTGCATTGGTTGGATGATCGACGTCAAGAATTGTTTGAATTTAATGGCAATCAACTCACGATTACCAGTGTTATTATTTCCAATAAGACGGATTTTATTCAAAAACTCCTCATTGTCTTAGGTAAGTCGGAATATATTGATTACCAAGCACAAGCCATCCCGAATTTCAAAGGGAAAACCTTAAGCTACGAAATCATCACAGAATTGGATGTTTCGTCTGAGTGGGAAGCAAGCTTAAGTGCTCACAATATCAAATTACTTAAAGTCACTCCTGTGGTGTTGTCGACAGACAACGCTTAATTTTAGAGTCACAGTTTTTTGTATAGGTCAATCCAAAGAAGGCAAGGATGTCTTTGAATTCATTCAAGCCTTTTTTTAAATTCTTAAACACTTCATATTCGACTTCATAATCCAACAATCCATTATAATTATTCTTATCGATACAGAGTAACCCATAGTTAAGTTTATAAGTTGTACGAATAGTGTGTAAGGTGCCTTGATGAAGCAGCGGGCTTAAGATGCCCATTCTGGCCATAAAGAAAGCAACATCCGAACGTGTAAAAGCAGTTTCGGCATCAATGTGTTCAAAAGTTACTTCATCTTTGCCTTTTTTCTTAGGAATTTTGAATGTTAATTCAGCCTCATCCGCAAAAGTCCGGATACGACAAGAAATATGACGCTTTCTCAGCTGATGATCTGGATTATCAAAGTAAAAATTGGTTTGACTGATGGTCTCACCAGGAAAATTAGCGACAAGCCCATTATATTGGGACTCATTAATCATAAGTTTGTATTCTATTTCAACGTTTTGCTTCATATGACATTCCTTACTCTCCTATGATACAATAATGAAGAGCTTAAAAGGAAGTCAATATGCGTAAATTCACTTTGATCAGTAGAGAAGATTCAACAACCCAAACACTCGTAGAGACGATTAAAAAAAACCTTTTATCGAAAGATTGGGTCATCGATGAGCAGCATCCTGAAGTCATCCTCTCTGTTGGTGGGGATGGGACTTTCTTGCGGGCAATCCATACGTATCATGAACAACTTTCTGAATGTGTCTTTGTGGGTATTCATACAGGGACATTAGGGTTTTTAACTAATTACGCTGCGGATGAATGGGAAACCATGATTGAAGATCTTGATAAACAACACACCAAACAACACGAATTGCCTTTATTAGAAGTGTGCATAGAAAAGCAAGGGGTGTGTCAAACCGTGTATGCGGTCAATGAGGTAAGAGTTGAAAACGTCATTAGGACCCAATTATTGGATGTCTCGATCGATGGGCATCATTTAGAAACCTTCAGAGGAAACGGGCTATGTGTTTCAACCCAAGTTGGCTCAACTGCCTACAATCGTTCCTTAGGCGGTGCCATCTTGTATATGGGCTTAAATGCCTTACAATTGAGTGAGATTACTGGTATCCATCATCATGCGTTTAGATCTTTAGGATCGCCTTTGGTTTTATGTCAAGACAGCACCATTGTTTTGGAAAGTGATAATTTCAATCAAGCGATATTATGTTATGACCATCTTTCTTTACCACTCCATCAAAAAACACGACTCACCATTGCTTACTCACCTTTGAAAGCCAAACTGTTGATTCGTGATGATAAAAACTATGTCGAACGACTAAAGAGCCTATTCTAATAGGTTCTTTTTCTTTTTATAATAGAACTCATCGAAAATAAGACCGCCAACGCGGGTACATAGGATAACAAAGATGACCCTCCAGCCGACACAAATGGTAAGGTGATCCCAGTGATCGGCATAAGACCTATAATCATTCCCATATTTTGGAATTGTTGAAACAACAACATGCCGATAACCCCAGCAATCAGATATTTTTCGCGCCTTTTTTTATACTTCATCGCAATAAAGATGATTTTAAGATCAAGTAAAAGTTGAACTAAAATTAAGAAACTCGCCCCTATAAAACCATAATCTTGAGCAAAAACAGCGAAAATGAAGTCATTTTGAGGCTCAATCATATTGATTACCACAGATTGTAGACCATGGCCGAATAAACCAGAAGAACCCACTGCCAATAAAGATTGATAAAGCTGTAAGCCATAAGAAGAAATATAGTGTTCTGTTTTTAACCAACCATAGAGTCGATTCAATCGATAAGAAGAACCAACAATATTGATCAATACTTGTTCAGAATTGAAAAAGAGAAAGAAACCGATTGCCAGCACGACAGCGACTAAGACAAAAGAAGTGATGATCCATTCTTTACGAATGCCACTGATGGCCAGCATAACCAATAACCCTATCATAATGATAATTGGAATACCGGTATCTGGCTGAGCAATGATTAATATAAGTGCTGGAATGGCGTATTTAGCAATCGCGATAAAAAGTTTGAGGTCATCCTTGTAAGATTCTTCGTTTTTCTTTTCGTTGTGATCATGAATGATGTTTGCCGAAAGGATCAATAAGACAATTTTCATGAATTCACTGGGTTGGACTGTGCCTAAACCGGGGATTGTGATCCACGCAGTCGTCCCGCTAACAGGCGATATCAAAGGTAAATCGATCATAAACTTATCGATCAGTAGAAGCACCAATAAGCCCATTAAGATCCAATAAGCAACTTTGATTCCAGTGAATAGACGATCAACCCCAAGTCGAATCAAGCCAATCAATAACACGATAGAAATGATGATCCATATGATTTGCTTAATGATCAAATCAACACCACTGTGCCAGGTTGGTAATAAAGGCATCGCCCCATAAATCGCAAAAAGACTCAAAGCGCTTAAGACGCTCAAGAGCAAAATTAATACATAGTCAGGGTGGAATGCAATCTTATTGGGACGTTTAAGTTTCGTGAGCATCAGGATCTGTCTTTCGTTGAAGAGTTGACACTATAATGGTATCATAGAAAGGAGGTATTCCTATGAGAAGATGGCGCAGTTATATGGAGATTACCAGCTTCCCCTTAAAGATAATCTTTTTAGCGACGATTCTCTTAGGCTTGAGTTCCTTGCTACTTAATCCAAATTTTGTCACCTTAGTGGGTGCTCAATCTTCAATTACGCTAGTCGCCCAAGTGTTGAAATACATCGCTTCCATCATCATAATGGCCTTTCCTTTGATCTTTCTGATGAGAATTGTTCATCGTAGAGAAGAAGACCCTATGATTCTTGTCGCGGCACTCATCGGTTACTTTACTTTACATATCGTTACGATGTTTATCAGCACCAGCGGGATAGCCCCTGCAATATTCAGATCAAGCTTAGGCTTCATGTTGAATGCTTCTATTCTTGGGAACTCTTCTCAAGTCCTAGCCAATCCAATCTATACCGGTTTAATCGGAACGGTCATTGTTTTTCTAACTACACGCTTGGCTTTTCGTTTAACGGAAGGTCTTTCTGCTTATAGCATTTGGAATTTTATTGATAATCAAACCTCATTGATCTTTTGGAGCATTGTTCTTTCTGCCATAGGCGGTGTTATTACAGCCTTTGCGTGGCCATTTTTCGTTCAAGGCGCCATGTCTATTTATACTTTTATCGCTAAAGATCTAAATAATCCAATCAATCTTTCAATTTATGGCATTATTGATCGACTGACAGACACCCTAGGACTCAATTTATGGATACGCAAATTATTCTGGTTTGGGGGATTAGGTGGTTCTTGGTCAGATGCATTCGGCGTCTATCACTTAGGTGATGTGAGTATGTGGACAGGTCAAATTCAAAGTAGCTTATACAATTTAGGTAGTGGTAAATTAATCAGCCCATATTATGTTTTAAATATTTTTTGTATTCCTGCTTATTTGATTTCAATCTATCAAACTTATACTGATAAAATTGAAAAGAGTAAGATAAGGGTCTTCATTGTTGTTGCCTCTTTAGCCTCCATTCTGTTTGGGACCTTGTTACCAATCGAGCTCTTCTTATTGTTTTCAGCACCTTTACTTTATGTCTTTCATCTAGGCTATACCGGTATCTTATTTGCCGTGTTCAGTTCTTTAAAACTCCAGATTGGATATGCCTATACAGGAAGTGTCGTTGGGGCTACGCCTGGAAGTATTTTTGATTTATTAATTTATATACGTAATCCTGCCTTGCAGAAATCTTTATTAATAATTGCACTGATTGGGATAATCAGTGGGTTGATTTATTTGGCAATCAGTACCACATATTATCATAAAGTTGCAGCTAATTTTATTACCTTAAATGAGAAAGACAGTATGATTGAAGAATTGTTGGATTGCTTGGGTGGTTTAGAAAATTTAAGACTCGTCAACTCCAACCTTTTTAAACTAACGGTTCAAGTCTATGATCGTAAACAAGTCGACTTCCATAAGATTAAGCATCACTATATCACCCGTATTGTTGAGTCAAAAGCTGGCTATGCCTTGACTTATGGGGCTTGTAGTCACATCCTGTGGATGGACATCCAAAACAAACTTAAAGAATTGTCCTATCAACAAAGTGCCTAAGCACTTTGTTTTGTTTATCTAAGAAACGAGGTACCCATGGAAAAACTCACACCCATGCTTAAACAATACATGGATGTTAAAAAAGAATACCAAGATGCTTTAGTCATGTTTCGTCTCGGGGATTTTTATGAACTCTTTTTTGAAGATGCGAAAATCGCTTCGTATGAACTTGATCTTGTGTTGACAGGACGGGCTGCTGGAGCTTCTGGACGTGCACCAATGTGTGGTGTCCCTCATCATGCTGTTTCAGGCTATATTCAAAAACTGGTCAATAATGGACATAAAGTTGCAATCGTTGAACAAATGGAAGATCCCGCCTTCGCCCAAGGCTTGGTTAAACGGGATGTGGTCAAAGTTGTGACTCCAGGGACTGTAATGGATGAAATCGAAGATGATAAATCGGTTGTCACCCTCGCATCCATTACTGAATTTGCCTCCAAATACTTCATCGTTAGCACTGAACTCGCATCAGGCGAACTCAGAAGTTTAACCTGTTTAAAAAACGAGGCGCATTTAAAAGAGGTACTGATTAAAAATCAAGTTAAAGAAGTGGTGGTCTCCTCAAAAGCTTCAATCGGTCTATTAAAGATATTAAGAGAAGCCAAACAGACGCTTTCAATCTGCGATCTGACAGATATTGATCAAAGTTATCAATCTTTAGCCAAAGCCATCAGTGATCCTATACAAATTGAAACCTTTGGACGTTTATTAAACTATCTATTATTAACTCAAAAAAGAACGTTGAGACATCTTCAACCCATCATCGATGAAGATCAAGATCGATGTTTATCGATGGATATGGCAACAATTCTCAATTTAGAACTGACTGAAAGTCTTCG
>JBBQOY010000021.1:0-12479 GCA_038331365.1 Erysipelotrichales bacterium | reverse complement strand
CCTCCTGAATTTCCAGGATTAATGGCAGCATCCGTTTGAAGCACAATGGAATCCCAATCATCGGTTCCATCATTATCTAAATCGATCGGCACAATACGATTGGTTCCAGAAATGATCCCCATGGTTACCGATCCAGAAAATTCAAACCCCAAAGGACTCCCGATTGCTAAAACAGGTTCTCCAACCTTCACTAATGAAGAGTCACCCAATTCAAAAGGTTCAACTGTAAAGTTAACGGCTACTTTCAAAAGTGCTAAGTCAGTAAATCTGTCTGCTCCCACAACGATTGCATCTAACTCTTCACCATTGGCGAAAGTTACAGTTACTTTTGTTGCCCCATCAACGACGTGATTGTTGGTGACGATATATACTTCCCCATCTTTGTATTGATAAATTGCCCCACTGCCTGTACCAACCAGTTTCGTTTGATAGAAATTAGAAACCCCAACCACTTTGGTAACTGTCGCAGCTACAACTTTTGTAACATCGGTGTTGAATTCTGTCACGACTTCACGGATCGTCCTCACTTCTCCAGTGATTTCAAGTGAATCTAAAAGGTTTTTAACATCAACATATTGGAATGTTAAAACAGTATTCCAAATCAGTAAGGCCCCAATGATAAGCGCAGTATATTTTTTCATAACGTTCCTCCTGTTACAGGTTCATTTTGTTTGGCGCAATCTATACTAATCTCCGGATTGAGAATGACATGATGAGCTTCGAAAGTTTCCACCAAAGTTTGTAAAGCACATCGCTCAGTATTGGCTTCACTCGAAAGATGAGCCAATACAATCGACTTGGTCTTTAAACCGATCAATTGGGTCAAATAAGCAGCACTGTCTTCATTACTTAGGTGACCATAGTCTGATAAGATTCTTGATTTAACTTGAAAAGGGCGCTGAGTTTGCATCAATAGCTCTATGTCATGGTTACTTTCAAAAATATAATAATCCGCATTGCTTAAAATCTCAAAATCTGTTTCTTTAAGATATCCTGTGTCCGTAATATACACCAATGATTCCTGTTTGTTTTTAAAAACATATCCAAAAATCGCTTGAGCATCATGAGATAAAGGCAAAGGCAGAATCATCAGATCACCTATGCTAAACCACTGATAGGGTTCAAGAATCGTGGCATCTTCACGTTGATTGAGCCTATATGGTGCATAAACAGGCTTTTCTCTAAACATTTTAAGTTGACTAATATGATCGATATGGTTGTGTGTGATCACAAGTGCGTCTATCTCTTGATACTGTACACCGCAATTGTGGAAAGATTGTGTCAAAAATCGTTTAGAGTGACCACAATCTAAAAGTACTTTTGTAGTCTCTGTTTCAATCAGTGTACTGTTACCTTTTGATCCACTACAAAAAACAGTATATTTCATCAGCAGTACAGATATTTACAGGCACTGACCCATCTTCCGTTGACCATAACCCCAAAATGAAGGTGAGCTCCGGTGGTCAATGTCCCTGTGTTACCTATATATCCAATTGCCTCGCCTTTATCGACTACAATTCCAGGAACGACCCAACTACGATATTTCATATGCGCATAATAGGTAATCATTCCGTTATTGTGATTGATTTTAACATAGTAGCCTGCCTCAACCTTGTAGCCTGATTCTATGACACGACCACGATCTGCAGCATAGATGACACCTGAATTGGTGTTGGTATATTTCATATCTGTGCCTTCATGACCTCTATAACACCCGAAATAACAAGTTATTCTTCGAGGGTAATTAATCGGCCATCTTAAGGTTCCTGAGCCAATGTACGGTATGATTTTTGTGCCAATCAATACAACTTCTCGAACGGGTTGCTTTGTGATGACTGATGAACTTAAAGTACTTTCAACCAAAACCCCATTGAGATATTTTTCGATGTATTTAACATTCTTATATCCAACTCGATCGCGAGTCTTAACAACAGAAAAACCTTCTCGAATTGAATCATCCTTAACATAGAGTGTCTTGTCTGGATAAACAATTTCTTCAGCGAAACGCTCTTCAGTAACGACGACACTTAATGGTGAATCAAAATAGCTCACATTTAATACTGTGCCTGGAATAAGAATCTGATTTTCAGTCTGAAGTAAGTCATTGTTGATACTAATCAACTGTTGAGGCGTCATATTAGCACGATATGAAATATATTCGATCGTATCATATGGCTGAACAATATAAGTCTGTAAGACCTCATTGTAACCATAACTTAGAAAATAAATGATCTCCGATTTTGTTTTTAAAATTTCAGAAATAGACGCCATTGCTGGAGAATATTCTGCCGTTTCTAACACATTAATCCCGATTTCTCGAGTACCATAGGCTAAAAGTTCAGGCGGCAATTGCTTTTTCTTTAATAATTCATATGCATCTCGAGAAATGAAGTTCAGAAGATATTGTTCTTTAGCATTTTCAAAATCTTTTGTATCTTTAACATAGATAATGGCTCCATTTGAAAACTTAATCTTATAAACTTGAACTGAAAAAAGATCATTATCTCTAAGATAATCAAAAATTTGTGGATCAGCATTGTTGTAAAAGATATAGCTTTCTTCTGTAGTAATAAAAATATCTTCACCTAATCCTAGTTTAGTATTAGGAAAATCGTTTTGGTAGTTTTCAACATAAATTGTTTCCATAAATGCTTCTAAATCTGCTTGACTGGTTAAGACCCCAATCAATTGATCTTTATGATATATTTTCGTAACTTGATGTGGTTGCGCATCAACAGCCATGACTGGTTGATCGATCAAACTACTTTCTTGAATATTAATTGAAGTAATTAATTTTTGATTTGATCCTAGAACATCCGCAGTGATCATCAACAAGAAACTCATTACCACAGCAAAAGAGATTGTAATTATTTTTTTCATTTAATCACCTTGCTCCTGTCCTTGGGCAGATTCACTGATGTTATAGAAAGCATTGATGCTTCTTTCAAAGGCTAAATTGATACTTCCGGTGGCTCCATTACGATGTTTTGAAATCAAAACTTCAGTGACTTCGGTTGCTTTTTCTTCTTCTTCACGTTTGTAATATGACTCACGATATAAAAACAAGACAATGTCTGCATCCTGTTCCAAAGATCCAGATTCCCTTAAGTCACTTAATTGCGGCTTATTTCCAGCTCTTTGTTCAACCATACGAGACAATTGAGACAATGCGAGGACGGGGGTCTCCAGCTCTCTGGCCAAGGCTTTTAAAGCACGAGAGATTTCGGAAACTTCTTGTTGACGATTATCTGAAGAAGACTTGCCACTACCTGAAATTAATTGTATATAGTCGATTACGATTAATCCCAAAGGGTGCTCACTTTGAAGTTTCCTACACTTCGAAAAAATCTCTGCGACCCGAATAGATGGAGAATCATCGATATAGATCTTGGTATTCTTTAAATCAGCCGCAGCTTCATTTAAAGCATTCCATTGTTGATTCGATTTAAATTGTCCAGTTCTTAAGTCGGACCCATTGATCCTTGACTTAACAGAAAGCATACGCGTTACCAACTGTTCAGCCGGCATTTCTAATGAAAATAAAGCGACTGCTTTATTGCTGATCAAAGAAGCATTTAAGGCAACATTTAAAGCAAACGCTGTTTTTCCCATGGAAGGACGAGCTGCCAATAATATTAAATCACCTTTTTGAAATCCATTGGTAATTCGATCGAGTCTTCGATAACCTGAAGCAGTTCCTGTTATATTAGAGTGTTGTTCACTCATTTTTTGAATGTTTTCTAAAACGTGACCAACCACTTCTTTCGCGTCTCTAAACTCGCTGGTTCGGCGGGTTCGAGTAACGTTTAAAATCTGCTTTTCGGCTCGATCCATGACATCATCAATGTCTGCCTCTGCATTGAATCCTTCTTCGGCAATCAACTGGGATGTTTGAATCAGGTTTCTTAAATAAGATTTATTTTGAATAAGTTCAACGTAGTATTTTGTATTGGCACCTGAAACAGAAGTGTCCGCCAATTCCATAATCATATTTACCCCACCAACCGCTGTTAAAATCTTTAAATCGTTACACCGAGTTATTAAACTAACTGAATCGATTGGTTTGCCTTCTTCTTGCATCGAAATCATGACTTGAAATAAACGTTTATGTGCTTCCGCATAAAAATCCTCAGCTCTAAGTCCCAATTCAATAACGGCACTCACAGCGAAAGGATAGACCATCATACTGGACAGTAAAGCTTGTTCGGCTTCTAAACTGCTGGGCAGCTGTCGATTGAGGGTCATGGTTATACGCCTTTGACTTGAACCTTGAGCTCAGCGATAACAGTACGATGCAACTCAACTTTAATGTTGTAGATGCCAACCGCATTCATTGGATCGCTTTCTAAGATTTTACGTTTGTCGATGACAAGTTTATGTTGCTTAAGTAATTCTTCAGCAATCTGTTTTGAGGCAATGGATCCAAATACTCGACCTTTATTGCCAGTTTTTAGTGATAAGACCACCGTTACTTTTGAAAGTTGTTCTTTCAAAATCTTTGCCATCTCAATGGCATTGGTTTCATCATCTAATTTCTTTTGTTTTTGATCTTCTAAAATGGCTTCTGCTTGAGCAGATGCAGCCACTGCCATTTTGTTTCTAATCAAAAAATTGCGTGCATAACCATCAGCAACTTCTACAATCTGGCCCTTTTTTCCAACATTTTTAACGTCACTCAAGAGAATGATTTTCATTGATTTTAATCTCCTCGCCCACATTTTGGTGAAGTACTTCTTTGAGTTCATGAAGTACTTGACTGACTGTGGTATTTGTTCTTTGTAAACCGGCTGCAGTAAAATGCCCTCCGCCGTTCATCTTTTCCATTATAGCATGGACATTAACATTCCCATTTGAACGTGCAGACACTGCCACTTCATTATTCTCATCCATGCAGACAACAAACGAAGCTTCAATCCCTTTAATACCCAACATCATATCAGCAGTTTGCGACATAACCGAACGAGAAACGCGTTCTTCTTCCGTAGAAGCAATGGCCAAATGATTTTCATCGATGAGGATATTGTTGAAGAGTTTGGATTTGATCTCGAAAGTGATAAAATCATCTTTTAAGAATTCATCGGCTTTTAAAGGATCCGCTCCATATTGTTTCAACATAGAAGCAACCTCAAAGGTGCGACTTCCGGTTCTGTTTCTGAATCGATTGGTATCGATCATGATTCCAGTCAAGATAATGGTTGCCTCTTCTTTGGTTAGGTCAATATGTTTGGGTTGATAAGGAATCAGTTCAGTGACCAATTCACTGGTCGAAGAAGCAGCAGTTTCAGTATAAACCATCATTGGATCAAAGGTGAAATCTTGATTTCTACGATGGTGATCAATAACAACTACGCGTTTTGATTTAGTGATTAATGATGAAACACTGGATTGATTCGAATTATGATGGTCCAACATAACAATCAGCGTTTTTGCTTGGACAAATCGAGCAGCTTGCGTTTCATTCACAAAGATATTGGTCTTTTCCAATTCCTCTTTATATTCTTGGTAGGCAAGATTGAGTTTTTCTTCAATTCCTCCTGCCATGACAATATAAGCATCTTTCCCATTGCTACGACAAATGTTGCCCATGGCGATGGCTGAACCCATACAATCGAAATCCATCTCTTTGTGACCCACTAAAATAACGTTATGCGATTTATGAATCAGATCCTTAAGTGTCTGAGCGATGATGCGAGCTTTTACCTTACTGCGTTTCTCCTGGGCTTGAGAACTTCCACCTAAGTATTGAACTTCTTTGTCATATGCTTTAATCGCAATCTGATCGCCACCACGGCTTTGAGCCAACTCTAAAGCATTGAGGGCCATTTCATCCAACATTTGGATATTACTTGAACCTTTACCAAAACCAATGGATAAGGTAATGGCCACATCCAATTTGGCTGCTTCCTCATGAATGACTTTCATGATGGAAAAGTTCTCTTCAATCAATTGCTCAAACAACTGCTGATTTAAAACAAGCATCAGGCGATTGGTTCTTAAACGTCTCACCAATATGTTATAACTTCTGGCCCATTCAATGATGCGTTGACGAATATTGATATCGATCTGACCGGTTGTTTTATCATCTGAATAAAGCGCTGTCTCTTCGTAATTGTCCAAATGAACATATCCAATGACCAATTGTTGATTATTGCTTAATTCTTTTAAGGTGTAATAATCTGTAATGTCTCGAAAAAATAGGGTTTGTCCTTCTTCTTGTTTGCGAACTTCATACGTGTATTGATCTAAAGTTATGGTGACAATGTCTGCTTCAGAATTAAACAATTGTTGAGTTTCTGGCATCCAGCTACTGATTTGCTTATTAAGAATATTTTCAAAACGAGATAATAAGAAATCATTCGCCCAGGTCACATTAAGTTGACTGTCATAGGTTAAAATCCCAATGTTACCAAAGTTAAAAGCCTGATAAGCATCTTCACCGATGATCTGTGATAGTTTTAAATTGCGCTTAACTTGAGTTGAATCAACCAACTCAAAAACAATCAAAATGATGATCATATTAATAATGGCTAAAGTAAGATCCAGCCAATTGATCGCTTGTTTAAAGAGAAGGTGAGCCAATAATAAACCCACGGCTTCAAACAATAAGATCCAAACGATTGCGCTTTTAAACTTATTTAATGGGTTTTGCATATGTATATAATACTCTTTTTCTTAAGTCAGTAAAACTGTCAAACAACCCAATTGATACACCAACGAAAGGCATAATCAAAAATACGATAACCGCAAGGAGACTTAAGTAACCTTTATTGATTAATTTCGAATACATTAAAACAAAAATATACCCATCGATACAGAAGATAAAAATTGAAAATGTTGCGAAATTAGTTAAGATGATTTGAATGGCTTCATTGTCGGTTAGTATGTTTGCGAGGTTGGCAAATAATCCAACTGCTAAAACAAATGCCAGTTTCTGCGGTAAAACGATTTGAGAGATGGTCTTCATCGATCTTGTCTTGATTTGTAGACGTTTCAATAAAATGATGGCCAAGATGTGCGTGATCAATGCTTGAGCGAAAGCGGCCAGAAGCATTGCCATTGGGTAAATAGAAATGATTAAGGTCTCAATATTGGCAGGCATATTCTCAACCCCAAATTCGCGTAAAGTTGCAACTAAAGTTGTTACTTCGTTGGTAAAGTCATATCCAAAGAACTTCGCCAATAAGACCATTTCGATGAAGAAACTTACGGCTGTGACGAGTGTGGTCACAATCAACAACCAACCATTATCTTTATCTTTATAGATCCCGTAACCATAACTTAACCCAACAATGATTGCGGTTACCACATAAAACAAACTGATAAAATCAGCAAGGATAAGACCCATAATCAATATTGATGCACTTAAGATTAAACCTTGTTTAATCCCATATTTCGCAATATAGAAAATGGCTGGCAGTGGCATGATGAACGAAATGATTCCGTCCAAGGTGTGACCTGTCAGTCTGTTGATATAGAGAAATAACCCGACCATCGCCAACATCATGGCGCCTTCGGTCACTGTTCGTACTTGTTTTTTCATTTCATTTAAATTAAAGCCCCACCTTGCGGTGGAGCTTAGTTTTAGTCTGCTACGTAAGGGAGTAATGCCATTTGACGAGCGCGTTTGACAGCTGTTGCCAACATACGTTGATATTTGGCACCAGTTCCTGTAACGCGTCGAGGAATGATCTTACCATTGGAAGAGATAAATCTCTTCAAGAGTTCGATATCCTTATAGTCGATGACCGTGACGTTATTCTTTTTAAAATAACATACTTTTTTACGGCCAATTCTTTGTTTTTTGTAGACTGCCATAAGTCTCCTTTCTTAGAACGGAAGATCATCACTGGAGATATCCAGCAAAGGTCCGGTATTGAAGTCCTCATCATTGGTGGGTGCTTCATCCGGGAAATAGCCTGTCGTGGCTTTTGGAGCTTGTTGAGACATCTGAGTATTATTTTGTGGAGCGTTTGTGGAACTTGTACGAATCAGCTGGACACTGTCACAATTAATTTCTGTGACATAGACCTTGCGGCCATCTTTGTCATCATAATTTCTCGATGTAACACGACCTTCGATCGCAATCATATTTCCTTTTTTAGCGTATTGATTCAAGTAATCGGCGGATTGACTCCAAGCCACACAAGGGACATAATCGGTCTGTTCCTGGTCTTTGTATTTGCGATTAACCGCAATGGTAAACAAGGCTTTAGAGGTTCCGGTTGATACTTTACTGAACATTGGGTCTCTGGTTAGATTCCCCACTACAACTACGCGGTTGATCATACGTGCTCCTTATTTTTCTTCTAAATTGATGATGAGTGTTCTTACTACATTCGTATTGATACGTGTCAAGCGGTCGAATTCCTTAATGGCATCCGGTTCTGCTTCAACATTCAATACTGCGTAGTAACCTCGTGTCGCAAAGTCGATTGGATAAGCAAATTCTTTAACGCCCCAATCATCTACTTTACTGATCACCGCACCATTGCTGGTTAGGATCTCGTGTAAAGAAACGATCAGTTCGTTGCGAACTGCTTCTTCCAAAGAAGCTTTGACGATGTACATGATTTCATATTTTCTCATGTGGTCACCTCCTTCTGGTCTATTGGCCTTTTCAGGCAAGGAGTAAATAAGTGCTATCTACTCGTTTTAAGATTATAGCATTCTAAACTAGGATTGTAAATATAAAACAGAGCCAGCTTTGTGTTTTGTGCTTCAGTTAAAAAACAGATCAAACGCTTAATTTTAGAGCCAAAATGCATTTATTTTATGGGGAGAGGTTTGTTGATCTAATGGAGGTGGTGTCATGTAATCCCCATAGACTTGGGTTAACCATTGCTTTGCTTGAACCGGTGCATTTAGACTTAGGTTTTCGAATTTAATTTTTTCACTTTCTAAAAATTCCGCTTTCAACATAACTTCTCTTTTACCATATCCCCAAACCACATCTGCAATTTTAGCACTGGCATCAAAATCGAACGCTTTGGCACTTTGATCAATCCAGCGCAAAATTCTATAACTTCCAATGATTTTAGCAACCTTGGTGGCAACATAAAGCATTGGGATTTTGTATTTTTTATCAGGGGCAATTATCACCAAGAAACCAAATCTAAGAAAACGTCTTAAAACACGAATCTTTTGATAATGTTTCTTAATGTCTTTTTCTGAAGATGGGAGTCCATCTAATGGAAAAACATCAATATATACCCCAATGTGATGATTGGTTGCTTTCTCAATCAGCAATGTCTTGCGATTAATGATTTTAGCAAAAGGAAATTGATAGTGAGGATCCGTTAGCATTGAAATAACGCTCAAATCAGCTTTAAATCCGTTTTTTGTTAAGTGTAAAAATTTCTCGTAATCCGGTCTGGGCATTGCAACATCCACATCATCATCCCAAGGAATAAATCCTTGGTGTCGAACTGCCCCTAAGAGTGTGCCATAGTATAGATAATATCTAAGTTTGTGCTCATCACAAAACTGATCAAACTGGTTTAGCTCATCCATCATCAATAGTTTTGCTTCTTGTTCATGTATTTTTATCATTGTTGGACCCTTTTAAAATATAAATAAAGCTACCCTTTTTGCATTGAATCAGACTACAATTCATCAACTAAGATAAGCTCATCATCAAATTGATTTACTAAGTTAATCCAGGGTTTTGAAACCAATAAACGCTCAAATTACTTTTAAATATCGCCATTTTCCTCATGGCTTTCGCATATTCCTAAACTATTGACCACTCTATTTTAGGTCATGTTGATTGTCAGTTTCGCATAGGCATTATATCATAATGAAAAAACAAGGTTTTTGATTCACAATAGTTTTTCTTTGAATTTTGCTGATTTAATGTCGTTTTAATCTAACACTTTTATACTTGAATTGAACCCTTATCTACTTGCTTGATTTATCCAATTAATCACAAGCAACCTTAAATTTAAGATCGAGGTCAAAATGAAAAACTCACAACAAGAAACCTTTGAAACCATTTACCACGCGACCTATAAGACAATGTCAAAGTTTGTTTATTTTAAGACAGCTCAATTGGCTGATGCCGAAGACATGCTACAAAATGTCTATATCAATTATTATAAAAGTGTCATTCGTCAAGCCAGATCGATTGAAAATCCACAAGCGTATTTATTAGAGTTGGCCAAAAATGAATGTGCTCATTACTATAAGGATAAAGCTTTTCAACAAGATCACCTTATTGAATCAGATTTAAACACCCTCGAGAATATTCCTTCCGATACCGATCTCAATTTAGAAACCATAGAAAAGTTTACCATCGATGAGATTTATGACGAAGTCAAAACCTTGACTCAACTTGATCAGAAAATTATCGGGGGAAGATTCAGATATGAACTAACCTTCGCTGAAATCGCGGACTACTGTCAAATCAGCGAAAATACAATTAAGTCGAGATATTATCGAGCACTTGCTCAGTTAAGAAAAAAACTAGATCTAAAAAATAATTCTCAATAAAATGAAACTATTTTAGGATAAAACCACTCGAACAAAGTGAGTAGAAAACTACAGGAGAAATCGATGAGTAAATTAAAACAGGCACTGACCAATAATGTAATGAACGAAGAACGTGCTTTGGCCATGATTAAAAAGGAACTTGGGTTAAAAACAATAAAAAAGAAAGAACCTTTTTGGCTTAAGAACATCATCATCGCCTTCAGTCTCGTGAGTTTGGTTGTTTTTGGATCTTATTACGATCGATTAGGGCTCGGTAAAGCCCTCCCAATCGATGCTGCTTCGATTGTCTCAATCGACATCAATCCAAGTTTTACTTTGAAAGTGAGTGAAGAAGGCTTTGTGCTTGAGATTCTGACTGAAAACGCGGATGCTCAAGCCATACGCGTCGATGATTTGATCAGTTTAGATGCCGCAACGGTCGTAGAAGCACTGATTTTAAGAGCCCAAGAGGCTGGGTATTTGCTTGATCCTATAAACTCTGATTATGTTGTTGTTACCACTGCCCCTGCAAAAGAAGGCAATGAAGCCCTAGCAAACCAACTGAATGATTTCATTCAAGAAATCTTAGATCGAGAAGGCATCAGTGATGATGTCAACATTGCTTTGATTAAAGGAACCCTACAACAATGGCTTGATGCACAAGCGCAACAAAAACCTTTAGGACTCTTTATCCTTGGATCGTTAATCAATCAAGATGTCCAAAGTGTTGGTAATTTTGTTTTAAACAACGAGTACTTAAGTTTATTACAAAACGTATCAACCATCATTAAAAGATCAACACTCAATACAAAAAGCTTACTTGAACGCATCTTAGCCCGATTAGAACGAGCAGGCATTGACATTAGTGGCTTACGCGCTCGCTTTGCGACAGAAGGCGAAAATCTCGCTTTACTGAAAGCAGATGTCTTAAGTTTATGGGCTTCATTGGATGTTGATACTCAGGCCGGATCAAGTCTGAGCTTATCTGATAAAGCAAGTATAAATAAAACAATCACAAACCTCATGGCTCAATTAAAAGCGCTAGGCATCGATGTCTCGGGTTACGAAGTATATTTAACCAACGAAAGCGCTGATTTACTCAGCATCGAAAAAGAATTGGCGATCTTACTAAAAACCAATGGTGTGGATACCAGTATTGGATCCACGATGACGGTTGCTCAAACTCAAGAAGCAGTCTCTGCTTTAACGACCATGATCAATCAACTTAAATTACTAGGCATCGACGTAACCGCCTATCAAGCTGCTTTGAATACTGGCTATCCTGATTATCTCGCTTTAGAAAATCAATTGAAAACAGTCTTAGCAGCGAATGGAGTAGATACCAAAACAGGATCGACTATGACCGCTGTTCAAGAAGAAAAAGCCATTACTGCTTTAACCGCAATGATCAACCAACTTAAATTATTAGGGGTTAACGTCACAACGTATCAAAATGCCCTGAATTCAAGTAATCCTGATTATCTCGCTTTAGAAACCAAACTAAAAACAGCCTTAGCAAGCAATGGTGTGGATACAACCACAGGTTCTACCAGCAGCTTAGGAAGTAAAGATGATGATGATGAAGATGAGATAGAAGAACGCGAAGAAGAGGATGAGCATGAAGAAGATCGTGAGCATGAAGAAGAGGATGACGATTAATTCAAGTTTACAACTCAAACCTAAAACCCTTTAATGGGTTTTTTCTTTTGTTCATTGTATCTTTAGATTGAATGACTTATAATGAATTTGCGAAATATGGTGCTTTATTTCAAGCTCAAAAGGGAATTCGATAAAACGAAGCTGTCCCAGCAACTGTAGGTCCGGACAAGAGGAGACATACCACTGTGAAAACGGGAAGGTTCCTCAAGGAAGAAAGACCAGCCAGTAGACCTGCCTTATGATCGCAACGCTTTTATCTTCTGGGAAAAAGATAAAAAGACAAGCCTGTCTTTTTTCACACATCCCTTAGATGTGTGTTTTTATTGAGGAGGCAAAATGAAGAAAAACGTCGT
>JBBQOY010000020.1:0-12983 GCA_038331365.1 Erysipelotrichales bacterium | reverse complement strand
ATAATGCTTTAGATAAAAAAATAAAGGTAAAACTGTGAAATATATCCGTTTTTTGATGAAAGTCTTAGCCCTTGTCTTATTATTGGTTGCTGTGTTTAACAACCATATTTTACCAATCTCTTATTTGATTGGTATTGCTGTTTTTGAAATTGGATTGATGTTGCTGGTTTGGAGACGCAAGACCATTCAGATTTTTGTTGTTTTACTCATGATCATCAGTTCTTTTGGGTTGCTTTACTCTGAAAGCATCATTGCTCGACTGGTCACATATAATCCTTTACAGACGAATGCTGTTTCTTTCTTCACTTTAAAAGATGCTTCGATTCTAACAATAAAAAGTGCCCTTACTAAAACCTTTGCGACATCATCACTTGTTGAACCCAAACTGAATGAAGTCGTTCAGTCGGAACTTAAAAAACAAGGCTACACCCAAACACTGGGGACTTTTGAAGGCATCTATGATGGGGTCCAAGAATTGTATGACGGCGTGATCGATGTCTTGGTTATGGATGAAGTATATATCGAATCAATTCTAACCATAGATGAAGATTTTCTTTTAAAAACGAAAGTCATATGGGCCATTAAGAACACGGTAAAGCGTGAACCCATCGTATCAGAAAAAGATGTCTTGAAGGAAGCTTTCACAGTCTACATCGAAGGCAATGACGCCTCAGGAGATCTGGCAGCTCAAGGTCGCAATGATGTCAATATCTTGATGACAATCAATCCAATGACCCACGCCATTAAAATGGTCTCAGTGCCTCGTGACTCGTATGTGTCTTTAGATAAGACGGCTTGTGGGTTAAGTTCGAGTTTGACCAATACCTTGGATAAATTAACGCATGCTGGCTTGAAATCAACAGGCGTCAATTGTATTATCGGTACCCTAGAAAAAGTCTTTGATATCGATATCGATTATTACCTACAAATGAATTTTAGTTCATTTAAGAAAATTATTGGGGCTTTAGGGTCAATTACCGTGTATAACGCGGAAGCCTTCACAGAAGATTCCACTAAAAAATATGATTTTTATTATCCCAAAGGAAACATTATCCTCGATGAATTAAATGCTTTACCTTTTGTACGACAACGGCATGGATTTATTACGGGTGATTTACAACGGATTAAAAATCAACAAGAAGTCATCAAAGGCATCATGTCGAAACTCACTGAATTATCAACCATGACAAAAATTGAATCCATCGTTACAGCAGTTCAAGGCACCATTGACACAAATATGCTTCCAGAAGAAATTATGGCTCTGGCACGGACCCAGATTCAAAATCTCAGTTTCAAATGGAATCTCAGTTCTTATGATTTAACTGGGGTCAGTGATTCTCAAGGCACTTTGACATTCGGTTATGCGTCACCGTTGTCTGTCTTCTGGTTGAATCCCTCATCGATTACGCAAGCGCGTCAGGCTTTATTGGATAATATGATCATCCCGGAGGGAAACAAATGAATACGCTCATCAAAACTTTAAAAAACAATGCCTCATTGATGGCCGATCTGGTTTCTGTGGTGGTGGCGTATGTCTTTTCGATTTTGATTCGTTTTGATTTTTCACTTAATCAAACCGACTACTTAGGTTATACGGCAGAATACTATTTAGAACTCCTGGTCAAACAGAGCTGGATCATACTTTTGATTTATCTGATCATATTTAAGGTTCTTAAATTAGATAAGACCATCCAAGGCCTTGCTTCTGTTTATGAAGCAACGCGAGTCATCATCGCAGCTTTGCTTGGGGCATTGGCCTATTTCCTACTTACCTATACAGGTTTGATCCCAAGACTTCGCTTCGGGGTCTATCCAATCCAAGCCTTATTGTTGATAATGTTTTTAGAGTTTACGCGTTTCTATGCGAGAATGACGAAAATGATTACAGTAAGAACCAAGGTTTCCTCTGAAGATGACCTCAATACTTTAATTATTGGGGCAGGTGCTGCAGGGGCACTCCTTTATAAAGAAGTCACCACCAATCATCTTTATAAGAATCGTGTTTTAGGTTTCATTGATGATGAACCAAATAAAACTGGAAAGAGTATCGGTGGAATCAAAGTCATGGGGACGATTGATCAACTCGATGCACTTGTAAAAAAACTTGACATTCAACTGATTTATGTGGCCATGCCCAGTGTACCTTACCAAGTCCAAAAAGCGATCATTCAACAATGTTACAATACCGGTTGTAAAGTTAAAGTGTTGTCTTCCACTCAAGATATGATGAGTTCTAGTGGCATCAAAAACAATCTTCACGATCTAAACATCGAAGATCTTCTGGGTCGTAATGCCATTACTTTAGACAATTCAGCCATTCGCGAATTCATTGATGGACAAGTTGTTTTAATTACCGGTGCAGCTGGATCGATTGGGAGTGAATTGGCACGTCAGGTTTATGCCTATGGTCCTAAGATTCTAATCATGATCGACATCAATGAGAATGGGCTTTATGATCTTCATCAAGATTTTTTGATGAAGAAACAAGCAGATGAAACAACCCAATTAGTTCCTTTAATCGTCAATATGCGTGAACGCAGTGAATTGGAACATCTCTTCGCAAAATATAAACCATCGATGGTTTTTCATGCAGCAGCCCACAAACATGTGCCTTTAATGGAAGATATGCCTGCTGAAGCAATAAAGAATAATGTTTTTGGATCGGTTAATTTAATCGAAGTCGCCAAGCAATATAAAGTAAAACGTTTCGTAACCATTTCAACCGATAAAGCAGTCAATCCAACCAATGTGATGGGGGCAAGTAAACGCATCATTGAACAAATCATTCAATCCATAGATCCGGCAAGTTGTGAAACCAAATTCATGGCGGTTCGATTTGGGAATGTGTTGGGATCCAATGGATCAATCATTCCGCTTTTCAAGCGTCAGATTGAGGCTGGTGGCCCATTAACCTTGACCCATAAAGACATCATTCGTTATTTCATGACGATTCCTGAAGCTGTTTCTTTGGTGCTTCAAGCCGCTGTTTATGCCAAAGGCGGAGAAATCTTTGTTTTAGATATGGGAAAACCAGTTAAGATCATCGATCTTGCGAAAAATTTAATCCGTTTGGCTGGCTATGAACCTTATGTCGATATCGACATCAAAGAAATAGGATTAAGACAAGGTGAGAAACTTTTCGAAGAACTCCACCTTAATAAGGAAGAAGTCAGTTCTACCCCAAATCAATTGATATTCATAACCCATCCAATCAGTGTCGATCCAAAAACCATCCAACAGAATCTCGAGATCCTAAGTTCAGTGGTCGATCAAGATGATGAAACGATCATCAATGCTTTGATTAAGACAGTTCCAACGTATAAACCCAATAGGACACATCATGTATAAATGGTTTAAAAGATTTATAGATTTTATCGTATCCGGCCTTGGATTGCTTGTTTTGAGTCCAATTTTTGGTTTGATTGCCTTAATTATTAAGCTTGAATCCAAAGGTAAAATTCTGTTTAGTCAGAAAAGAGTCGGCAAAAACAAACAACTCTTTAATATTTATAAATTTAGGACGATGGTTTCAACAACCCCACAAGACATGCCAACCCATTTATTGAATGATCCTCAAAGATTCATCACCCGATTCGGGGCTTTTTTACGCAAATCTAGTTTAGATGAATTGCCGCAACTCATCAATATCTTGCTGGGTGATATGAGCATCATTGGTCCGCGTCCCGCCTTATGGAATCAAGATGATTTGATTGCGGAAAGAGACAAGTATGGTGTAAATCAATTGGTCCCAGGTTTAACGGGATGGGCTCAAATCAATGGCAGAGATGAATTACCCATTGATCAAAAAGCAAAGTTAGATGGTGACTATGCTCGACGAATTGGTTTTTGGTTCGATGTTAAGATTTTCTTTATGACCATTTTTAAAGTTGTTAAATCTGAAGGAGTTCGTGAAGGTGAACGCCGATGAACTCCATTAAAGACCTTGTATCGATCGTTATGCCAGTTTTTAATGCCCAAGCCACATTAAAAACAACGATCGAGAGTGTGATGAATCAAAGCTACAAGAACTGGGAATTGATTTTGGTCAATGATGCCTCTAGTGATCATAGTGCTGAAATTGCGCATGCTTTAATGGCCAAAGATAAAAGAATCCTATGGGTTGAATTGATTCATAATGCCGGGGCCGCAAAATCGAGAAATCTAGCCATCGATAAAGCAAGAGGCCAATATATTGCCTTTTTAGATTCAGATGATGTCTGGGACTCTAAGAAACTAGACAAACAATTAAAATTCATGAAAGAAAATGCCTATGCGTTTACGTTTACGGCGTTTAAAACATCTAAGGGACGCATTTTTAAAGCACCAGAGCAACTTAATTATAAACAATTGATCATCAATAATTCGATCGGATGTCTTACAGTCATTATCGATCGCAATCTAACAGGTGAATTCTTAATGCCGGATTATCGAAGAGGTCAAGATCACTTGACCTGGTTGATGTTGATGGAACGCGGAAACACTGCGTATGGCCTCAATGAAGTTTTGGCGACATATACCGTAGGGAATACTACCTCTCTATCGGGCAATAAAATCAGATCAGCACGACGTCAATGGTTTAATTATCGGCATGTCTTAGGGCTCCCGTTGATGAGAAGTATATTCTATTTTATAGGCTATACCTACACAGGAGTTAAGAAGCATTGGCCTCGTTTATGATCAAACTCAGCATTATTATCCCTTATTACAATTCACCAAAACTACTTCGTACGCTTTTGAATTCAATTGTGATGAATGCAGCGACCCAGATCATCGTTGTCGATGATCACAGTACTCAAGGCCTCGAGGAGTATCAAGATCTAATTCATGACCCTGCCTATCGACAGGTTTCGTTTATCTCCAACAAGCTCAATAAAAAAGGGGCTGGTTCAGCGCGTAACACTGGACTTGAGTGTGCAGACGGAAAATATATCTTGTTTTGTGATGCGGATGATTATTTGATCAAGGGCTACGATCAGATCATAGCACCCTATCTTGAAGCAGAATGGGACCTTGTCTATTTCAGTTTGAGAAGTGTTTACCTTAAAACACAAACGAAGGCAGATCGTGCAGATAAGTTTGTTGAATTAATTGATCGCTATCTTAAACAGCCATCTGATTCAACAAGCGATAATTTGCGGTTTACCTTTTATATTCCAACTTCAAAATTGATCAAACGATCTTTAATTGAGAAACATCAAATTCGCTTTGATGAGATAATGGTGTCTGAAGATGTCATGTTTTCTGCCAAAATTGGTGCCAAAGCCGAAAGCATTCAAGCGTCAAGTGAATTGATTTATTGTTTAACTCGCTCAGAAGGCACCCTAACGATGGCACGTCTTGAGCAAAGTTTCAATACCCGATTTCAGGTTGGACTTGAGCTTCATCGGCTGATAAGAGCGACGGTTGGTGTAAAACGCTATCAAGCAATTGATCTCCCTGCTTTGATTTATATCCTTCAGGCTTTCCAATATAAATTGGGTTTTAAAAAGGCATGGTGGGTTTATTTACAACTAAAGCACAATAAAATTAGAGTACTGAGCATTAGTTTATGCTCACTTAGGAAATTGCGTCAATTTAGCGCATAGAAATCCATAACAAAATATAGGTAAGAACGGTTTCAAAGCAAGTCATATGATTGCAATGAAACCGTTTACAGTCTACAATTGAATCATTAGGAGAACCTTTATGATCAAAAAAATACTTAAAAGCTTAGCTGCCTTACTTTTAGTTATATTACCGATGGTGCAAACCAGTCAAAATGTAAAAGCAGCAAGTCCAGTTTCGATTACGATTCACTATCAACGCAGTGATGCGAATTATACCGGATGGAACCTTTGGCTCTGGCCAGAAGGTTCTGATGGAAAAGCTTATAATTTCGATGAAACAAGCGATGCCTTTGGAAAAACGGCTGTATTATCGATTGACAGCACTGCGACGACCTTTGGCTTTATCGTTCGTCTCAATGATTGGGAACAAAAAGACATCGGCACAGATCGTTTCTTTGATACGACCGATGGCAAAGCGGAGATTTGGCTTAAACAAGGGGATCCAACCATCTATACGTCAAAACCGTCTTTAGATACGACACCTTTGCCTGCTTTAGGCGAAATCGCACTTAAAGTTCATTATCATCGGTATGACAATAATTATAGTGGCTGGAATATGTGGCTTTGGCAAGTTGGCTTTGAAGGCAGTGGCAATCCGTTCAACAGTTCTGATACCTTTGGGGCAGTATTGAACATCAACATTAAACCTGAAGAAGGCATCAATGACTTAGGCTTCATTCTTCGACTTAACGAATGGATCGCGAAAGACATCGATTCAGATCGTTTTATTAATTTAACCCGACAAAAAGACAATAAGTTAGAAGTATGGCTCGTTCAAGGTGATACCCGAATTTACTATAAACTCAGTGATATTGATATGTCGCCTAAATTTCTCAGTGCGAATTTGGATGGACCAGATTTTATAAGTGTCAAAACCACGGTTCCTATTGAACTTGTAAATGGAAAACTTCAAGGATTAGAGCTTAAAAACAGTGCAGGAGCGCTAATTCCTACACGTTTCGTCTTGGTTTCGGAAGGGGCAACAGCGACCAATTCAAGTAAATTTACTTTATTTACGCAAGAACCATTAGATCTAATGGAAACATACAGCTTGTCTCATTCAGGTTATCAAGATATTCAAGTCCAATTCAACAGCGTATTTAAATCAGAAGGCTTTGAACAGACTTTTAATACGACCAGTGAATTGGGTGCCATTTATACCGCAACAGCAACAACCTTTAGATTATGGGCACCTACAGCGTCCAGTGTTAAAATTAATTTCTTTAATGATGGCGATGGACCAACAGTCCTATTCCCAACCGATAAAGAAGACTCAATCTTTGAGATGAATCGAGTCAATAATGGGGTTTGGGAACTTGAAATTGGCGGTAATATGAACCAAGTTTATTATACCTATAGTGTCACCGTAAATGGCATCACCCAAGAAGCAGTTGATCCTTACGCAAGAGCAGTAGGCGTCAATGGAAAACGCGCCATGGTTGTTGATTTGAAAGCGACTGATCCATCTGGCTGGGGTCAAGATACCTACATTACATTAGCCAACAATACGGAAGCGATACTCTATGAACTCCATATTCGTGATTTCTCCAGTGATCCCGATGCGAAATTTATCAATCCAGGAAAATACCTTGCTTTTACAGAGAAAAGTTTAACCTTAAATGGCTCAAAGATCGGAATCGATCATTTAATCGAGTTAGGGGTTACACATGTTCATCTACTTCCAACCTTTGATTACCGCAGCATCGATGAGACAAAGCTTGAGAACGGTTCCTTTAATTGGGGCTATGATCCTCAGAACTATAACGTTCCAGAAGGTTCTTATTCGAGTGATCCTTATCATGGAGATGTGCGTATCAATGAATTTAAAAAGATGGTTAAAGCACTTCATGAGGCTGGAATTGCAGTCGTCATGGATGTCGTATACAACCATACAGGAGCCTCATCAGACTCTGATTTCAGTAAGATAGTTCCGGGTTATTATTATCGTTACAGTGCAGATGGTAACTTCTCCAATGGTTCAGGGGTAGGCAATGAGATTGCCTCAGAACGCTCAATGGTTCGTCGTTTTATCGTAGATTCGATTGCCTATTGGACTAAAGAATACCACATCGATGGCTTCCGCTTCGATCTTATGGCACTTGAAGACATCGATACGATGAATGCTGTTAAAGCAGCAGCAGTGGCCATCAATCCAAATGTATTAATCTATGGAGAAGGTTGGACTGGTGGGACATCCACTTTACCAGATGATCAAAAATCACTCAAGATCAATGTCTCAAAACTAGACAATATTGCGGTATTCTCGGATGATATTCGAGATGCCTTAAAAGGCCATGTCTTTACAAAACTCGATAAAGGTTTTGTGAATGGTGGAACTGGATTAGAAGAAAGCATCAAATTCGGGATTGTGGCTTCAGTACAACATGGCGGAATCAATTATACCAAAGTCAAATATTCGAAGTTTCCGTATGCCAGCTCGCCGACTCAGATTGTTACCTATGTTGAGGCTCATGACAATCTAACCCTATGGGATAAACTACTCTTAACCAATCCCGAAGCATCAGATGAAACGCGCATGGCCATGCATCGACTTGCGAATGCCATCGTATTGACGTCTCAAGGCATTCCATTCCTTCATGCTGGGGCAGAATTTTATCGAACCAAAGGGGGGAATGAAAATTCGTATAATGCCTCTGATGAAGTCAACCAACTCGATTGGTTACGTAAAGTCGATTATGAAGAGGAGACAACTTATTTGGCAGGGCTCATCGAGCTTCGCCAAGCGCATCCTGCTTTTAGGATGACGACGGCCGCAGACATCAAAGCCAATCTTCAGTTCTACGCAACCACTGAGCCAAATGTTGTGGCCTATACCCTCAATGATCATGCGAATAAGGATCAATGGAAAACAATCACTGTTTTGATGAATGCCAACGATTATGAAGTCACCATGACTTTAGATAAATCAGGTTGGGTGGTCGTTGTGGATGGTCAACAAGCCGGTATAAAGAAAATTGAAAGTATCTCAGGTAAAACTGTAGTGATTGCAGCGCATAGTTTGATGGTCTTGGCAGATTCTAACACGTTTTATGGTGTCAATTGGAATCTCATCTATGCCGCAGGGGCATTGTTAATCATTGGGATAGGCTTGGCATATTACTTCTTCATCGTTAAAAAACGTCGTTTAGCTTAAGCAAACAGTTAATGATAAAAAAAGGTTAATTTAAAAAGCATCTCAGAATTTATTGAGATGCTTTTAGTTTTCTATTTTGTAAGTGCACTGGCCCCTTTTGGGGTAAGCTTGATTTCACCGGCTTTTTGTAAGGAGATCTTCGTGATTGCTGGACCAATCAATTCATAAATCAAGGTCGCACCTATGATAATGGCGCGGATGCTTGCGGCGTATTCAGGCACAACAGTCTGAGCAACAAAAGTCAAACCAATCGCTACCCCGGCCTGTGGAATCAAAGCAGGACCCAAATAAGTCCTTACCACATGAGGGGCCTTCGTAATTGTAGCACCAAACCAAGCGCCAGTCATTTTTCCAACGACTCTTAAAATGACATAGACAGCACCAATCAAGCCAATGCTGGGCAGGATACTGACATTGAGGTGTGCACCAGACAGGACAAAGAACATCATAAAGATTGGAGGCGTAGCCCGCTCACTTAACTCCATAATGAGATCGACATCTTTATAAAGATTAGCAAACATCGCACTCATCGACATAACAGCCAACAAGGTTGATCCGCTAAATAAGGTGGTTAAGTAAACCGTCAAGAAGACAAAACCAACGGCCAAGGAGAAACGATTGGCTCTACTTTCGAAGAAACGCATCGCGATGGTTAAAACGAATCCTAACAGTAAACCAAGGCCAATGGAGCCGATAATTTCCAGGATTGGTTCAACCAAACTACTTAAGACAGACACGCCAACAACCGTTAAAGCTTTCGCTACAGCCACACTAAATCCGAAAATAATCAATGCAACAGCATCATCAATGGCGACAACACTTAGTAGAGTTTCAGTCACAGGCCCTTTTGCTTTGTATTGTCTAATGACCATAACAGTTGTTGCAGGCGCAGTCGCCGCTGCGATTGAACCCAAAACCAATGCAAACGGAAGTGGGACGCCAATCAGTAATAACCCGATTACAACGAAGATAACAGCGACTAAAGCTTCAAAAATCGCGATGACAATCGGTGTAATTCCAACCCGTTTGAAATAACTGAGTTTGAATTCTCCTCCGATTGTAAAAGCAATGAAACCTAAAGCGATGTCTGAGATGATACTCATTTGAGTCACAAAGGTTTCAGGAATCAATGCGAAAAAATAGGGCCCAATTAGAAGCCCACCAAACAAGAAACCGGTTACATTAGGTAAGTGAAGTAGTTTAGCTCCCCTACTGAATAAAAGACCGCACAAAAGCATCATGCTTAAATAAAGGAATATGTTTTGTTCCGTAAATTTAATAACTTTCCAGTCCGATAGCGCCTTTAACCAAATCAACCGGCAAGGTAAAGACAATTCCTGTGTTAGGACGACTCAAATCACCAACAACACTTTCGATAACTGCAACTGCTGATTTAACGAGTCTGGCCTCCATTAAAAGTAAAAAGGTGCGATTTTCATTACGATTTACATTAAGTAAGTGACGCAATGATCCGAAAACTTCATCATCGCCAGAAGCGAGTAAAGCATTGGCCATTCCAGTACTGTTAATTAAGGTTGCCCCTTTAATGTCTGCTTTTTGAAATGCCTTTAATAATTCTTCAGTCTTTTCAACTTCATTAAGAATAAAAACAAGTAGTTTCATAACAATCCTCCAAGAACATTATTCATAATACGCCTTAAATATCTAAATAACAATCATTTATCCATGGCTTTAATTCGCTTTGGTCCGTTTTAAATAATACTATTAACTGGTTGCGTTTAAATTAATCTCTTCGTATTTTTAGTTAAAAACACACCTAAATAAAAAAAACGGAGCAAGCTCCGTTTTAGTTCAATTCAACTAATTGGATTGATTTCTACCACGTCTTTGTGTATTTCCACCTAGCATTGGACAAGTACCGGCATCGACTTCACCATTCGCATAATCTGTGAAGATATCCAAATGACGATCGGACGCATTTTGTAGATTAGAGAAGATACGGTCTACTGATTCAGGAAGTTTTGTCTTGAGATAAGTTTCATAAAGAGCGATGTTGGCTGTTTCCGCTTCGATCCCAACTTGGTAAGCTGCTTCAAGAGATGATGGGACAACAGCAGATGCACTGCCATTATCAGCCAGGACTGCAAAATCGAAAGCGTCATAGATTCTGACTAAAGATTCGATGTGTCTGGTTTCAGCATAAATCAGTTGAACGAACGGACTTACTTCACCAAACTTAACAACGATGGCTTTGTATTCTGCAAGGTTCTTGTATTCATCTGCTAAAACGACGTCTAAGGCGGATTTCAATTTGGCTGCATCATAGCCACTGCCACTGAGGTCAGTTAAGATGGCACGGTCTTGGTAGAAATTGCCACCCATCATTGATTCACCAAAACCCATTCTTCCACCACGAGTATAATTTTCATTTTGAGGGTCAAGCACTGAATTTGTCCTATTTAGCGGGCGATCAAACGCAAAGATCATTAAGGTTACGCTAAGTATTCCAGCTACAAATAAGATTGGAATAAGATATTTTTTCATTTTTTTCTCCTAGAGTTTCTGCTCTATGACCCTTAGATTAAACTTCAGATGTGCCAAAAGTGTGACAAAAACAACATTTAGTAAAACATTTTCGAAAGGAATGATGATTCAATGGATCCATATCAGTGTTTTATGAGCGTTTAAACCGTTACGCGAATGGTTGTGTCTCGATATGATTTTGAGTGAACTATTACATCAAACCTTAAATAACACACTCATCGTGTGTAGATATTCGATTAAAAACGCCATATACTTATGTTAAAGATATTAGAGGGGTATATTTATGAAGAAAAGTAATAAGTATGAAAATGTAAAACCTTTAGCGAATCGCGATTATGTAGCCCTTCGCCAACAATTTGGTGTGCGTGTCAAATATCTAAGGGTAAGTTGTGTTTTATCTCAAGAAGAGCTGGCACTTAGAAGTCGACTTCATCGGAATTATATTTCAGATGTTGAACGCGGTCGTCGAAATATATCATTTGAAGCCCTCCAGAAATTAGCCGATGGTTTTGGGGTAAACATCAGAGACCTTTTCTAAAGTGTCATAAAGCGCGATGCGCTTTTTCTTTATGTTATAATAAACACGGTAAAAACTATGAGAATCATTCAAACACTATTCATTTTATTCTTAGCTTATTTTCTCTTGATTTATTTGTGGCCATTATTGGTGATTTTATTGGGCATCATTGCCTATCAGATTTTTAAAGCACGCCGGATGTTTCGCCAAAAATTTCAAGAGGAAGAGCCCAATCAACAAAACAAAACGTATGAGACTTTTAAACAAGACAATACGGACGAAGTAATTGATGCCAATTATACAGAAAGAAGCCAGTCCGATGGATCTAAATGACGCTGATTTTATACCCGTAACCATTCAAGACATCCCTTTAATTCAATCGTATCTGTTAAAAGCCAATTATGAAGAAAGTAACCATAATATCGTTAACTTTTTTCAATGGTATAAACAATATCCTTTATGGAAGTATGTCACCCAACACTATCTTCTTTTATTGGGTGTCCATAAAGGCAAGCTCTTTTCTTATATGCCTTTGTGTGAACCCCAGTATTTTAATGAGGCAATTCTTAAGGATAAAACGATTTTTGATGCCTTCGGAATTCCCTTTGAACTCAGTTGCTTTACCCAAAACGAGAAAGATAAGGTCTTGGCATTGCTGCCCATGGTCTTTGTGACGTGTGAAGAGGAAGCATCTGATTATGTCTATGATGTTGATAAACTGAGGACTTTATCCGGCGGAAAGCTTCAAAAAAGAAGAAATCATTATAATGCCTTCTTAAGAGAAACAGCGGGACGAGTAATCACAGAAGAAATCTCGAATCAAAACAAGGAAGAAGTCAAAAGTTTTCTGGCTCAGTGGAAGACCGACAATACCAATGAATATTTTCTGTATGAGAAAGAAGGCGTCTTTACAATTTTAGATTTGATTGAAACCTTGCCTTGTAAAGGCTTGTTGCTTAGGATTGATGGAGAGATCAAAGCTTTTCTGATTGGGACCAAATCATCATCACGGATGGTTCAAATCAACATTGAAAAAGCTGATCCTTCCATCCGAGGCCTTTATCAAGCCATTGAAGTTGTTTATCTCAATACTTACTATCTAGAGGCTACTTTAGTTAATCGAGAAGATGATATGGGTTTGGATTCATTAAGGCAAGCCAAAAGAGCCTTGGATCCAATCACCATGATTCATAAATTTCGC
>JBBQOY010000019.1:0-13095 GCA_038331365.1 Erysipelotrichales bacterium | reverse complement strand
CATTTGACTTGGCCAGAACAAAAAAGAATCATTCATATGATTCCCGGATTACAGGATGCCGAAATCGTTCGTTATGGGGTTATGCATCGAAACACCTATCTTAAGTCACCTAAATTAATCAATGCGACTTATCAATGTAGGACAGAACCTGAATGGTTCTTTGCTGGTCAGATGACTGGTGTAGAAGGGTATGTCGAATCGACAGCTAGTGGATTATTAGCTGGAATCAATGCGGCTAGATATTGTTTGGGAGAAACATTGATTGAAGCACCAAGAGAAAGTGTGATTGGTTCTATGGCATATTATATTACGCATGCAGATCCAGATGTCTTTCAACCTATGAATGCAAATTTCGGTTTAATTCATAGTGACTTAAGTTTGCGTCTCAAGGATCGCAAAGCGATTCTTGCTCAGGAAGCATTAACTCAAATTGCCAATTTTAAAACAAAACTATGACACGGGACATCCTTGATTTTCTAAATTATATTGATACGATTAACACTAAATCCATCCATACGAGGGATGCTTATAAACGCGATCTTGAGGAATTCCATTTTTTCCTCATTAATCAAGGTGTCACTTTTTGGCAAGGGGTAGATTCTAAAACCATTATGCGCTTTATTGAACATCTAAATAAACATGCTAAGGGTGGTCTTAAAAACAGTTCAATTTCGCGTAAGATTTCTAGTTTAAGGTCTTTTTTCAATTACCTAGCTAAACAGAATATAGTTACGCATAACCCTTTAAGTTCAATTCATAATCCAACCAAGCAAAAAATGCTACCAGATTTCCTTTTATTTGAGGAACTTAATCAGCTTTTAGAATCTTTTGATCTATCCGACCCATACCAGATGAGAAATAGAGCAATGTTTGAACTGATTTATGCCAGTGGACTTCGGGTAAGTGAAGCAGTTAACTTAACTTTAGAAGATATTGATTTAGAACAGAGAACTTTACGCTTTATTGGAAAAGGATCTAAAGAAAGAATGGTGCCATTTTATTCGGATTGTGCAGATTTATTGAGACAATATATTGAAGATATTCGGCCTATATTAATGAAAGGAAAGCTGCATCATCGCGTATTTATAAATCAAAAAGGCGAAGGATTTACGTCGAGAGGCATTGAGTATCTTTTAGATCAGTGTTCAAAAAAAGCAGGAATAAATCGCTCTGTACACCCACATATGCTTCGGCACTCATTTGCCACTCATCTTCTAGACAATGGTGCGGATTTAAGACTTGTTCAAGAATTGTTGGGTCATGAGAACATATCAACAACCCAAATTTACACCCATGTAACTTTAGATCGCTTAAAAGAGATGTATCTTAAGTCACATCCTAGGGCGAAACTCCCTGTGAAATAACTTGAAACAAGATTAAGCGTTTGGTATACTGTTTAATGGCATCTTAGAGATGCACATCACACATCAGGGATTCGCGTTTCCGTCTCAGCAATGAGTAAACGCGATTAGAACTGATGGAGGACAAACGGAAAGAGAGGAATAGAATGTCAGTCGTATCAATGAAGAAATTATTAGAACATGGATGTCACTACGGTCACCAAACCAAAAAATGGAATCCAAAAATGAAGCCGTATATTTATGCGGCCAAGAATGGTGTTTACATCATCAACTTAGAGAAATCACTCGGTAAATTGGATGATGCCTATGCCGCTATGAAAGCATTAGCAGAAAAGAATGGAAAGATTTTATTTGTTGGGACTAAGAAGCAAGCTCAAGCTATCGTTATGGAAGAAGCATTGAGAAGTGGTTCTTTCTACATCAATCAACGTTGGTTGGGTGGACTCTTAACGAACTTTAGAACCATGCAAAAACGTATCAAACGTTTAACTGAAATCGAAGATATGGAAGCCAGTGGTACCATTACTGTCTATCCTAAGAAGGAAGTTGCTAACATTCGTAAAGAAGCAGCTCGTTTAGAAAATTTCTTCGGTGGCATTAAAGAAATGAAGAAACTACCGGATGCAATCTTCGTTGTCGATCCGACAGAAGATTACAATGCCGTTGCAGAAGCAAAAAAATTAGGCATTCCAGTATTTGGATTTACGGATACTAATTGTGATCCTGAAGCAATTGATTATGGTATCCCAGCCAATGATGATGCAATTCGATCCATCAAATTGATTGTCAGCATTATGGCAGATGCAATCGTTGAAACTAAGGGTGGAATTTTGTCCTATGCTTTCCAAGAACAAGATCTTGTTAAAGACATTTCAATGAGCGATGTTATTATCAATGTAGAACAAGTCAATGAAGAAAATGAACGTCGTAGAAGAGCCAAAATGGAAGAAAGAAGACAACGTGAAGAACGTTCAGGTCATAGACCTTTCGATCGTCGTCCACGTAACAACGATACTTATCAAGGACGTTCTGATTCCAGACCTTTTGTTAAGTCAGAACCTGCCAAAGTAATTGAAGCACATAAACCATCAGAAGTTGCGAAGCCTGTTGAAGTTGCAAAACCAGTTAAAGTTGAAAAACCGGTAGAAGTTGCAAAACCAGTTAAAGTTGAAAAACCTGTAGAAACAACAACTCCTGAAAAAACTCAAGAAGCTGTTGCAAAGAAACCAAGAGTAAAAAAGACCGAAGTGAAAGAAGGCGAATAAAATATGATTACTGCAAGTCAAGTTAAAGAACTGCGCGATAAAACTGGTGCAGGGATGATGGATTGTAAAAAAGCACTTGAAGAAACCAATGGTGAGCTCAATAAAGCTATTGATTGGTTGAGGGAAAAGGGCATAGCCAAGGCAGCTAAAAAAGCAGACCGAATCGCTGCCGAAGGATTAACTAAAGCACTCGTCAAGGGAAACCGTTCAGTAGTCGTTGAAGTTAATTCTGAAACTGACTTTGTCGCTAAAAATGATCAATTTTTGACTTTATTAGACAATGTCGCCAATGCTTTAGTTGATTCTGAAGTTAAGAACATGGAAGAAGCTCAGGCTTTAATGATCAATGGTAAGACCATTGCTGAACATGTTGCTGAGACTACATTCACAATTGGCGAAAAAATTACGTTAAGACGTTTTGAAATCATTTCTAAGAATGATGATGAGATTTTTGGACTCTATATTCATATGGGTGGTAAAATATCTGTTATTGTCAAACTCAAAGGCAGTGAAAACACTGACATTGGGAAAGAAATGGCAATGCAGGTTGCTTCAATGAATCCTGGTTACATCTCACGCAAACATATGCCTGTAGAATTCGTAGATCACGAACGTAACATTCAAAAAGAAATTATTAAGAATGATCCAATTATGGCTACCAAACCAGAGAATGTTCTCAATGGAATTCTGGAAGGTAGACTCAGTAAGGTTCTTCAAGAAACCAGTTTAGTCGATCAATTGTTCTTCAAAGATCAAGATATTAAAGTGCAAAAAGTACTTGACGCTGCAAAAACTGAAGTATTGAGTTTTGTTCGTTATCAAGTTGGAGAAGGCATTGAGAAAAAAGAAGATAATTTTGCAGAAGAAGTTATGAATCAGACGTTTGGCAAATAAAAATTAAAGGGCACATTTTGTGTCCTTTTATAAGGAGAACACCATGTATAAAAGAGTTTTACTTAAACTAAGTGGAGAAGCTTTGGCGGGTCAGCAAAATGGCTTAAATCCTGCTGTCCTTTTTGGTATTGCTGATGAAATTAAAGAAATTGTTGCAATGGGGATAGAAGTAGCAATCGTCGTTGGTGGTGGAAATTTCATTCGAGGTAAATTTGCTGAGCAAATGGGAATTGATCGCATTCAAGCTGATTACATGGGAATGTTGGGAACAGTCATTAATGCGATTGCGATTCAAGGTGTTTTTGAAAAACATGGTATTGAAACAAGAATTCAAACAGCTATCGAAATGAGTAAAATCGCTGAACCATTTATTGTAAGAAGAGCCATTCGTCATCTTGAAAAGGGTCGCGTTGTCATATTCGCTGCAGGTACAGGTAGCCCATATTTTTCAACAGATACAACAGCAGCATTAAGGGCTTCTGAAATTAAAGCTGATGTTATTCTAATGGCTAAAAATGGGACTGATGGCGTTTATAATGACGATCCAAATAAGAATAAAAATGCGCTTAAATATGATCGTTTGAGTTATAATGATATCATAAGAAATAATCTAAACGTTATGGATCAAACCGCTATTGCCATGTGCAAAGACAATGGGTTGGATTTAATTGTCTTCTCAATGAATAAGAGTGGCAATATTAAAAAAGCTGTACTAGGAGAGCCCATCGGAACAATTATTTGTAAGGAGGAAAATGTATGAAGCAACATTTAGAAAAAGCAACTTCGGAAATGAAGAAAGTCATAGAAAAATTTGAACATCATTTAAGTACGGTTCGTACTGGAAGAGCAAATCCAAAACAATTGGAAGATATCCATGTCGATTATTATGGATCACCGACACCTTTGAACCAAATTGGAAGTATTCAAGTCGTTGAAGGTAAGCAACTGGTCATTAAGCCGTATGACTCTAGTTTGCTTAAACTCATTGAACATGCTATTCAAGCTGCCAATATTGGAATGAATCCAATGAATGATGGTGCAGTTATTCGAATCAATGTGCCCTCATTAACTGAACAAACGCGTAAAGAAATTACGAAGGTCGTTGAAAAGCATGCTGAAGAAGCGAAAGTTTCAATTCGCAATGTGAGAAGAGATATCAATGATTCTATTAAAAAAGATGATAATTTAACGGAAGATCTTGAAAAAGACGCTTTGGATAAAATCCAAAAGCTGACGGATGAGCACATTAAAAAGATCGAATCCATTGTCAAGGATAAAGAAAAAGAAATTATGACTGTCTAGCTCACCACAAGTGAGCTTCTTTATTAAGGAGAAATATGTCCTCAGCATTGAATCATGTCGCCATCATTATGGATGGAAATGGCCGTTGGGCCAAAAAACAAAACAAAGAGAGAACATTTGGTCATTTTCATGGTGTTGAAAAGGTTCGAGAGATGGCTATAGCAGCCAATGATGAAGGCATCAAAGTACTTACTCTCTATGCATTCTCCACCGAAAATTGGAAACGACCAGTCCTAGAAGTGGATTATTTAATGCAATTACCTTCAATGTTTTTTAGCAAGTATCTTAAAGAATTGATGAAAAAGAATATTAAAATTGAAACGATTGGAGATTTAACTCCTTTTCCGGAAAATACCAAAAAAGTTTTACTGAATGCAATCGCTGAGACTTCGCATAATACGGGAATGATTTTGGTTTTCGCAATGAATTATGGAGGGAGAAGAGAAATAGTTGAAGCAGCTGAAAAATATCATTTGGCTATAATCTCGGGTGAAATGAATGAATCTCTCACTGAATCGAATTTTGAACAATTTCTCATGACCAAGAATTATCCTCCTGTGGATTTATGTATCCGAACCTCGGGAGAACAACGATTATCCAATTTTCTTTTGTGGCAATTAGCGTATTCTGAATTGATTTTCACTGAAACTGCTTGGCCAGAGCTTAGTGTCGAGGAATTTAAAGATCTCTTACTTAAAGGCGTTGATCGAGAACGCCGTTATGGAGGTTTGCTATGAAACAAAGAATCATTACAGGGTCGCTCATCGCATTCGTTGTCTTAACGACTTTTATAGCTGGAGGTTTATTACGGCAAATTGTGATTTCGACTTTCATACTTGTAGGGGTTTATGAGACCTATGCCATAAAAGAAAAAGAATGGCCTAAATGGTTATTTATATTACTGATTGGAATCGTTTTAGGTTTATCTCGAGTACAAGAACAATATCTACTCATCAGTTTATTGGGTTTAATTATGTTCTTCTACTTAATTTCTATTCTAAATCCATGGTTTTCACCATCAGACTTAGGTTATATCGTAACCATGATTTTAATGTTTACAGGGACACTTAAGTCGATTCTTCTTGTTTTTGATCAATACGGAGTTAATATGATGATCTTTTTATTGCTCAGTACCTATTTTACTGATACAGCAGCTTATTTTTGTGGCTTTTACTTTGGTAAAACAAAACTTAATGTACGAATTTCACCAAAGAAAACTGTGGAAGGTTCTGTAGGTGGATGGTTGTTTGGGTCAATTGGAGGTTTCATATTTGCATATTTTATGATCGATGGATTTGATTTATGGATCCTGTTATTAATGTCTGTTGTTTTTCCAATTGTTGGACAAATCGGAGATTTAGCTTTTAGTGACATTAAGCGCCATTTTAAAATCAAAGATTTCGGGAGTATATTCCCAGCCCATGGTGGTGTTTTAGATCGCATTGATAGTTTGGTTTTTAATCTTTTGTTTTTCTATATTTTTATTACTTTACTTGTTTGATAAATAAACAAGCTAAAATAAAGTTGGATTATTAAGATTTAGTCTTTAAAAGACTTTTTATGCATCTTAAGCTCATCTTAAGAAGTGTAATAGTATAATATAATTTGAATTCAACAAGAAGGAGTACCTATGTCACTTGTTTATACATTGATCATTCTGAGCATCATTATTCTTGTTCATGAAGTTGGTCATCTTATTAGCGCTAAAATATTTGGTGTTTATTGTAAAGAGTTTTCGTTAGGAATGGGACCTAGAATTTGGGGTTTTAAAGGAAAAGAAACCACCTATAACCTTAGATTGTTTCCTTTTGGCGGGTATGTCGCGATGGCTGGTGAAGAATCTGTTGAAGCGGACGTACCAGCAGAAAGAACTCTATTAGGACTCTCAAAGATTAAACGCATCGTGATTATGCTTTCTGGTATATTCATGAATTTCATTTTGGCTTTTGTTCTATTTGTAGGCATTAATTGGAATTTAGGTTATATCATACAATCACCTAAAGCTGTTATTGCTGGCATTGTTGAAAACTCACCAGCTCAAGCCGCTGGCTTTCAAACTGCTGATAATATTCTCTTAATGACTTTTTCTGACGGGACTTCTTTTGTACCTAAGAATTTTGAAGAAGTGATTACCTATACGCAACTCTATCATAATGAAATTGTTTTTACTGTTATGCGCGGAACTGATGAAATCACAATCCCAGTTACACCTATCTACAATGAAGAAAGTAAATCTTACTTTTTAGGAGTTATGTTACCCCCATATGAAAAAGTTACCATTAATTTTTTCCAAGGCTTTGGATATGCGTTTAAAACTATGATTGCTACGATTTACAGTATGTTTTTATTGATTGGTAAGTTATTGATGGGTGTAGGACTTCAATCCGTCAGTGGACCGTTGGGTATCATAGAAATCACTCAGACTCAAGCCAGTTATGGATTTATAAATATGATTTATTTAACGGCAATATTGTCACTAAATGTTGGAGTATTTAATCTACTTCCGATACCTATTTTAGACGGAGGAAAAGTATTTCTTATTTTTATTGAAATGTTAATCAGAAAACCAATCAGCAAACGATTAGAACTGGCACTTATGTATGCCAGTGCGTTCTTAATGATTTTGATTATGGTTCTTGCAACTTGGCAGGATTTGGGAAGACTACTCTAATCCAGCCAACATTCTTCTGATCAAAACTAAATCGGTCGTACTGACTCTACCGTCACCATTGACGTCAGCAGCCTGTACGGCTTTTTCATTGATGTTATCTAAACCAGCCACATATCTTCTTAATTGAACGAGATCGGTTGTCGAAACTTTGTTGTCTCCATTAAGGTCAGCCACAACCAAGAATTCAACATTGACCTGTGTATTGAGATAAAGCGCATCTAACACGATACTATTGTTTTGCGAAACAACAGGCAAATCATTTAAAAGCCAACGGTAAACACGATAAGGTGGAATTAATGCAATATTAAATGTGACAATATCAGTAGAATTTATCGTTGAGCCGGATAGAACTGGACTAGCACCGATACTGGCACTTAAAGTTCCGCCAATTTGTTCAATATTATAGGTCAATTGGATTTGCTTAACGATGTTGGTTATTGTAACTGTCAGTAAACTCGTATTCCCAACTGCATCGGTAGCTGTGAAATTAAACGATCCATTGGTTAAAAAGGTGTGAGAATCAACGTTTAAAGTACCCTCATTCGTAGTTGCACTTACTGTAATGTCTTGAGAGGTAAGTGTTATACCATCATATGCTGAAAGTGTGATGATTGGTGCAGTTTTATCGATATTGGTTATTTCTACAGAGGCTTCGCTTTGATTGCCCGCAGCATCACTGGCTACAAAAACAAAAGTCCCATTCTGAGTAAATGTATGCGAATTATTAACTAAAGAACCTTCATTGACGCTCGCCGTAACAACAACATCTTGATTTGTTGGAAGTGTTGAATACGTATTGATCGTAATAATAGGTGCGGTTTTATCGATTGTGAATTGAATTGTTTGCGAAACACCGCTTGTACTGATTGCAATCACTTCATATGTTCCTTCTGTACTGACTGTAACACCTGAAGCGATGGGGGCACCATTTAAAGTCGCTGTTCCAGTTGTGAAGAAAATTTGGCGATCAGAGTTATAAAGCCCAAGATGGACAACACCAGTAACAAATTTTGAGATATAGTCAGATATTTGAGTGGCACTTATGTATCCAATGGAACGACTAAAATCAAAAGGGATCAAGATAGGATCTTGAATATTGTTTATGGTTCCATCTTCGTTAATTGGATTTGTTGTTTGGACTTTATAGACTAAAGTACCATTAACCATTAGTCCTTCAAGTATAATAAAAGGATAATTGGTTGCTCTAGACGCGATTGAATAAAAAGGGGTCGTTAATTGAAGATCCTTATAAACTACGTTAGACACACTTGAATTCAAGATGCCAAATTGATATGTGTTGAGATCTGTGAATCCAAGATAGCGATCAATTCGATAAGCAATTTGCGAGATTTTGGTGCTCCACCATGGGTCTGATGCATATTTAGTATTTAAACCAGCCCCTTTGTTGCCTATATTACTTGCATAGAAATATGAGCCACTGGCACTCATATAGTTTCGACGTAAATTTATTCCCATGTGTTCTTTAACGCAAGCTTCGATCGATACGAATGCTTTTGCATTGTCAGGATTACTATCATTCGCGCCCCATCCAAATAGGTTATATCGTCCACTACAATAATGGATGATATTAAGTTCATCAGCATATCTCCCGCTTGGATAAACAAGGCAGAATGCTGCAACTGTATAAGGCAATAGCGCTAAAGTTGTTGCATCTTTAACAACTAAACCATTTAGATTGGCTGGATTTTGAGCATAATTACTTCGTCCATAGGCACTTTCATGAGCTCCCATACTATAAATCATTAATGCGTTCATTCCATAAGTGTTTTGAGCATTAATAAAATACGCACCAGAATTTGTCATTGTGCTGGAGGCAGGATTCTGATTATTTACAGACTGGTAATAGGTTAAATATGTATCTAAGTCAGAACCAGAATAATTACTTTTTGATCTTAAGTTTGTTAAAGCATAATAATTGTAATATTTTCCAATGTTTGTCCCATTAAAGACGGGTATTTTAAGGTCAACATCATAATAAAAAGTGATCCCATCGGGACTATAATACGTGCCCTGAGACAACCAATTGGGGGCGAGCCCAAATTCATAAGTGCTAGACGAAGTTGAGGCAAAATTGACAATTAATTTTAATTGTTTAACGACTTGTGATCCATTTTTGGTTTTTATTGTCTCATCAGCTCCGACGATGTAATAGGCTTGCTTGATGGTGATTGTTTTTTTGGTCCCTAAGTCTATATCAGTGTCAATATCATAAGTCCAACCCATATCGACATAGATGAGAGGAATGATTTGGATTTGATTGACTTTAACATAACCTTTGGCTCCATTTACTGAGATCAAAGCGGACAGGTTAGATGGGGTAATGTCGCCGGTTCCGTTATATTGATAAGTGCCATAATAAAAAAGTTGATTACGGTCGTCCATATAGGTGTAGGAGGTTGATAAAGTTGAATTGGCATAAATATTCATAGTAGATGAATTTGTATAAACAAGATTTTGTGAATAGGCCATCGCTCGATCTGCAGCAACGATTTTACTGAAATTTATTTCAGTTGCTGGTGTATTTGGATTGTCTCCATAATAAGTCAAGATGACATTGGGACGAAGTGTGGCAGTCGAATTCATCAAATTAAACGCAGCTTGATATTCTGACAAAGCAAAACAAGCGATATTAGTGAAGACATCGTCACCATCTATCGTATCAACGCTGTATCGATTTCCACTACAGCTGATGGCATTGACTTTTTGAAATGAACCACTCGATATTAATGCCAAAGTCAATAGGATAGACAATAAGAATTTTCTCATTATGTATTTCCTAAAAACAAGACTTCTATGTAATTATTTTCAGAACTCAGTTTGATAAACACATGGATGGTTTTATTTGCAAGACTAGAAAGATCAATGGTTTCATCTGTGACTTCCATAAACAAATAGCCAGTGGTCATTGCGGTAATGTCTTTTCCCAACAACATTGGGTATTCTTCAGTTGAGAAAGTGGAATCAATTGCTTGAAAAGTACCTTTATCATCAATCTTAATGTATGTATTTTCAATATGAATGGGAGATTTGGTGTTGTTTTGAAGGGTCACTTGAATCCCAAATACTTGAGATTGAGAATTAAACATCGCTGCCTCATGGTCACCATCATTATTGACGGTGAAAAATGAATGCGTACTGATTAGTTTTTTATCAATGACGGTGGCAACAAAGTCTGGTAATGGTTCTTCGACTCCGAGCATTTCTCTGGTTCCAGCATGGACAATATCATTTACATTGAATGAGAGATTGTAGATTCGATCGATCGAAACCTTTAGAATCAATTCATTCAACGATCGATTGAGGATGGGAATGAATAAACAACGTGTGTCACTTAAGGCAGTTGAGGACTCAGGTAAAGGGCATTTAAGCTCATAACCTTGGCTGCTTAGATAATTGGTATACTCAGAGGTATTGGCTAAATTTATGTTTTCTGCTGTCGTAAAAAGATTTTGAGTTAAGTTTAATGTTTCATTACTGGCAATCGTGACATTCGCCATAATGAAATCGTATTGAACATCCATGAATTGATAGACTTTATAGTCATCGAGCGTCACAGAATAAGTTTGCGATGGTAGAGGGTCGTTTTTCGGATCGTTCTTGACGAGTTCAATTTGTCCTCGAATGTAAAAACCTAAAGTTAAAATGGAAATGATCAAAACAGCGATGACGCTGATTTTTAAGATTGGGTTTTTTGGTGTACTTTTGTTCTTCATCTCTGTTATTTTACCATAATCAACTTAATCAAAACTGTTTTCATTCGAATAAGGAAATTTGGGTGGCCTGATTTTCCCAAATAAGATCAATTTGTTTTAAGTTACGAAAGTCATCGAGTAGTTTAACCCCATCCTCAATATATTTTTGCAAATAGGCATCAGGAATGATCAAAGGTACCCGATGGTGTAGATTTCGAAATGCTCCATCAGCTTCATCCGTCAAAATTGCAAATGTTGGGATGTCGGTACTGTCATCATAAATCCCGGCCATATAGAAAGGCTTTTGAGTTGGTGTCTTAACGACATTCTTCTGTTTATTTTTATCCCATTCGAAAAAGGCATCAGCTTTGATAAGACAGCGTCGATAAGTCATGTGGTCATTAAAAAAGGAGTTTTCTTTGACACTTTCACTACGCGCATTAATGATCAAGCCCTTATCGTCCCACTTTTTTAGTCCCCAACGCATAATCACAGGCGTCTTGAGATCGCTGAAAACGATGGTTTTCTGAGCAGGGTAAACCTCTCTTATAGAAAGTTCGTTGGGATCACTGAGATTAAGCTGTTTGATCCAGCCGCTTAGTTCCTCATCATCATTCTGTTTGAATAAATATCGTCCACACATTTTATGTTCCTCATCCTTTACTTTCGATAAACCAACGATCTTCTTCTAAAAATAGATATCGTGCTTGGCCTTGAATATAGCAGGTATAGCGCATTCCGGTTCCCCCGGCTATCGTGGAAGCGGCTCGCGTAATCTGGGTCACTTTATCTATCGAATATTTTACACCATTTGACCAGACGATCGCTAATGGTTTGATTTGGCCTTCTTTATTGTGATGTAAGAGCACATCAACGTATATTTTTTTGATCATCAGGGTTATCCTTTAAAGTACGATTCTGGGAATATAACATGATCCTGTTTGGGATTGAATTGAGACAGCAGGGGATCTTCTTTCATCATAAGGCGCTGGACACTGTTGAAACCATAGCGTTCGCGGATGACATCTAGGGTATTTTCTAGATCTAAAGCGCGTTTGTGGGCTGCTTGGTCAGTAAACAGATCGAGTTGAAAGGGCACTTCAATCACGCTGAGGTCACTGGCTTTAACTCCGATGCTGCGTAAAGGGGTAGAAAAATCGACATTTTTATCAAACAGATTCATCGCTGCCTTGGCGATATCGTCACTGAGATGGGTGGATTGATTTAATTTGATCTGCCGTGTACAACCTTTGAGATTGATGTCTCGAATGCCAACACTGATAACACCAGCGACCAAATGAGCTTCTTTTAAACGCGCTGCAACGCTTTCTGCCAAGATATATGTCACGATCTTGACATCTTGAAGATTGTGAAGATCTCGTGGACAAGTTGTCGAGTTACCAATGGATTTGACCAAGGGTGTATAATTTTGGGCCATGACTTCACTGTTGTCCATTCCGTTCGCAAAACGCCATAAGACCTCGCCCCATTTGCCTAAACGGCGTTTCAAAAGGGTTACTTCGGCAGTGGCACAGTCACCGATGGTATAGATCCCCAATAAATGAAGTTTTTGCGTTGTGGCTCGACCAACGTATAAAAGATCTTCAATGGGTAATGGCCAGACTAAGGTCTTCATGTTATCGCGCGTGATTTCTGTTGTAGCATCTGGTTTTTTATAATCTGAACCCAATTTGGCGAAAATCTTATTGTAACTAACCCCAATTGAAATGGTCACTCCCAATTCAGTCTTGATCCGTTCGCGAATGCAATCTGCCAAATCTTTTGGGGATCCAAAAAGATGAAGACTTTCAGTGACATCAATCCAAACTTCATCGATCCCAAAAGATTCGATTTTATCACTATAATCGGCATAAATCGCTTTAACCATT
>JBBQOY010000018.1:0-13270 GCA_038331365.1 Erysipelotrichales bacterium | reverse complement strand
GGTTTGGATAGTTTGAGTTTTAATTCAGCGATAATGGTAGGACACGTACTTATCGCCAAGGTCGTCATTAAAACGATGGCGATACTGTCATCGGCGATGGCCTTATTCAATTCACGCAACACTTCTTCTTGCGTATGGGCTACGGTTCCTTCGATACCAGCAAGACGTAAGCCCATTTGGGTATCTGTGTTGTCACTGATTAAAAAGAATTTCATATTAGAGCTTATTGATGATCAAGATTGAAATCAGCAAACCATAGATGGCAACCCCTTCAGCCAAAGCAACGAAGATCATGGCTTTACCGAAGTTGTCAGCATTTTCACTGATGGCACCGATCGCTGCAGGTGCAGCTGAAGCAACGGCTAATCCAGCACCTAAACAGGAAGCTGAGGTCGATACAGCGGCAGCGATAAAACCCATCCCTTGAGCTGATGTCCCAATGATTGAGGTTGTTTCGCCAACTGCATGAGCTACCAAGCCATTGACCTGAAACAGCAAGACGCCAATAAAGGTGGCACTGAATAAACTGATTTGAGCTAAAACTCTAAATTTTGCATTTTTGGAATCCACTTTGTGGGCCAGGACCGGAATGACCGGAAGAGAGATTAAGGCAATGACCAATAATGGTCCGACTACTTCAAAGATTGTTAACATGGGTTGTTTCCTCCTAGTGATCAACTGTTGTGGTTGGGATATATTTCTTACCGCCACCATCGAAATAACGACTAAACATTTCATAATATTCTAATCTCAACGTTTGAATTCCAACGATCAAACCTTCCAGAGCGATAACGAAGATATTACCGAAGATCAGGACTGCCCAACCTCCTAATCCCGCACCACTCATACTTCTTAAAGTCATTACAACAATCATCATGCCTGCATGGCTTAAGATAAACCCACCAACACGCATAAAACTCATTGTATTCGAGACAAAACTTAGAATGACTTCAAAAAGTTCAAAGAATGATTCTAGAACATAATTACCCCAGCCTTCATGCGGGGCAATCTGAACCTTGGTCACAAAGTTCTTAAGTGGAACCCTAAAGAGCATGATGATCAAAGGAAGACCAAAGAAAATAATTTCGGTAATAAGATTTAATGCTTTTATCTTAAAGAGCATTTCCAAGGTCACTAAGACAATGGCTGATCCGTAAAATACAAATCCGGCAATCCCATTCTGAGAGAATAAGGCTTCTCCATAATGCTTGCGTTTGAAACTAAGTACAATATTGATTCCAATCGACGCAAGGATCAACATGGATCCCAAGGCAACGGCCGTGATCAGTAAGATCATGGTACTGTCAGGGTTCATAACTTCAATAATTTTTCCCTCCATACCTAACAAATCGACATAAATAAAATCAAGGATGGTTTCATTCCCAAAGAATGAACCATAAATGAAGCCAAAGAAGATAGAGAAGAGGCCAATTCGCTGCACAATGGCCGCCAATACCATTTTCTTTTTCTTCCACAAATAGGTACCGCCAAGAACCAAGACCAAGCCTTGACCTACATCTCCAAACATAATCCCAAAAAGTAAACTGTAAGTGACCGCTAAGAAGAAAGTCGGATCAAATTCGTTATAGTGAGGTAAGCCATACATATCGATGAATAATTCAAACGGTTTAGCGAACCAATTGTTTCTTAGAACAGTGGGTGGTTCGAGGCCTTCTTCTAAAAACGCTGGGAAATCTTGAACAACGAAATCTTCTGTTTCACCCGTCTTAGATTTAATTTTCTTGATCCGGATGACCGTGCCTGATTCATTGGGTTTGGATTCAATCTCATTGTCGAATTCATCGGTCGTTGTAGCCTCAAGATTGGTCACTGGGATTGAAATATAGTGAAGTGCTTCGAAGATCGCCTCCGCTTCATATTCTTCTTCCGCGAGCGTTATATAGAGGACCCATGCGTATTCATTGTTCTTCATAAGAACCTGTGCCATATACAAACCGTCTTCCACCAAAACCAATCTTGGTAAGCTGGCAATCGGTATCTTGCCGAAATGAATACTGGAATAACGGATCTTTCCAAATCCACCCAAATCAAATTTTTGTAAGAATTGTAAGGCTTCTTTATCTTCATTCGTTAGAATTTTTTTCGCTGGGAGATCTTCAATAACAACATTGTGCATCGCCCCAAACATGGTTTTATATTTCTTGACATTTCGCAGTGGTACGAAACCTGTTATGACAAAGGTTTCCCCAAATACGGCAATATATTTATAAAATCTTCTGATGTTTGCTTTGTGTTTAACATAACCATAAATCTTACCAATAATCGATTCGCAATAGAATTCTAATTCTTTTTCATCGACTTTTGGAATATTGATGGGTTCAAAGAAGAGCGAACTCAAGAGCTTGTCGATTTGAATGCGTGTGTCCGCCAATCCAACTGCCAAGATCCACGCATAACTGTTATTTTCCATCAACACGTTCACATCAAAACCTAAGACTTCATGCATTTCAATCTTAGGCAAACTAATAACTGGTAATCGTCCAAAGACAGCTTCAATATATTGAGTTTGATTTAAAGAATTGATGTCGAACTCACGTAAGATATTAATTGCGTTGCGATCATCCTTAGATAAATTAGACTGACTCAATTTTGTTTCTGTAATCTTCACGAAATTCTTTTCCAGGAGGTCGATTTCACGTTCGATTTCTTCAGGTGTAAAAACAGATACCCCATCAAAAGCACAAACAACATTTGATCTAAGATTGTTGGTTATGTTTTCAATTCGACTCAGGTAGTCCGCGTAAGTATTGTCTTCAGGCATTAAGGTTCCCCCGTTGCCCTCATTAATAACTTTTGAAGCAAGCTCAGCATGAAGATCGACGGTCGAAAAAGTTGTCAATAAGAACTGTTCAATATTCTCTTTGGATCCTGCTAAGCGCAAGAGCCTCATTTTTTCAATGGCCATGGGTTCACCTCCTAATAGATCAACAATTTTTCGATACGGTCAAAATCAACATGGTACCGGACACCCTCAATGATGTCTATGATGTTTTGAATTTCAATTTCAAGTAAGCTAAGATAAGCAACTAAAGTGATGTCTGGATTTTTTGCAAAACGCAAGACGCGCTTATTGATTTCATATTGAACTTGATCCATCGCATGTTCAATGTAAACATAATCCTTATTCTCAACCACGATTTGATAATAAGACGATTTATAGACTTCCAATAATTCGTCGGGTGACTTATTCTCAATCCAATCGAATAGTTTTTTCTTCGCGATGTGAATATACGTTGGATTAATTAAACTTTTGATCTGTGCCGGAGAGCTTAAATAGTATTTCTTCAACCGATAGATAATTGTTAAATTCTCGAGTTCGATACGGGTATCAAAGAGATCCTTCAGCATAATTCTTTCTTCTCCACTAAAATCAACGTTGATCAACTCATGGATTTTTTGAAAATAGTATTTACGCAATGCAATCTCACAGGCCGCATAATCCAAATCTCTCTCATTTTTGGGTGAATATTTTTTTAAGATGTCATAATAGGGTGTCTTTTTGAAATAAGTGAGTAATTCTTCAAAGCTGCTTACTTTAACTAAACCTTGCATATCAAAACTTGTCATCTTATTGGCAAACATTGGTAACTGTGAAATCTGGGTTGAACGATCTTGTTCATCTAGATTTCTAAGCGTAATCAAAATTTGATTGATCTCGATCGATATGATCCCATAACGATAAAATTTAGATTTTGATTTGTCCCCATAACGTATTAATTGTATAAAATCCAAATAATATGCTTGTCGAATAAGGATTTCTAAAAAGGCACGATGGACCGTGGATTCATTAATCCCTGCAAGATTATTCTTAAAACGGGTTTCATTTTTAAGGTAAGAGGCAATCTCTTGAACACTGCTTTTTCGCAGCAATTCTTTATAATCTCGTTCCTTTAAATGCGTACCATACATTCCTTTGGCTTTTGCAGCCATTGCTTGGCTTGATGAACTTAGCACTTATTTACTCCTGTTTAAACAACGATCAAAAATGACTTCACGCCACTTATCTTTACTGGCATTAAATTTTTTCTCAAGTTCAGTCAGTGCAATCTCATATTGAGCGTTGCGTTCAGATTGAGATTTTTCAAGTTGATGCGTCAACTTTACTTTCTCAGATTCAACGTATTTCTTAGCTTTGTCCCATACGTCATCTTGAATATTTGCTTTTTCTTTATGGATATCAGCTAGGTTAGCGGAGATTTTTTCTTCAGCAGAACGATAGGCTTCTTGGGCCTTAAGATCTTCTTCAATAATGCTTTTTATATTCATTTCCATACATTACCTCCGTACAACTTATTTATTATAACTCTTTTATAGTAGATTGCAAATAATAAGACAGGGTAGCACCATGTAAGGGCTACCCTGTTTTTTAGTTTAAACTATGATGACTTTTCCGTATCCTTCAAGTTCTTTTTTATTGGCCCAAACAAAGTGACCTTTTACGATTTCTACGAAAGAAGGAAGGTCTGTGCTGTAATCATGTTCTGACCCATCATAGAACAGCGGGACTTTCTTGCTTTCTAAAATTGGATCTGGCATAGGAATCGCAGACAGTAAACTCTTTGTGTATGGATGAAGTGGATTTTTGAAGAGTTCTTCCGTTTCGGCAAGTTCAACGATCCGACCAAGATGAATTACAGCAATACGATCAGATATAAATCGAACGACAGATAAATCGTGGGCGATAAACAAATAGGTTAGATCCTTATCTTCTTGAAGATTTTTCATCAGATTTAAGACTTGGGCTCTAATCGACACATCAAGTGCAGAGATTGGCTCATCGGCAACAATCAATTTCGGTTCCATAACCATCGCTCTGGCAATGCCAATACGTTGCCGCTGACCACCTGAGAATTCATGAGGATAACGAGTGATGTGTTCATCGAGCAAACCGACTTCAGTTAAACTCTTAAGTACTTTGGCTTTACGATCCGCATCATCTTTATACATATGAAAGTTATAGAGTCCCTCTGAAATAATATAATCAACAGTCGCTCTTTCATTCAATGAGGTTGCAGGATCTTGGAAAATCATTTGGATACTTTTCGTTACCCATTTGGTATCTTCACCATTAAGTCGTTCACTGATCAATTTGCCTTCAAATTCAATACTACCCTTAGCGACAGGGTTGATCCGGACGATCGCACGTCCGATGGTTGTCTTACCTGATCCAGATTCACCAACCAAGGCAAAGGTTTCTCCTCGATAAATATCAAAGGAGGCTTCTCGAACAGCTGTGAAAACACCTTTTCCTTTAGGGAAGGTAATCGTTACGTCTTTGAGTGATAATAGTACTTCTTTGGACGTCATGTTAAACCCCTTCCTTTCCGTAAATCCGTTCAATGGTTGCATGGAGATCACGAATCGCTATCGGGACTTGAACCTTTGGAGCTCTTGGATCTAACAACCAGGTTTTTGCAAAATGAGTTTCAGAGACCATAAAAAATGGTGGTTCTTCTTCGAAATCGATCGTCATTGCATATGGATTACGCTGCGCAAAAGCATCGCCTTTGACTTCATAGAATAATGAAGGTGGCGTTCCTGGGATTGAATAAAGTCTTTCTCCCTTAATTCCCAATTGAGGTAAGGAAGATAACAATGCCCAAGTATACGGATGTTTCGGTGTATAGAAAATCTCATGACTGGTACCGTACTCAACGATTTGGCCTGCATACATAACTGCAACCCGTTGTGCAACATTGGCAACAACACCTAAGTCATGGGTAATATAAATCGTCGTAAACCCGAATTCAATTTGAAGACGTTTGATTAGATCAAGGATCTGAGCTTGAATGGTAACATCCAAGGCCGTGGTTGGTTCATCACAAATTAAAATCTTAGGATGGCACGCCAAGGCAATCGCAATAACGATACGTTGTCTCATCCCTCCAGAGTACTGAAAAGGATATTCTGTAAAACGATCAGCAGGATTTGGGATACCAACTTTATCCATGAGATCAAGTGCGATCTCACGTGCTTCTTTACTGTTTTTCTTTTGATGTTTGATGATAACTTCAGTAATCTGTGAACCAATCGTTCTGATTGGATTCAATGATGACATAGGATCTTGGAAAACAGTGGCAATTTTAGATCCACGAATTTTTTCCCAAGCTTTGTTACTCTTGATTTGAACAAGGTCTTGATCTTCAAAGAAGATTTTCCCCCCTGCAATCGTCCCGTTGCTTTCCAACATACCAGTAAAGGTCTTGGTCAAAACGGTTTTACCCGATCCAGATTCACCGACGATGGCAAGTGTTTCGCCTTCATAGAGATCGATTGATACTTTTCTAATGGCAGTCAAGACGCGGTCACGTACACGGAATTTTACGACGACGTCACGAGCAGATAAGATTACTTTTCTTTCCATTGGTGCTCCTTAGCGGTGTGTCTTCGGATCAGACGCGTCCGCAAAGGTCTGACCAACGATATAGAAGGAGACGGATACTGAAGCCAAGACAGCAACCGGAATCCAGAATAGGTACGGATATGTTCCGTAATAGGTAATATAAGTTGCAATCAATTTACCCAATGAGGTAATTGAAGGAGGTAAGCCAATGCCTAAAAAGGACAAGAAAGCTTCGCTTGAAATGATCGATGGGATCTCACGAGACAACATCGTAACGATGACTGAAGTCAAAAATGGCAAGATATTACGTCCAATCATCCGTGTAGCACTGGTTCCTAAAGTAAGTGAAACCAAGTTATATTCCCGATCACGAATGATCATGACTTGAGTACGAATAAAATATGCAACACTCAACCACTCTGTCATGGTTAAAACGAAGATTAACTGCCAAAATCCTGGACCTAAGATATACATTAATAGAATTGCCACCAATAAAAACGGAACATTCGCAACAATGTTGTAGATTTCTAAGAAATATTTATCTAAACGCTTATTGTAGCCCCAAATGGCACCAACGATAATCCCTAAAGTCATATTGATACTGGTCGCTAGAAGTGCAATTGTAATTGAAGTTCGTGCACCTGACCAAACCGCATCAAACAAAGAGTTACCCCAGTGATCGGTCCCAAACCAATACGTCAAACTCGGTTTATTGAATCGGATAGCGAAATCACTGATATCAGGAGACGCCATTGGATTATATTGACTAAACAACGGTTGAATCATAGCGAAACAGAAGATAATGAAGGCCATAACCAACATCGCAATGGCTAATTTATTTTTAAAGAACTGTTTAAAAACTGATTTCCAGTAAGAATAATGTGGCGCTGAAATATGTTCAGAAGCAAATTCGTCTATTTTTACGAATTGAAACTTGTCGTTAGCGCTTGTCATGTTTCTTCTTACCTTTCTTTTTATCCATTAAGTTTATGCGTGGGTCAATCTTAGTAATCAAGATGTCCCCTAAGAGTACAGATAGGATTGCTAAACTGGTAAAGATGAACGTTAAAGTAATGACCATGTTATTGTTGAAGACCCTGATTGAGTCATTCAACATTTTGCCCATCCCAGGAATGGCATAAATACGTTCAGTAATGATCGCACCCCCTATAGCACCAATAATGGCACCAGGTAGGCCGTGTGCAATTGGAATGATTGCATTACGTAAGATGTGTTTAACATAGATTTGACCTTCAGAGAGACCTTTAGAACGCGCAAACTTAACGTAATCTGCGGTATTTTGGTCAACCATATATCGACGCGTCCACATCAATAAACCAGCGATCGAAGGCAAAGCCAAAGAAATGGTTGGCATAATATAAGACAAGATATTATTTGGTCCTAAAGACGGATACGACTCCGGTAGCTTAAAGAAGGTCGAACCAATATACCTAAACAGATAAATGTAAGCCAACGCCGGTACCGCAATAACGAATACGATATAAGCCATGCCCGCCTTATCAACTGCTCTACCTTTATGAGATGCCATATACATCCCTAGAGGAATAGAAATAAAGTAGGAGAAGATTAATGCTAAGATACCAAAAATAAACGAAGTTGCCATCATCGATGGGGCATCTTTATTGAGTTCGCAATTTGCGTAATTGTCTGTGTATTTAGTTTTTTCTAAAGTATCTAAACTTGTTTTATAACTGCATGTATATTCTTGTATACCACTCTCGATGGTGACACCACTTGGGAAAGTGACTGGTTTCAAGACATTAACGCCTTGATCTTGAGTCAATACATTCAAAGTAGATATCCCGTAGAACGTAGGCATGGATCGCCCAAAATTTAAAGTGACCCAATTTTGATGAACAAACGGAAAAGACCAGTCAAAATAGACTAGATATTTATGTTCACATCCGCTACACATTAAAGCATATGAGCTCTTATTCCAATTTTGCCCAATATAAATACTGCGTTCCAAATTCGGATTACCATCATCTTGAATCACATTTGGATGATCGATAACGACCATATTGGCGAAAAAATTGAACAATCTTTCAAAAACAGGAATTTCTCGTGTAGCAAAAATAACACCACTTAACTCGATGGTTGTAAAAGTATACCCTTTTTTAATGTATTTGGCTTTGCTTGCTTGAAACAAAGTAGATTCGCTATCCATACAAATGGTGAAATTTGCTGATCCAGGACCATATTCATTACGACAAATTTCAACTTGAGGCGCGAAATTAAGATAACCCAATTCTTCATACTTCGAGTTAACATAAAGCGGTAATTGTTCAGGATTGTTTGAGACCTTCATGTACATCCCATCATTCTCGAAAACACGATTGCGAGGAACAAACTCAAAAATGAGTAAGTACGCAATCGAGGTTACGGCGATAATTGATAAGATTGATCTCAATATTCGAATTAAGATGTATTTCTTCATACGTACCTCAGGGTAATAAAGGATTAGGTTTCCCTAATCCTTTTATTATTTTCAATTATACTCGATTAGTAAATATTATTCAATTATTACTTAGCGCGAGCTGCTTCCCAAGCAGTTTTAGCATCAGCACGTTCCTGGCCGGTAATAACGTGGTCAGTAACTTGGAGGAATTTGTACTTGTCGCCTGAGGTTCCATAATCGGCATAAGAGCCAGAGTAAGGAAGAACTCTAGATACAGCGTAGTTTCCGCCCTGTGAAACGTTTGGCAAGATGACTGCGTGACCGATTAAATAAGCTTCGGCAGCAGCATACTTGGCATAACGAACATCCATGTCGGTCAATTCAACATTTGCAGCTTGATTGAGTACGCCGAATGCGGTGAAGCCAGCTTCATCTTTGACTGCTTTGTCATTCGCCAAGCCATTCAACAAACCGAAGGATTTCAGCAAGTCGCCGTTGTCTGGATTCAGTGTGTTAACGTAGGTCTTAGGATCGCCATAGTCAGGACCCCAACCAGAACCTAAGTTGATGTCATAGTTCTGTTGGTCAGCATTTTCTGTGTAGTAGAAAGAGTTTAAGTATTCAGGACTGGATGTAGCATATTGGATGTTGACTTGAACGTCACCAGGGAATGCTGCTTCCATCATTTGTTTGAATGCCAAACGTGTTGCAATATTAACAGCACCCAAAGAGGCATTAACATCGATAACAACAGGCCATGTAACACCAGTCAATTCAGCTTTTGCTTTAACCATTGAAGATTTGGCCAAAGTTAAGTTGAAATAAGGATCTTGTGAATCAGAAAGGTCGAAGCCTGCTGGGAAATCAACAGCACTGAGTTTTGTCAGTTCTGCAGAAACCAAATCAGCATAAGATTTACCATCTGATGTCGATACGAATAACGGCGCAGTATATGTGTTACGCAATGCGTTGGCTTTCAATGTTTCGCCGACGCCTTGTTTGTTCAATTCTGCACGGTCGATACCGCGGAAAATGGCTTTACGGAAGTTTTCATTCAAGATTGCCAATTTGGTATCGGCTTTTTGCTTGTCATTCTTCGCTGAAACTAAACCAGAAGCAGTGGTAGGATCACCGTCATCCATGTTTTCGAATGCACGACGATTGTAGTTGAATGTAATGTAGTAAGTTGTGGTATTCAAACGACCTACGAAGATGCTCTCGCCATATTTAGCTTGAGCTTCTGCAAAGAATGCAGGGTCGTCAGTGTATACAGGAGCGGCAACATATTCAGCATTATCGAAAGCTCTGTATAAAGAATATTTGTCAGCACCATCAAAGAAAATCAGTTTAACGGCAGGAATATAGACATGAGCCTTATCCCAGTAGGTTAAGTTCTGAGTATATTCGATAACGGATCCTGCGGTGTTATTGCTGAGCAAGTAAGCACCATTATACAAAATGGATGAAGCTTCAGTAGAACCGAAGTTACAGGTTGAAGGATCAGGATTTCCTAATTTACAGCCTACACCTTGAGATTCTAAGAATTCACGATTAACCCCGCCCAATACGCCGTATGAGAACATTGTATCGAAATAAGGAGTCGGAGCTTCTAAAGTATATTCTAAAGTATTATCATCAACAGCTTTGATACCAACTTGGGAGAAGTCAGAAATATCACCATTGAAGTATTCGGTATAATTCTTGATTACGCCGAACAAGATATAGGCTGTTTCTGATTCGAAGTCAGCACCGTGTTGTAATCCAGCAAGCCAGTCATCGGCTTTAACAGTTGCGGCAACTTCACCATCAACGGTTACCCATTTGACGTTTTTGCGGATTTTGAAAGTCCAAACGGTCTTGTCGTCATTGGAAGTCCAAGAAGTGGCAATCGCCCCGACCAGTTGTCCCAACGGATTGTGTTCAACCAAACCATCTACGAAATTCGTAGTATGCATGGCATTGGTCTGTTCATACGCCGTCAGATAATCCAATTGAGATATATCCGCTGTATAGACGTAATTGTAAGCGTTGCGATAAGCTTTGTCTGGTACTTTGCAGCCAGTCAAGACCATTGCAACTAGTAGTAAGGCTACTAATAACTTTTTCATCATTTTCCTCCTTTTAAGAAAGTACAGATGTGTACTATACCTTGATTATAAAGATATGACGAAATTATGTCAATTCTAATTTCACGCTATTTTCACAAAATGCCCAATTTTCACATTAAATTTCTGAAACAATTTTCATTGATAGAAACATCACAAATTTTTGCCTATTTAATGTGTTTTTGTTATACTTATGAGGCATTATGGAGGAATACCCAAGTGGTTGAAGGGGGCGGTTTCGAAAACCGCTAGGAGTTGCAAGGCTCGCGCGGGTTCAAATCCTGCTTCCTCCGCCAATAAAAAGCAAAAGCAAAGGTTTCTTTGCTTTTTATATGCTTTATCTATATTTGTGACTTTTGCTTTACGATTTGAACAAATAACTTAAAACACTCGGTAAGCGATTACGCCAATCCCGTTCATGATGAATCCCCCCTTCAATGATCTTAAATTGAAATTTATCATTTGAAAGCTTAGTTTTTAAGATTTCACTCACTTTGAGATTACTTTCAAGATAATCCGTACTGCTCCCTAAACCAGACTCATTGTCCCCTGTATCCATATAAAATTTAACGATTTGCGTGAAATCCGCCGTTTCATTAAGCTTTAAAATTTCATCCAGTGAGACATAAAAAGCTGAAGATAAACAGGCGACTCGACCATAAATTTGGGGATAAAGAATCGCAGCTTGATTACTGATGACCCCACCCATGGACGAACCCATCATGGCTGTGTTGGGTTGGTCACTTAAGGTTCTAAAACGTTGATCGATTTCAGGCTTTAATTCATTGACGAGGTATTCTAAGTAAGTCCGCCCTTTTCCTGGGATGGCTCGAGTTCCAAAAGCTGCCCCAAGTGTAATATCGAATATCGAATATTCACTGAATCTTCCTCTTCCATTATTCTTATTTGAACAACTCAATGCGACGACGATGACTTCAGATAACTCGGGATGATCCTTGAAACATTGATCAACTGCCCATATTTCACCTGAATACGAATCATCCTGATAAAAAAGATTGTGCCCATCATGCATATAAAGCACAGGATAACTCAATTGTGTCTTCTCATAAGCATCAGGTAATCCGATATAGAGATTGGCTTCTCTGTCTAATGTTTCTATAAATCGTGTTTCTTTGAGAATTATCATGTTTGGTTCATCCTTGTTTATTGTATCAAACCTATTTTGATCACGCTTTGATTGTGTCCATTTTTTTACCCACTGTAAACATGAGTGCATTTTCTTTCGTTAAAATGAGCATGAAGTGGAGCACACTATGGATAAAATAACAAATGGGATCTTAGGGGTGATTATTGGTGACGCCTTAGGTCTGCCTTTTCAGTTTACTGAGCGATCATGGTTGATTAAGCACCCTGTGACTTCAATGAGTGGTAGTGGTGTCTTCAATAAACCCAAAGGAACCTGGTCCGACGACGGCAGTCTCACCTTGGCTTTGACTTATGCTTTAAGCCAGCGTTATGATTTAAACCTCATCATGAAAGAATTTGAAGCGTGGCTCTTTTATGGGAAATATACCCAAGATGGTAAAGCGTATGATATGGGTCAAACAACCGTTAATTCAATCATGAATTTTCATCGTGGTTTACCTGTGGATAAATGTGGTGGTAAATCATATTATGATAATGGGAATGGTTCTTTAATGCGCATCTTGCCTTTGGTTTTTTATCTAAGAAAACATTACGGAAGTTCCTTTACACAAGATTATGATGCGATGGCAATCATTCATTCTGTCAGTGCTTTGACACATGCCCACGCTTTGGCTAAAATGGCTTGTGGGATCTATCTTTCGATCGCCAACGAACTCTGTAATGCCTACCCGCTTCAAGATGCTGTAGAACTTGGGATAACTAACGCTCTAACTTATTATATGAAGGATCCAATGTTTCATATCGTTGAAACAGAGTTTAATCGTTTACAGTGCCTTTCTGTTTTTATGAACCTCGATCGCACTGAAATAGGATCGAGTGGTTTTGTGAAAGATACCCTTGAAGCATCACTTTGGTGTTTACTCAACACCAACAGTTACACGGATGCTGTCCTTAAAGCAGTCAATCTCGGTTACGATACGGATACAACGGCTGCGGTGTGTGGTGGTTTAGCTGCTTTGGCTTACAATGAACTTAATCTAGAATGGATCCAAGAAATCCCAAACATCGACCAAGTCTTAAACCTCTGTGAAGCTTATATAAAATCATTACAAACTTAAAAGCAGCTTGCGCTGCTTTTCAGGCTGTTGACAAATTAAGTTGACAGCCTTTTTCTATGGAGCGATAGAAATTGAATGAAATCGATGAAAATGGTAAAATAGAGGGAGTTAAAAGAGGGTTACGATATGTTTAAAGAACGTAAAATCCAACAGGATT
>JBBQOY010000017.1:0-13632 GCA_038331365.1 Erysipelotrichales bacterium | reverse complement strand
CATCGCTTAAGATAATGGTGCGGCGGTAAGAACAGCGTGTCGGCTGACCGTTGATTGCGATGAGTGAGCTCATCCTTCAACGGAGGTCCACCTGCTTAATCGCCGCAGCAGTGTTGTTTAGGTAAGTGTCGATTTAAAATAGAATGGTTTAATTCAGTTAAAAGAGATATTGAGTTTAAGACTCAGTTGTCTTTGAAAATTGACCGTGGTAACTGAACCACCTTAAAATAAGTCAGTCATTGTGAAGGAGCGGGTGTGGTGCTTAGAACCATTCCATCTGCGACGATCTCACAAAAGACAAACAATCAAAGAGATGCGTAGCTCAACACCCTCACAGGCGTACAGCAGACGATAACACCCCTTCAAAAGAGGTGGTAGGATCGGCGTAGTCTCTTGTGATGGAGCAAAACAGGGGTACCCATCGGTGGACCTATTGAGGTGAGAGGCCTTCTTAAACCCAATAGACCAAACCGCTTGGCAGCTGAAATAAGAAGGGTTCCCGCATGGTGCAGAAGACTGTCCACACTCTCGATAGACTGTGAAGGGGGCAATTACAGGTAACCAATCCTGTACAACTGCAGCGTCGTAACATGGCCGTGTTACGATAGGTTGTTCCGGTTAATCGGCATGGTGGATTGAGGTTGTGTTCATGAGTAATGGACACCTTCAATGTCGCCTAAAAGTCTGGGTAAGAGATAGGGCACAGATCATTAGGGGGATGGAAATACCCTCAACAGCAGCGTTGACTGCGAAATGAACTGGTGCGTCAATCCGCCGCATGCTAGACCGAGTTGGCGAGTGGGCATCAAGAACACAGGGAAACATTTGGTGATCTCTGTGTTCAGGCAGATGCTTGACGGTTGAGGGGGTTTAAATCCCTATAACACTGGAGCCAACGTTTCCTCTAAAACCAACAAAACAGCGCTCCCTAGCGCTCATTACCTGCAACCATTGAAGATATCGACTCTTCCGCGCAAGCGTATGTTAAGCAGCACATCACAACGAACCTGGAGGTAACACGTAAATCCTCCCGCATCTTTGATTTTATACAACAAGGACTTATGCGAAGAAAATTTAAACCAAAGATCAAACCAAAACGAATATCACAACGCATCAGAGCCATCCATGAAGAAGAGCGTCGGCTCTACTGTGTAAGAACCGGATGGTGGCCAGATGAGGTAGAGCTTCCTCAGGAGCTTCCAGAATATATCGATGATCTGTTTGAACCATTGTTTGAGGGAATCGATTGGGATAAAGCAGCGGCGCGAGTTGGAAGACCTCACAATAAGTCGAGGAAACTTCGCCAACGCTATAGGGCACCACAAATTAAGATGTATAATCGAGATAAAGAAAAATGACGCACGGCGCGTCTTTTTTTGTGTTTATGAATGGTTCAAAGGATGTAAAGCACTTTTAAAATTGGTAAGCGTTTTCATTATCGTTGATGATGATGGTCGATATATACAAAATAATCAATGTTAAGATTTGGGAGAAAGTGCTAAAATAGATTTATATTGTAAACACAAGCAATAAAGGAGAGAAAATGCAAACAATTGTAAACATTAGAATTGATGAACGTTTAATCCATGGACAGGTTGCTTCAGCTTGGGCCAATACGCTAAAAGCAAATCGCATCATGGTTGTTGATGATATCGCAAGCCAAGATGATATCCAAAAAATGGCTTTAAAAATGGCTTGTCCTTCAGGCTGCAAATTATCAATTTTATCGGTAGCACGTGCTGTTGAAAACCTTTTGGCAGAAAAATATGATGGAGACCGTATCTTTATGGTTTGCAAAGGACCAGAAGTCTTGGTCGAAATGTTAGGACTCGGTTTTAAATTTGATGAAATCAATGTTGGAAACATGTCCAGTGCTTTTGGGACAACCCAAATCAAACGTTCAGTCAGCGTTAGCCCTCTAGATGTTGAGAATTTTAAAAAACTTCAAAGTTTAGGCATCAAAATGCATGCTCAGATGGTCCCAAGCGAAAGCGATATCGACTTTATGACCTTGATCGATAAAATGTAATTATAATTATCTAAAATACCAACCCATAATCATCCGATCAATAATTAAACCAGCCATGAGTCACTTATGGCTGTTTCAAAAGAGGTAATGTGATGTTAACCCTAAAATCAACGCATATCATGACACCAACAGGATTCATCGATGGTTATTTGACCATGGATAAAGGGAAAATACTAGGCCTTTCACCTTCATGCAATGAACCTTTGGAATCCATAAAAGACCTTGGCAATCTAAAAATATTGCCTGGAATTATCGATATACATAATCATGGCTATGGTGGATGGTCAATGACAGACCCGGCCACCATCAAAGATATTAAAGGCTTTGTCAAAGCATTGACTTCTATCGGTGTTACCGGTGTATTGCCGACAGCCCGTGAAGAAGCATTCGAAGCCATCGCTGAATGTATGGGGCAACAAAATGATGGAGCTAGAATTTTTGGGATCCACAGTGAAGGTCCTTTTTGGGCGCGTGGTGGAGAAAACGCTGTCGCTGAACTTTATCCTTTGCCCAGCATTGAAGAGACGCAGAGATACCTAACAAAGGCTAAAAACAAGATTGTGTTGATGGCGATTGCACCAGAATTACCAAAGGCATATGATGTGATACGATATCTTCACGATCATAAAGTTTTGGTGTCACTGTGCCATACGGCTGGCTATGCCAAAGATATTTATCAAGTCCTTGACGAAGTGGGTATCGATCTAGTAACTCATACTGGGAATGGGATGCGCGGGATCCATCACAGAGATGTTGGGGTCTTGGGGGCTGTTTTATTGTCTGAAGGGCTAACATATGAAATCATCACCGACTTAAATCACGTCTGTTCCGACATGCTTAAAATGATGTTTAAACTTCAACCCTATGAAAAATTTATTCTCATATCGGATTCCAATTATATGGCAGGATTACCATTTGGTCGTTATATGCGCTATGGTAGAGTGATGAATTCTTACCCTAATGGATTGATCAAGGAAGATCATGGACGCATCATGGGTAGTGGTAAGTATGTTTTATACAATATGCAACAATTGGTAGAAAAAGTCGGAGTTTCATTGATTGAGACCTCTAAAATGGCATCATTGAATCCAGCACGTTTCCTTAAAATCGATCAAGAAACTGGATCGATCGAAATTGGAAAAGATGCTGATTTGATGATTATCGATGATGAATATCAATGTCATTTAACCTATGTCAAAGGCAAACTAGTTTTCGATTTAAAGACAAGCAAAGATTATTTGAATTTGGAAGCACTCAATCGAAGAATTTCTGACTAACTTAAATGAGTGTTTAAGTTAATGCATAAGCAATTCTTAATGTGGAGCATTGATAAAAGATTTTTATAACAGAAGCGATTTATCCTTCTAGACTAGGAACCATAGTATGAATGACATCAAAGCCGTGATATGTGATCTCGATGATACGCTTAAAAGTAAAGATAAACCACTCAGTGCGTTTACCTTAAAAAGCATAGAAACACTTCGAAAAAAAGGTGTACTTTTTGGGATTGCGACTGGAAGATCTTCAAACTCAGTCCGCCATGTACTTGAAGAAACGAAACTATTAAGTTTGTGTGATGTCATTATTTCGATGAATGGGGCCCAGGAACATGATGTGAAAAGCAATTTAAAATATAATTTTTTTCCATTGACCAAAAACACACTGATTGACTGTGGTGAGATCTTTGAACCATTAAATTTAAACTATTGTCTTTATGACGATGCGTATCAATACGCCAGACGAGATGATCTTGTGACACAAAGAATTTCTAAAAACAATTTTACACTGCCTGAATTCTGTGCACTTAAAGACATCCCTGACATTCATTACTCGAAAATCATGTTTGTTATTCCGACTGCTAAAAAAGAACAAGCAATGAGCTTATTCAACGACCATAAAAAAACACATGTGCGTGGTTTCTTTTCAGATCCGGATTTACTTGAAATTGTCGATGCTCGCGTATCCAAATCTTATGCGATTGAACAATTTTGTTTGCATCATGGCTTCACAATTAAAAATACGATGGCTTTTGGTGATGCCAACAACGATGTTGAAATGCTTAAAGACTGTGGTGTGGGCGTTGCTGTCGGCAATGGCAATGAGTCAGCCAAAGCGGCTGCAGATCATGTTACCTTGGCATGTGATGAAGACGGTGTTGCTCATTTTTTAAATGATACTTTTAAGCTTGAACTTACTCATTGAGTTGACGGGTTAATGATAATTTAATTCGATCTGTTCGATGATAATTGAATGAGATTTGAAAGGGGGCTTTATTTTGATCCATGATGACCATTGTGGATCTCAATAAAGGATATCCGATATGAACATCCAATACTTTGGCTAGTTTTTCATTCGCAATCACTGAATCTAGATCTTGTTTTGCTTCTTTCGGGAAGATGCCTAAAGATTTAATGTGAGCGATCATAGAGTCCTCAGCGTGTTGTTGGGTGATGATCCCAACAATCTTCTTGACCCAATAAGATTCCTCATAGATCAAGGGGAAACCGTTGGTGTAACGGATACGTTTAATGTACCAGACTTTATCACTGAGATCGATGTGCAAATGTTTAGCAACATAAGCGGTGGGATCGATACATTGAAGGAAAAGGACACGCGTTGAAGGATTTTCATTTCTTAATAGAGATGATTGCGTAAAGCTAACCATCTCATTCAGTTTCTTGTCTACAATTCGATTATTTACAAGGGTTCTTTGGCCTTGAGACTTAGTCACAAAGTTAGTTAAGAATAATTCATTTAATGCTTTTCGGATGGTAATTCGAGACACATTAAAAATTTCAGCCAAATCATGTTCAGAAGGCAGAGCTTGATTGGGTTTCAACTTACCATGTTCGATGTCAGAAATAATACTTAAGATTACTTTCTGATATTTTTTATCCTTCTTTGCCTCGTTAATAATAATTTCCACCTTGATATGTATATTTTAACATAACAAGTGGCATTTAAAACAAAACAGGTTTATCATATAGTGTATAAAATAAAAAATGAATTGGGGATGCATTTTGTTTAACATCGATTCAAATTGAACTTATGTGGAGGAAAACCAAATGAAAGTTAAAAGTGTCATCATCAACGGGGTTAAAGATGTATCAATCACAGAAGAAGTAGTAGATATTGATACGTTGAAGGCTCATGAATGCCTTATTGAAAACAGGGTATCCTACATCAGTCCAGGCACAGAACTTTCCCGTGTGTTCGGTTTGAAAGTAGGAGCAAGCTATCCAGTAAGACCTGGATATTGCGCTGTCGGGACAGTCATTAAAAAAGGGAATTTGGTAAAAACGGTCGAAGTGGGTGATCGAGTCGTCTATTCCGGTTATCATGCGAGTGCTCAAGTCTTCGATCAATCCAGCGGTGATAGTGGTGTTCTGTATAAAATGGACAAACGCTTAAATGATCGAGAAGGGGCTGTACTTAAGATGTGTTGGATTGCCATGAATGGAATTTTATGTGTCGATGTGAAGCCTTTTGATACGGTTGTCATCTTTGGTTTAGGAATCCTAGGCCAAGTATTGGCACTGTTATATAAGCAGATGGGCGTGAAAGTAATCGTTGTGGATCCAGTCCAATCTCGTTGCGAACTTGCGAAAGATTTAGGGTTGAGTTACATCGTAGATTGTTCGATCGATGAACAAATCAAAAACGTTATGACGCTGACAAAAAATAAGGGTGCCAATATAGTGGCCGACGCAACGGGGATCAGTGCTGCCATCGACACAGCCATCCAATGTGCTGCAAAGAATGCGCAAGTGGTTCTATTGGGCTCACCACGAGTCGATTACGTCACCAACATCACCCCAATGCTCAATACGATACATATGAAAAACCTCAATGTCAAAGGTGCATTAAACAAACTCTATCCTTTTGAAGAAAAAGAAGGATCCAGCTTAAGCATCCGAAGAGGGTTAGATTATCTATCAGAGTTGATGATCGATAAGACCATCGATGTAGAGAAATTCATCAGCCATACAATCAGTCCAGAAGACATCATGTCGGCCTACGAAGGGCTCATGAACAACAAAGAAGTATACCGAGGTGTTATTGTTAATTGGAAGTAAATTTGTAAGTCACATCTGTGTCAAGAAAAGGAGATCATCATGATAGATTCACATTGCCACGTTTTATTCGGAGTCGATGATGGCGCAAAAACATTAGAGGATTCAATCACGATGCTCAAGGATGCATTGGCAGATGGCATCACGAAAGTCATATGTACCAGTCATTGTTTACCTGGCATCAAATTTGAAAATGATTATTCAAAATTGAAAACGGTTTATGATCAAGTCGTAAACGAATTAAAGCGTCAAAACATTGGAATAGAATTTTATTTAGCCTGTGAATTAATGGCGACACCTTTATCCATTCAATGGTTAAAAGAGAATAAAGTCGCAAGCTATAATCAAACCAAATGGCTCTTGATCGAGATTCCGTATCTTAGTGATGTCCATTTTGAACTCGATGTGGAAGCCTATTTCAAGACACTCATCGCAATGGGATATAAAATTTTATTGGCCCATCCTGAACGATATAAGCAAGTTCAAAACAATTATGAGAATGTCGCCATTTGGAAATCCATGGGTGTAAAATTCGAGGTCAATCGTACCAGTCTATTGGAAGGTGCCAGAGAAACTGAACGCAACTTAGCGTGGCGCATCATAGAGGATGGTTATTGCGATGTGATCGCATCCGATGCGCATCGAATGATTGGCAGAAACATCAAACTCAGTGATGCCTTCGCTTTGGTTGAAGCAAAATACGGGGTTGAAAAAGCTCAGCTTCTGTTTAATGACAATCCGCAACGATTGATCGACGGTGTCGATCTGAAATAAGATTTCTAGCCAAAAGTGCTGGAAGAAAGAGAGGGCAGCTTATGCTTAAGGTGGGTATAGTAGGAACAGGGATGATCAGTGATTCATTTGCTAATGCAGCCAAACAACTCAATGAAGTCAGAGTTGTTGCGATTCAAAGTCGAACCATGGATGCTGCTTTAGAATTTTCTAAAAAACATAATATTGAAAAAACCTATGACAATTACGAATTGATGCTTAATGATAAAGACATCGATACGGTCTACATCGGGTTACCCAACAGTCTCCATTTTGAGTATGGTATCAAGGCGTTAAAAGCCCATAAGATTACCATCTTAGAGAAACCTTTCTTATCCAACATGAAAGAATACGAAACCTTAATGAAGACCTCTATTGAAAATAATACGCGTGTTTTTGAGATGAGTCGCGTTATTCAACTTCCAAACTTTAAAGTAATCCAAGATCATTTAAAAGACATCGAACCAGTTCGTATGATTACCATGAACTTTAGCCAATATTCGCGCAAATACAATGATTATTTAGCAGGGAATATCCGCAATGTTTTCTCGGATGAATATTCTGGCGGTGCTTTGGTAGATCTAGGCGTTTACTCCATTCATTTCTTAATTGGTCTATTTGGGACACCAAAAGAAGTGACCTATATTGCATCGCAACTTCCCAATACGATCGATGTCGGAGGCAACCTCATTTTAAAGTATGCTGGTTTTATCGCCAGTGTCGTCGTGAGCAAGAATTCAAAATGCGACAATAGAATTTGTATCCAAGGTGAAAAAGGAACGATTTATGCAGCACCTACCGCATCAGTTTTGCGTAAAGTAGAAATGGATACCAATGAAAAAACAGACATCGCTGTTCGACACGAACTTGAAGGGATGGCTTACAATTTAAAAGACATCAATGAGATCGTTGTATCTAATGATGAAATAACGTATCAAAAACGAATCGAACAATCTCGTAAAGTTATGGAAGTCTTGGTTAAAGGCCGACAAAGTGCTGGGATTATATTTAAAGCAGATTAATAAAAAAAGGTAGAACTTAAGATCTACCTTTTTTTAAAGAGTTGAATATAGCCTCTAAACAAAATCACAGCAGCAGCGATTAAATACAAATAACGATCGTTTGTATAAGCATATTTCGTGAAACTCAAGTAAACAACAATTCCGGCTAAGACAACATAGAAAGCCCCATTGGTAATCATACTGCTTAGACTGGTGGGTGTTTTAAGCTTAACAACACTGCCTTTATAGGCGTTTAGCTTGGTTAATTTTTTAAGGAAGACTTGTCGATAATACAGTTCAGCAATCAAGGTCAATCCAACCAAGACAAGCGCGTCGATGATTAAATTGAATCCTAAGGCGTAAAAGAAAACAGAGGCAGCCAAAACAACTGTATATCTATTTTTAAGAAAAAAAAGGTTCGTCAATTGATCCACAGGAATCACATAAGCCGCATTTTCTTTCGGGATTGGAAGCACATATCTTCCACTTTTTTCTTTAATGATTCCCATCGATTGAATTGTATTGTTTGATATCATAACTCACCTCAGCCCCCATTATATCTCAAATTGGGTACGAATTCTATGAATATATATACAAGTCAATTCATATCAGAAACAATAAAAATAAATCAATCTTTCAAGTAAGGGCTTTGCAAGTGCTTGTTTTTAGAAGCGTTATTTGAAGCGTGAATTATGTCATAAAGCCAAAGTAGACCAATTAAGAAGAAAATAAAAATAGTAATTTCTGTTTTGTAAGGATAGACTTCGAGTTTTGTTTTTTTTATAGTAAAAAACAAAAGCGAGTATGCGAAATTGATTAAGCCATTTCTGTTATGTATGTTGATGATGAAGCTATATCAGGTCGATTTTGGTTGCCGATTTTGACGAATTAGAAGTAAGGTTAGAACCGTAATGATTAAACTGAGCAAGCCACTCAATATCATACTCATAGAAACACCAACATATTCGATCAACAGGCCGGTCGCAAGACTTCCTATGGGGGTGATACCAAAGCGAACCAATGTATTGACACTCATGACTCTGCCTCGCATGTCATTTTTAGCATTTAGTTGGATGACCGAATTGTTTAATGCGATGAAGATGGTAGAACAAAACCCGAGAATGAACAAAGTGACACACGCGAATAAGTAGTTCGTAACGAAACCCAGCAGAATTAAAAAGAGACAGGTTGTCAATGCGCCAATCACCAAATATTGGTTTTTTGGACCGCTTTGGCTACGTGCAGCGACACCCAATGCTCCCACAAAGGAACCTAGCCCCATAAACATCATTATGATGCCATAACCAGAAGCATTAAGCCCTAAGGTCTGTTTCGCAAAAATTGGGATGAGCACATTATAGTTCATGGCTAACAGACTAAGTACGCCAATCAGAATCAAAGGCATTAAGATGGTGTTTGTGTTTCTAACATAGTTCAGACCATTTTTGATGTCTGTGAAGACCTGATTAATCGATTCAATTTTGTCTGCAATGGGGTGATCTTCGATCGTTCTTATCATAAATAATCCAATGATAACGGCTAGGAAACTTAACGCATTCAAATAGAAGCAAATTGGAATGCCAACCAATCCAATTAGAAGACCTGCAATGGCTGGTCCGATAATTCTGGCTAGGTTAAAGATGCCAGAGTTTAAAGCGATGGCGTTCATCAAATCTTGACGTCCAACCAATTCAATGAAGTACGAATGTCGAGCAGGCATATCCAACGTATTCACCAATCCCAAAAGCAATGCCAATATCAAGATATGCCAATATTGAATAACGTTAAAGAACGCCAAGGTCGCTAAAATAATCGCCAGAATCATCATCGATATCTGTGTGAATATGAGTACTTTTCGTTTGGAAAAGCGATCGACAACAGTACCCGCAATCAATGAAAATAACATCATCGGTAAAAATTGGATCATCGTTACGATGCTAAGTTTCAATGCAGATTGAGTAATTTGTAAAACGAGCCATGTCTGTCCAATATTCTGCATCCATGTTCCGATCAGTGATACACATTGCCCGATAAAGAACAATCGAAAATTCCTGTGCTTTAGCGAAGCAAATCCTGATCCGAACAGTTTAGAAGACAATCGTTGTGTCATATGTAAACCTTCTCTCATAGGCAAACAAAAGAGTAAATAAAGAGATGAACCCTTTTTCAATTGAATTATACGCATCATTGCGAAGCAGGTCAACGACTCAAATAATAGTTTTTCAATGAGTTCAAACATTTTAAAGAGGTTAATTAAGATGAGAAATCATAGATTTTTACAGTTAAAAACCTAGATTAAGGTGTAGAAGATAACTGTCTAGTACGGATTAAAAAGAAACAATTTTATCAAGCGTCGCTGCATTAAATGCTTTACTATGCTTTTGTATAAAGAATTATTGATCGTTTCGTTGCTCTTTCGGTCAATAGAAGTAAAAAGAGGTATTGTATGGTCATAAAAAAGATCGACATTACTGTTGACCTTTACTGCTTCTTATTCAAGTATTCTTTGTTTGGTTTCTCTATTGTTTAGGTTGTTTTTAAATTCCCGATATCGATGTTCTGTAGGCCGATTGCGTTATACTGAATCGATCTGAACGATAATAGGTTGTTGAAAATTCAAAGGCCATTCCATTTTTTAAATAAGATATTTGAGTAATCTTCAGCAGAGGTTTACCAACTTCTACGGCCAATAATGTTGCCAATTCCTCAGTGGCGACAACGGCTTCAATTTCTTGGTTGGCGAAGGTGATGACGCATCCTAAATCTTTCTCCAAATGGCGATAAATTGATCCTTCGAGAATCTTTTCATTACAATCGGTGAATACAGAAGCTAAATAGGCAGAACTTTCATATGCGAAGGGTTGATCATCGACGATTCTCACTCTACAAATGGTCCAAACTTGTCGGTGGGTCGTTACACCCAATCGATGTGCAGCCACAACACTAGCATTTTCTTTTTTAAAGTCAATAATTTTATTAGTAACCGTCAATCCGCGACGCTGAGCTTCTTCTGTAAAACACAAGAAACTCTGTAGGTCTTTGAAATGAGGCCGGTTTGATACAAAGGTACCTTTGCCTCTAAATCGCTCCAAAGCACCCAACACAACCAGTTCATCAATGACTTTTCTTGAAGTCATTCTTGAGACATTGAATTTTTTAGCCAGATCATTTTCTGATTCGATCAAATCACCGGGAACGATCTCTTTTCTTGTTATTTTTCCAACGAGATATTCTTTAATTTGTTCGTGTTTAAACTTTAATTCCATGGGACTGTCCTTTAGATAATCCAGGCCGATGATGATATTGACCAAGATAATTTAACCTTTACTGACATTATAACATAACTGCTCTGTTCAAATTAATCGCAAATTATGTTGCATATACAGGCATAATATTTTATAATTTAGTTGTATATATAACTGGATGATATATCCCAAGAGGTAAATAATATGAAATATTTAAATGGTGTATCGAATTTTGAAAAATATCCATCGACAAAGATCACTGGCCAAGACAAAGAAGTGTTCGCTGGTTATGATCAAATTGCTTCAGCACTCAAAAAAACAATCACTAAAAATGATTTTGTGTTAACTGTAGAAACGTATGTCGGCGTTGATAACAGTGTGTTAGACGCTTTGATTGAGCGTTTACAACCAAAGACAGTTATCCGTAGCATCGATATCTTCTATCCTAGCGAAGTCATGCAGAAGATGATGGCTCGATTTATTACCGATGATCGAGTTTATGGGATCGCATATACGGGTGAATGGTTGGATTTTGTGGATCCAAAACGTTTAGATGCAACTATAGAAAAGGTTAAAAACGCAAAAGGTTTGACCCTAATCTTTGGAGTTGGGGCATCCTATATCTCGCAAGGAGATTGTTTGGTATATGCCGATATGGCCATTTGGGAGCTTCAAATGCGCTATCGTAATGGGACACCAAACTTTAATGCGACGAATGTGGTGGAAGAACAGATCCGTAAATTTAAGCGCGGTTATTTTATCGATTGGCGCTTATCCAATCGTCAAAAAGCATCATTATTCGAAGTGTTCGATTTCTATCTCGATACAGTCTGGAATGACAAACCAGCCATGATTACCCGTAAAGCCTTTGAATTGGGATTGAAAGAGATGCTTCATCAACCCTTTAGAACCATTCCTTTCTTCGATGAAGGACTATGGGGCGGACAATGGATGAAAGAAGTTTGCGATGTTGAAGATAAATCCCGCATCAATTATGCGTGGAGTTATAATCTTCTATTTCAGGAAAACGAAGTTAATCTACAATTTGGAGAGACTCGAATCAACATCCCTGGATATACTATCATGTTGAGATATCCAAAATTGTTAATCGGTGAAAAAGGATACTCTCGTTTTGGATCAGAATATCCAATCCGATTTGATTTCTTAGATACGATGGAAGGGGGTTACCTTTCACTTCAAGTTCATCCCGATACCCAATATTATCAACAAAACTTTGGGGTGCCTTTTACCCAAGATGAAAGTTACTATTTCTTAGATTGTGGACCAACCGATACCTTTATGCATTTGGGACTTAAGACAGGTGTTAAAAAAGAAGATGTCGAACGTGATCTCAAACGTGCTTCTCGTGGGGAAATCGATTTTCCAGCTGATAAATATACAAACAAGATTTATGTTAAAAAACACGATCACCTCCATATCCCGGCGGGTACCATTCACTGTGCTGGACCAAATACGATGGTCCTTGAAATCTCAACAGCACCATGTATCTTTACCTTTAAGCTTTGGGATTGGGGTAGAGTAGGTCTTGATGGGATACCTCGTCCTACCCACATCGATCGCGGGATGAAAGTCGTTCAATGGGACAAAGACACAGAATGGATCAATAAAACCTGTGCTTTCCCAGCCACTAAAGTAGATGAAGGAGCTGGTTGGGTCGAAGAAAAAACTGGGCTCAATTATTTAGAATTCATTGAAACGCATCGGATTACGACCTCGGTTAAAGTACATCGTTTCACCGACAGTGAAACCAACGCTTTACACTTAGTGGATGGTCGTGAAGCTTTGATTGAATCGCCTACTGAGCAATTTAAACCTTTCATCATTCATTTTGCGGAATCTGTATGTATTCCTGCAGGCATCACAGAATATACTTTCCGTCCGTATGGCATAAGCGAACATAAAGAAGTCAGTTTGATTATTGCCTACGTTCGTTATTAAAGGAGCAACACCATGAAATTCATTGTTTGTGAGAACCATGCTGAATTAGCAGAGATCGTAGCGGATCTGTTTATACAACAACTTACGGTAAAGCCAAATTCTGTAGTTTGTATACCAACTGGGGGTACGCCGATTCCGGTTTATCAACGATTGATTGAAAAAGGTAAACACCTCGACTTCAGTAAAGTGTCATTCTTTAACTTAGATGAATATCTCAATTTAGATCCACAGCACGAACAAAGTTATCAAACTTTTTTAAGAACGAATATTTTAGATCCCTTACAAATATCAGAATCTAATCGACATTTGTTGCGTTCAGATGGTCCAGATCCCATCCAAGAGTGCCATCGTTACAACGCAGAAATGGATCGATTTGGGCACTTTGATTTAATGCTGGATGGGATCGGCGAAAATGGGCACATTGCTTTCAATGAACCCAGTGATCATTTTGAGGCCAGAACACATATCGCAGACATCACAGCATCGACACGACTCGCGAACGCACGATTTTTTAATTCACTTGATGAGGTTCCTCAACAGGCTATTTCGGTTGG
>JBBQOY010000016.1:0-13767 GCA_038331365.1 Erysipelotrichales bacterium | reverse complement strand
GCGCATAAGCTTTCTAAACGGCTCTCAGATTATAAGCGTGAAGATGATCGAATCAAACCAGATGGTAAGACTCAAGTGACTGTGCTTTATGAAGATGAAAAACCAGTTAAAATTACTAAAGTTGTTGTTTCAACGCAACATGCTGAAGAACTCCCATTAGATGAACTTAGGGCATTGATCAAAAAAGAAATCATTGAGAAAGTCATCGATCCAAAATGGATCGATCCCAATGATTTCGAAACCATCATCAATCCAGGGGGTAATTTCATCATCGGTGGACCTTATGGCGATTCAGGAACCACAGGTCGTAAGATCGTTGTCGATACTTATGGCGGTATGGGTCGTATTGGTGGCGGTTGTTTCAGTTCTAAGGATCCATCTAAAGTCGATCGGAGTGCGGCGTATTACTGTCGCTATATCGCAAAAAACATCGTTGCGGCAGATTTGGCAGATCGTGCTGAAGTGCAAGTGGCTTACGCCATTGGCATGAAAGAACCTTTATCGGTCTTTATCAATACTTTTGGGACTGAAAAGAAACCCTTGGATGAGATAACAGAAATTGTGTTGCGTAATTTTAACTTTACGGTCAGCAACATCATCCATGAATTAGACTTACTGAGACCCATTTATCGTAAAACCAGTAACTTCGGCCATTTCGGCAGGGAAGACAATGATTTTACTTGGGAAAAGCTCAAAACACTCAAATAGGACCTTCTGGTCCTTTTTCTTGAATTAGAGAAAAGGCAGTGATATACTTAACTCGCTTAACAATTAGAGCGAGCTCGAGAGGAGCCTTATGGTAGAAGAATCTTTATCCCATCAACTCTCAATGGCTATGGATAACATCAAACGCGCACAGAAACATATGATCAAAGTGTTCAATAAAGATGACCAACCATTGTTTCTCCTGATGCATTTCTATGAGATTTCGCAAGCAGGTAGTGTACCCATTTCAGCTTTAAAAGAAGCCATGGGCGTTAGTGCTGCTGCAGCGACTCAATTCATCAAGCGTTTAGAAAAATATGGTTATGTTAACCGTGACATTGATGAGATCGATCGTCGAATCGTAAAAGTTGCCCTAAGTGAAAAGGGCAAAGCCCATGTGGATCAAGCCAAAGCCTGTTTTTCGATGGCTTTAGATGGTTTGGTCAGCGATTTAGGTCATGAAGATACTTTAACCTTAATTAGATTACTGAATAAAACATCCAACTATATGGAGAAGGAATTCCTAAAATGAAAAAGAAATCAAACAAAAAATTTATACTCTTAGGCATCATTGCTGTTGTTGTAATCATTGGGGTTGTTGGGTTTAACAATCTAAGAAATACAGCACAACAAAAACTGGTGGCCTCGGCGACCATCGTTAAAGTCGAAAAAAGCGATTTAATCATATATAGTTTTGCCAAAGGTAAGATTGTTTCTGCTGAAACAACGCAATATAGTTTTACCGGTTCTTTATCCAGCAGCTCCATTCATTTGGGGGATAAAGTTTCAAAAGGCACAGATCTGGGAAAATACGTCAATATGATGAATCAAACCAAATTGCTCGAATCTAAGATTTCTGGCATCGTAACGCAAGTCCCCAGTTCTTATAACAATGCGTGGGTCGTTTCCAATCCGGATAAGTTACAAATGAGTGTCCAGATCAGTGAAAAAGACATCGCGAAAATTGTTTTGGATCAACAAGCTTTTGTATATATCGATGCTTTAAAAATCACTGTTGAAGGTAAGGTTACCGAAATCAATTATTTAGGTAATACAACCTCGGATTATACAACGTATACCGTGACCATCAATTTTGATAAAGCAGATGCCCCAATTTTCTTAGGTATGACGGGTAGTGGCAAAATTGAAATCAGTGCCAATCGGGATGTCTTGGTTGTTCCTGTTGAAGCTTTAATTGAGATCAGTGGGATGTATTATCTACTCGATAAAGCTTGGCTCGATGATGTTTCAAAACCCAAATCAGATTTTTACATCGAAGTTACGATTGGTGCCGCTGACATCAACTTCGCTCAAGTATCCGCTGAGGGTCTCGAGAATAAAGAAGTCGTTATCCTGCCGACGGATATGGCTACAGGCTTCTTCGCAGGGTTAAGAAACTAATGATCAGTATATCGAAGGTTACCAAACACTATCTTATGGGGGATGTCCTTGTGAAAGCATTAGACGGCATCTCTTTTGAGATTGATGAAGGTGAATTCGTTGCGATTGTCGGTCCTTCAGGCAGTGGTAAATCCACTCTGATGAATATCCTGGGTTGTTTGGATGTCGTTAGTTCTGGTGTTTATAAACTCAATCAAAAAATGATCAATGAATATGATGAGAATGATTTGGCAACCATTCGCAACACCTCAATCGGGTTTGTGTTTCAACAATTTAATCTTTTACCCAGTTTCAGTGCTTTAGAAAACGTCATGATTCCTTTGACATATGCCCATATTCATCGTAAAGAACGTGAGACAAAAGGCAAAGCTTTATTGACACAAGTTGGGCTAGGTGATCGGTTGTCGCATAAACCAACTGAATTATCTGGGGGTCAACAACAGCGGGTTTCAATCGCTCGTGCTTTGGCCAATGATCCAGACATCATCCTTGCGGATGAACCAACCGGTGCCCTGGATTCAAAGACAGGCAAAGAAGTGCTGAATCTTTTGACCCAATTAAATCAAGAAGGTAAGACCATCATCATCATTACCCATGATATGGCCATAGCCAAATATGCAAAGCGGATTATCCGCCTGAAAGACGGGCTGATCGAAAGTGACACCCGCAATGAGGATTCTGATGTTCAATGAGTACTTTTCAATCGCATGGCGATCTGTTACTTCGCATAAAATAAGAGCGCTGTTGACGACTTTAGGGGTCGTTATCGGTGTCAGTAGTGTTATTTTATTGTTATCTTTAGGTGACAGTGCTAAAGCAGAAGCTGAAAAACAAATTCGAAGCATTGGCTCTAATTTGATTTATGTGACGGTTTCAGATCCAATTGGTGTTTTGCCTTCGATTTGGATGGATGAAATCAAAGACAGTGCTAAGATTGCCTACTATAGCCCAATGGTTCAACAACCGGTCAGTTATTCCATCAATGGATCCAATGTTGAAGTAGTAATCAGTGGGGTCAATGAAGACTATGATTATGTTTCCTCATTGACCATGACTGGAGGTCGTTTCTTAAGTAAATTAGACCTGCAAACCAATTATCCAGTCGCTGTCGTTGGATCTAAAATTTCAGATAGTTTATTGGCTGGGGCAGACCCAATCGGTAAAATATTGGTCGTTAACGGTGTTCCATTTGAGATCATCGGTGAAGTGGCTGAACGCGGTCAAAGTTTTTCTGGCGACAATGACATGTTGGTGTATATTTCTTATGATTACGCATTGAATCTCTTCTCAAGTCGAGCCATGATGACCAGTTATTACATTACCTCAGTGTCTGAATCCACGGTCAACACGACCTTAGCTAAAGTCTCTACTTATCTCGATTCTGTGTTACCTTCCAATTCGCTTTATCGGGCATTCAGTCAGTCTCAGATATTAGGCATCATGGATACCTTGATGAGTTTATTGACCAGTCTCTTGGCTGGGATCGCGTCGATCTCGCTCTTGGTTGGTGGCATTGGGATCATGAATATTATGTTGGTTACAGTCCGCGAAAGAACGCGTGAAATTGGCATAAGAAAAGCCCTTGGGGCGAAACGCTCTCAGATTTTGTTTCAATTCTTAATCGAAGCGGTGATCATCACTGTCTTAGGTGGGTTGATTGGTTTGGCAATTGCTTATCTTGGTGCCATCTTGATTTCTGTATTAAGCAGTTTTACCGTTACCATCAGTATTTCAACGGTTATTCTGGCATTATTGTTCTCGATTACAATCGGTCTCGTCTTTGGGATCTATCCTGCCAACAAAGCCAGTCAACTTGAACCGGTTGAGGCATTACGGTACGAATAATTTGTGATCAAACTAAAACTGATTTACGTATAAAAAAAAAGACACGTGTGTCTTTTTTTTAGTAGTGTTTGATTAAATCAACCACGAAATCAATGTCTTCTTTGGAGATCCAATAGTGAGTCACAAAGCGATAGAATGGAAAATCGGGATTAATTTTAACGTTGTTTTTTAAAAGATAAGCAGGGAAGTCATCGTGATTGAAATGAGGATCGATAAATTCAAAGAAAACCATATTGATTTGGACATCTTCCATATTTAAAGTCACCAAACCACTTTCCAATAGTTTTTGAGCGAGGTATTTCGCATTGTCATGATCTTCATGCAAACGCAATCTCATCTCCGTTAATGCAATGTGTCCAGCGGCAGCTAAGAACCCCGCTTGACGCATTCCACCACCTAAAAGTTTACGATGCTTCCGTGCTTTCGCAATGAATTCTTTTGAACCGGCTAAGATCGATCCAACCGGTGCACATAGCCCTTTAGACAAACAAAACATAACACTGTCACAATATTGAGTTAGTTCACTGGCTTCTACATTCAAAGCAACCGCGGCATTGAAAAGACGAGCACCATCTAAATGAACCATAAGACCATGTTTTTTAGCGACTTCATAGTTCTCTTGCATTAAGGATAAAGGCATGACTTTACCATTAGATAGGGCATTCTCCATCGATAAGACACTCGTTTTTGGTTCATGGATGTCTTGAGAACGAATGGCTCGAATCAGTTGCGCTGGCGTAATGAAGTCATCCGGATGGGATATTGTTCGAACATTAGCTCCAGAAAGCACAGCGATGGCACCGACTTCATGAATCACAATATGATTGTGTCGACCTGTGATGATTTCTTCACCCCGTTGGGTATGGCTCATCAAAGCGAGCTGATTGCCCATCGTTCCAGAGGCAACAAACAAGGCGGCTTCTTTATGGACGAGTTGAGCTGCTCGTTCTTCTAGGGCATTAACGATTGGATCATCACCATACACATCATCACCAACTTCAGCGATAAACATTGCATCACGCATGGCTTGTGTCGGTTGGGTTACAGTATCACTTCTAAAGTCTATTGTTTTCATAGGGTCACCTTTTCAAAATTATAACACGCTCGTTTTATGAATCGCTTTATTTTTGGCTCTGAATACTATAAAATGAACACATTAAGAGGAACCCTATGACAACGCTTCTAAGCAATAAACTATTTTTAATCCTACTTACGATTATTTTGACTTTGGCCTTAAGTATCTACTTAATTCGAAAATACAAACTAACCCGTTATCAAGTCTTGGTGTTTATATTATTGGTGCTCTTTTGGAGTGCCATCAACATCATTCGAGCGTATCGTAAAAATTATGCGACAGGAATGATTGCGGATGGCGGATTAGGACTCGATCTCAGTGCCGCAGCAACAATGGCTGCTGCTTACGGTTTAATCTCAATCTTTGTTCGTTTGCCGGTCTTTGCTTTATCTGATTTCTTTAAAAGTCGAAATTTTTTTATTGCTTTGGCCCTCTGTTTTGTATTGGGTTCTTCAATCTTGGTTATGATTGATCCTTCATATGAGAGTCTGTATTGGTCCTCTTTGGCTTTAGGTGTTGGGGCCAGCTTACTCAGTCTATTCAATGTTATGTTCGCTGAAACCTTTTCAGCTGAACAAGCCATTTTTTCAGTTTCTGTTTTATCGGTTGCGCCTTTGTTGGCAGAATTTTTAATGTCTCCTTTACAATACTTCGCTACTTCAAGCAAGCCAATCGATTATGGTTGGATGTGGGGGGTCAGTGCTTTGCTTGCGTCAGTCGCGCTTATTTTTCTTTGTTTTGTGAAAGACAATAAAAAACCGACCCGTAACTTCACTTTTGCCCATGTTAAAACGGCTTTAACCAATCCTCATTTCTTATTGTTAAGTTTGATGGGTATTGTCATATCCTTTGTGCGCTTTGCATCTTCAGGCTCAAACATGAATAATTTTGCGAAAACAGAACTGATCGCGATGAGCCCTTTATTGATTGCGTATGTTGAACTGGTATACTCAATTGCCCAATTGGTGGCTGGCGTATTGGTTGGGATCGTTTTAAAGAAACGCATTGGTGTCAAATATACCTTGATTTTAGGCTTGTCTTTAAGTGGATTATTTACATTATTGGCGTCGTTTATCACTGATCCAAATACCTTGTTTTGGCTCAATGCACTCAATGGTTTTGGCTATGGTTTAACCTACAATGTCTTGTTGGGTATGGCGATGCAACCTTTTGGTTTAGACATGCGTGAAGTTACGATGGGAATCTATCAAACCTTCTTTGCGGTGGGGATTTATTATGGGGATAAGATCTATGCTTTAATGACCAGTTTTGTCGCTCCTGAGCTCTCTGCCGGGGCACGTTATCAGACCGTTTTTGGTTGGTTGAGTGTGGTATCTGCTTGTGCCGTTGTCTTTGTGTTTCTAATCTTCAATAAGCAAGCCAGAGACTACATAGAGGCTTAATGTGAGAATCCTTACCCATATTCATCATCTTAATCAATTAACGTCACCTTTAGATCCTGCTGTAGATTTGCTTGTGACTGAACACAAATTTTCCTATAAACATCCGTATCTTCAAAATGAAACGGATTTCTTTCGTGTATTAGAGGCTTGTTTAAAGACCGAACACAAGACCTACATTGAAATCAATGGCTTTATACAAGAATCGGATCTAGAAGATTTATCGCTTTGGCTTAAGACGTTGCTGAACCACCCAATCACGGGTTTCTATTTCGCTGATTTGGCAATCTTGATGATGCTTAAACAATTGAATTATCAAGGGGAATGCATCTATGCCCCTGAAACCATCTTAACCAATACGATTGAAATACGAACCCTTTTAAAAAGCGTGGATCGTGTGATGATTTCTAAAGAATTGACTTTAGATGAAATTGAGTTGATTGCCAAAGCCTTCCCCAATCAGATAGAAATCTTCGGGGCGGGGCATCTTCAAATGTCGGTCAGTAGAAGACCTTTATTAAGCAGTTATCTCTCTGAAATCGGAAAAACAAAAATCGTTTTAAATCAAACAGATTTTAGGCTACAAGAACTTAAACGTAAAGATCAATTGCCAATATTAGAAGAAAGTCAAACGTTTTGTGTCTTTACCCAAGCCATCTTAAATCCGATTGAAGAGTTAAAGCAACTTGAACAAGCAGATGTCTATGGGATGCATTTTGATCCTTTGTTTATTGAAGAAAAAGCAGCGCAATCTTTCTTCAACTTTCTTGTCGCTCAAAACAAACAGTTTGATCTGAAACAAAGTTATGATTTTTATCAGAGCGTATCGTTGCCTTTCTTTAAAGGGTATTTTTATCGTAAAACCAATACCACGAAAGGCTCCCTATGAATAAGATCGAACTCTTAGCGCCTGCAGGCGATCTTCATCGCGCCAGAGTCGCTTATCTGTATGGGGCGGATGCGGTTTATGTCGGTGGGAAACGGTTCTCTTTAAGAGCGCGCGCCAGTAACTTTGAACTGGAAGATCTCAAAGCAGCCGCAGTGTTTGCCCACAACTTAGGCAAGAAACTCTATGTGACAGTTAATATGATTGCCCATGAAGAAGATCTGGATGGTCTTGAGACTTATTTGAGAGCGTTAGATCAAATCAAAGTCGATGCGATCATCGTCGCATCACTGGCGATTGCCCAGATTTGTCAACACTTAAAACTCAATTTTGAAGTTCATCTCAGCACGCAATTATCGATCACCAATTCAAAGACCCTAGAATTTTATAAAACATTTGGTGTTACACGGGTGGTATTGGCCAGAGAACTCGATCATCAAGCCATCGAAGCCATCACGCAAAAATCAAGCTTACCAACGGAAGTCTTTATCCATGGGGGCATGTGTGTGAATTATTCTGGACGGTGTACCTTAAGCAATGAGATGACCTTACGTGATGCGAATCGCGGTGGCTGTGCTCAAACCTGTCGATGGAATTACAATCTATCTCAAAATGGTATTCTACTGAGTCCTGAAGATGATCCTTTTACGATGGGTTCTAAAGACATGGAAACCCTCGATCAGATTGAACACTTGATTCACTCTGGGGTCACCAGTTTAAAAATTGAAGGACGGATGAAGTCCGCCTATTATATCGCCATCATCGTTAAAGCGTATCGTCAATGGATTGATGCCTTAGTCAACGGAAATGCGGACGAAGGATTAAGAAGCCAACTTAAGGCAGAACTTAAAATGGCTGAAAGTCGGCCGACTTTTGAAGGTTTTCTAAGTGCCTTACCGAAGAAAAATGGCCAAGTTTATACCAGCAGTGATGACAATGTTACGCAGAATTATATCGGGAATGTGCTCTCTGTTGATCAAGACAAAGCCTTGATCGAAATCAGAAATCATGTAAGTCTTTATGAAACCCTTGAAGTCTTTAGTCCAACTCGACCGACCCAATTCTTTGTATTGACTGAATTGTTTGATTCGCAAGGCGCACCACTTGAGTTTGCCAATCAACCTTTGGCTCAATTGACGATGAGGATTCCGTGTGATGTCCGCGCCGGCGACTTTATTCGCAGAAAGGTTAATCTATGATCATTTTAGAAGGGGCTTTATCGGTTAAGGCAGCGCTTAAGTATCATCGACGTAAAGTGGAAGTTGTTTATATTGATGAAACAAAGAAACCAACCCGTGATTTGAATTATATTGAGACTTTATGTGCTAAAGAAAGGGTCCCGTTTTTACGCTGTTCAACGCTTGAGATTCAAGCCAAAACCATCGGTAAAACGCATGGTGGGTTGATTGCCATATGTGAAGAACGAAGTTTATCATCTTTAGAAGAAGTTTTAAAGAAAGATAAGGGATTTATCCTTTTGCTTGAAGGGATTGAGGATCCCTTTAATCTGGGTCAAATTTTTAGAACTGCTGCCCTTGCCGGGGTCGATGCGATTTTAATGGGCAGTCGTCAACTGGAGTATGCCCAAACCACTTTGATGAAAAGCAGCGCAGGTCTTTTTGATGCAGTCGATTTGGTGATGAGCGATGATTTACCTTCAGCGCTAAAGCTTTTGAAGGAACATCATTATACGTTTGCGGTGACATTTCGAAATGACCAGTCCATTGACTATTTAGATTTTGATTTCAACCAGAATATTGTCTTAGGCATCGGGGGTGAAATGCGTGGTTTATCTGCCTTAGTGATGGCAGAAATGGACAAAGCCATCATGATTGTTTATCCAAATGATCTTAAAGTTGCTTTAAATGCGGTCAGTGCGACAGCCGTACTTTGTTTCGAATTGGTTAGACAGCGTCGATAAGCCTATCATGTGTCTGATTTTTTTGATATAATCTTTCAAATAACAGGAGGAACGTATGGAAAATATGAATGGAAAACTACTCAAAGAAGGGTATACCTTTGATGATCTGTTGCTGATTCCGGCTTACTCCACGGTTGTACCAGCCAATGTTGATCTTAAAACCCAATTGACGGATCAAATTAAACTAAAATTACCCTTATTATCAGCAGCCATGGATACGGTGACTGAAGACATCATGGCCATTGCCTTAGCCAATGCGGGTGGACTCGGAATTCTCCATAAGAATTTATCCATTGACCTTCAAGCCAAGATGGTTTCTGAAGTTAAAAAGGCTCCTGTGCTTAATCCAACGACCGCGGCCTGTGATCTAAAAGGAAGACTCTTGGTTGGTGCTGCTGTTGGGGTTTCTGCTGAAACCATGGAACGGGTTAAAGCGTTGGTGAACGCTGAAGTCGATGTCATTGCGGTGGATTCGGCTCATGGTCATTCAAAAGGTGTTTTAGAATCGATTAAGAATATCCATAAAGCCTATCCACAACTTACTTTAATCGGTGGAAACATCGTTACGGGAGAAGCCGCTTTGGCTTTGATAGAAGCAGGGGCATCCATCGTTAAAGTGGGGGTTGGACCTGGTTCGATCTGTACCACTCGGGTTGTCGCAGGGGTCGGTGTACCACAACTTACCGCCATCAATGATGTCTATCAGGTCACCAAAGACCGAGGGGTTAGTATTATCGCAGATGGGGGGATTAAATTGTCTGGTGATATCGTTAAAGCCTTGGCTGCTGGGGCAGATGCGGTGATGTTGGGGGGCTTACTCGCTGGCTGTGAAGAAACGCCTGGTGAAGTCGTTGAAGTGTATGGTAAGAAAGTTAAATCTTATGTTGGGATGGGGTCGCTGAGTGCCATGCAAAGAGGATCTTCGGATCGTTATTTCCAAGGCGGTCAAAAAGAACTCAATAAATTGGTCCCAGAAGGTATAGAAGCGACCGTGCCTTATAAAGGACCCATCGCAGATGTCCTCTATCAAATGATGGGTGGACTAAGATCTGGTATGGGTTACGTGGGCTGTGAAAACATCATCGCTTTAAAACGCGATGCCCAATTCATCAAAATAACCAATGCGGGACTCAATGAATCTCATCCCCATGATGTCGATATCGTTAAAGAGGCTCCGAACTACCGTGGCCGATAAAATTGTTGTTTTGGATTTTGGAAGTCAAACCAATCAATTGATTGCCAGACGGATCCGTGAAATGGGTGTTTACAGTGAATTATTACCCCACAATACACCTTTATCAACTTTCGAAAATGATAAAGATCTAAAAGGGATTATTTTTTCTGGTGGACCAAACTCTGTGTATGATCCAAAAACCTTGAGCATCGACCCAAAGATCTATACGCTTAAGTTACCAATTTTAGGAATCTGTTATGGTATGCAACTGATGGCACATCAATTGGGCGGTCAAGTTAAAGCCTCATCCATCAAAGAGTATGGTAAATCCAACATCATCTTAAAAAATACCACGGCTTTAAGCCTTAATCTTCCAACAAGTCAAAGTGTTTGGATGAGTCACGGGGATTTTGTTTCTGAAGTTCCTCAGGGCTTTAATGCGGATGCCTATAGTGATAATGATATCTTAGCGGTAATGAGTGATGCGTCTCGTCAGTTTTATGCCTTACAATTTCATCCTGAGGTCAGACACACTGAATTTGGCAATCAATGGTTAGAAAATTTTGTTTTTAATGTCTGTAAGGCAGAAAAGAATTGGAATCTCAATTCCTTTATCGATCAAAAAGTAGAAGAAATAAGAACTTTGGTTAAAACGGATCAAGTCTTGTGTGCGTTAAGCGGTGGGGTCGATTCTGCCGTGGTTGCGGCATTACTGCATAAAGCCATTGGGTCTCAGTTGACCTGTATGTTTGTGGATCATGGCTTAATGAGACTCAATGAAGGCGTTCAAATTGAAAAGACCTTTAAGGATTTCTTTGGGCTTAATTTAATTTCAGTGGATGCGAAAGAACGCTTTTTAAGTAAATTAAAAGGCATTGAAGATCCTGAACGTAAACGCAAAATCATCGGTGAAGAATTCATCCGTGTTTTTGAATCTGAATCAGCGAAGCTTTCTCACATTAAGTGGTTGGCTCAAGGTACTTTATATACCGACATCATTGAATCGGGTACACTTTCAGCTCAAACCATTAAATCTCATCATAATGTGGGTGGGTTACCCAAAGACATTCAATTTAAACTGATTGAACCATTAAATACCTTATTTAAAGATGAAGTCAGAGCTTTAGGTTTACTTTTAGGCTTAGATGAATCCTGGGTTTATCGTCAGCCTTTTCCAGGACCTGGCTTAGCGATTCGAATCATCGGTGAAGTAACACAGGCCAAATGCGATATCGTGCGCTTAAGCGATGCGATCCTTCATGAAGAGATTAAAAAAGCAGGACTTGAGCGAGAGATCTGGCAATACTTTACCGTTTTAACCAACATTCGTTCGGTTGGTGTTATGGGAGATCAAAGAACGTATGATTATGCCTTAGGCATTCGAGCCGTCACCAGTATTGATGGGATGACCGCAGACTATGCGAAAATTCCTTATCCTGTACTCGATAAGATTTCCAATCGAATCATCAATGAGGTACGAGGCATCAATCGCATTATCTTGGATGTGACTTCAAAACCACCCGCCACCATCGAGTGGGAATAAAGAAAAAAAGGAAGGCTAATTAGTCTTCCTTTTTGATGAGTCTTGGATTGATTGTGGTGACGATTTGTCCCTCTTCGAAGTATACCTTGGGAATTCGATCACTGAGTTGCGTTAAGATTTCATAGGGAATCGTATCGAGATGTTTGGCCATTGAGTAGATATTGGCTTTCAATCCCAATAATTCAACTTCGGTACCTTCTGGATAGAGCTGATCCAAACGGATCATACATTGATCCATACAGATTCTTCCAATGTATTCACAGGGAACATCACCAATAAAGGCAAAATCACCTTGATGTTTACGATTCCATCCATCCGCATACCCAATGGGAATCGTCGCAATCATTTCTTGTTTGGTTGCGGTATAAGTTGCCCCATAACTGACCGTTTCCCCAGCTTCAATGGTTTTAACGTTGACCAGTTTGGTTTTAAGCGTCATCACGGGTTTTAAATCATACTCGAATGAGGCATAACCATACATCGCCAAACCGACTCTTACGGCATTACATAAAGGGGTATCGAAGTGTATGGTTGCATCACTGTTTGAGCAATGGATCCATTTAAACGGACGATCGAGCATTTCAACGATCTTCTCAAAAGCTAAGTATTGTTTTTGGGTTTGAAGTTCACTTGGATCATCACTGCTGGCAAAGTGTGTATACAAGCCTTCGATTTGAACCCCAGCGAAATCAAAATCATAAAGTACTTCTTGAATCTCGGATAAGGTCTTTAAACCCATTCGATTCATGCCGGTATCGATTTTAATATGAGCCACTAAGCCATGGAGGTCTTCACTTAGAATCGATTTTGCCCAAGCTAAGGAGGTTACAGTTACGGTAATTCGCTCTTCAATGGCGATATGGATGTCTTTAGGAGAGATATGACCTAAGACTAAAATCGGTCCTTTGACATGTTTGTAGCGCAATGACAAGGCTTCATCTAAAGAAGAAACAGCCAACATTTCAGCTCCAGATATAAGTGCTTTCTGGGCAATCAATTCATCTCCATGGCCGTAGGCATTGGCTTTGATGATGGCAAACAATGCTTTTTTATGATGTTTTTCAAGCGACTTGATATTATACTCGAGATGATCGAGATTAACATCCGCCCAGGTTTCACGATAGAAACGCATCAGATGATACGTGCGTTGGAATACGCCATATAGACACCGAGTGCTCTAAAAGCTAAACCGAGCAGCGAATTGATGTTGGTTTGTAAATAACTGGGAATGATTTGAAAGATCAATTGAATCAAAGTGATCGGTTGGAATAAGAGTTGAAGTCCAAAATAACCAAACAGATCCGCTAAGATAAAACACAAGGCAGCTAAAACAGCAGCCAAGATGGAAAACTTAACTTGAACACCACGGCCGTACTTTTGAATCACGGAGCCAATCAGCCATCCGATCCCAATATAAACAACAGAGAATTCAAACATTATCGCAGGTTTGATGACCCCATAAATCATCGCAGAACCCAAAGCAGTCACAATCCCAACCAATAGGGCTCTTGAGAACCTTTGTTTGGAGGTTAAGGCATGTGTATTGAAGACTTTAAGCATAGTGTACCTCTAACTTTTAACCATTATATCATTAGACTTTGTTTAAATAAATAAAGCCGAGTTTTTTATTGACTATAAATCACGGATTATGATATAGTTATAAGGCACTTAGATGGTCCTGGAGGCTTAGCTCAGCTGGGAGAGCGTCTGCCTTACAAGCAGAGGGTCGGGGGTTCGAGCCCCTCAGCCTCCACCATTATAGTTGCCGACCTAGCTCAATTGGTAGAGCAACTGATTTGTAATCAGTAGGTTGCGGG
>JBBQOY010000015.1:0-14252 GCA_038331365.1 Erysipelotrichales bacterium | reverse complement strand
GGTCTTAACACAGAGGCTGTTTTTAGATATACCAACTGGAAACGTTTTGTCGGTTTATGTAATGTACCGATTGGGATGCAAATGGGAATTGCCAAACAACTCGGCGTTGATGTTGCTCGCGTTGAAGTGACTTTTGGTGGTTTAAATCATTTGGTGTATGCCCTTGATGTTCGTCTTGATGGGAAAAGCATCCTATCTGATTTGATTGAAAACATCGATAAGATGAAATTAACGATGAAAAACATCGAAGATATCCCATGGTCGACTGATTTTGTCAAAGCACTGGGCGTTATGCCTTGTTCTTATCATCGTTATTACTTCCAACACCAACTGATGCAGGAACACTATATGGAAGAATTCAAGACGGGTGTAAGTCGCGCTTCTAAAGTTAAGAAAATTGAAGCTGAACTCTTTGAATTGTATAAAGATCCAAATCTTTCTGTTAAACCAAAACAGCTTGAACTACGTGGGGGCGCCTATTATAGTGATGCAGCCTGTAATTTAATTACCTCGATTTATAATGATAAAAGGGATATTCAACCGGTCAATACGTTGAATAAAGGTGGTATCTCTAATCTACCAGATGATGTTGTGGTTGAAGTCAGTTCTGTCATCACCAAAGATGGACCGATCCCATGTCATGTTGGGGCTTTACCCATTGGGGCTTTGGGTATTGTTCAAAACCTAAAAGCGTATGAAATCGTAGCGGCTGAAGCAGCCATTACGGGAGATTATAAAAAAGCCTTATTGGCCATGACCATGCATCCATTTGTTCAAAGTGAAGCTTTAGCGAAACAAATCCTAGATGAAATGTTAGAAGCACATAAAGAATATCTCCCTCTATTTTTTAAGGCTAAGTAAACATGGCTAAAACAAAAAAACCGTCGATTCAGCAACAAATTATGGATACCGTTAAGGTTCCAATGGAATGGATTGAAGCACCTGCTTGGAAACGTATCGTGGCTTTTATCTTCGATATGTTTCTGATTGGACCAGTTGTTAATTTCTTGTTGCCAATCAATGCTTATCTGCCACCTTTATTCGTCGCTGTTTATTATATTGGATTAGAAGCCAGTCCTTGGAAAGCTTCAGTTGGAAAGCGCATTATGTCGATGAAAGTCATCGATGAAAAGAAGAAAGCAATCTCAATTGATCGTATTATTGTTCGATATTTTGCCAAGATTCTCTCTTTGGCTTTATTCGGAGGAGGCTATTGGCTTCCTATGCTGAGTGGAAAACGGCCAATCCCAGATCAACTTAGTCATACAATGATCATTGCCTTAACCCCAACCAAACCTAAAAATAACGGAGCCTAAGCCCGTTATTTTTTATTCATCCCTGTGTTTATAAATCATAATGTCAAATGAATTGCGTTCACCAGGATAACCAGCACAACTGTATTCTAAAATGTTTTCGTCGATGGAGATGGACAATGTTTTAACCTCATGGAGTGCTGAGCCTTTGGCAATGTTTAATAAGCCGGCATCTTGATCACGCACAATGATCGCATCGACTGTGCGTCTGGCTTGAGCGATATAACGATGATAATCGGATTCAAATATATGATATAAAGGTCTGTGTTCTAGATCCTTGTTGAGCAGATCTGGAAACAATGCAGCAGGAAGATAGGTGTCTACCAGAATCATAGGTACAGTATTACCCAGATAAAGAAAGCGCAGATGAATGACATCATCTTCTGCTTGAAGTTTGAGGATTTGTTGAAACTTAGTATTCTTCTTGAGTATTTCTTTAATAATTACTTTGGTGGAAGGAATCATCCCAACTCGTTTCAGTTCATCTTCGAAAATGGATAGTTCTTGAAAGAAGTGACTTTGAATCTCTTTTTCGCGAATAAAAGAACCTTTGCCTTTAATCCGTGTGATGATGCCTTCGGAGATGAGTTCAGAGTACGCTTGTCTAACCACTGGTCGTGAGACTGAAAAATGGGTGCACAGTTCATCCTCGGTTGGAAGTTTATCGCCGGGCAATAAAGTGCCATCACTTAAAGCTTTCAAAATAGATTCTTTAAGCTGCGCGTAAAGTGGGGCAGCTTGATAACGACTGATTTTGATGTAGTTCATAGTTGTCTCACTTTCGATCTCTTCGGACGATGACATCGTACGTATTACGTTCACCAGGGAAAAAAGCCACCGAAACTTCCATCACGCGTCCTAAAGTGTCAAATGTGGTCGATATAACGCGGTGAACAGCGGATCTTTTTTCAACATCCAACAGGGAAGCATCGTTATCACTGACCAACATAGCATTATAGACATTGTAGGTTTTATGAACGGGTCGTTGATATTTCGTCTCAAAGATTGTAAAAAGAGAATTGGCTGCAAAATCAACTTTTTCTAAATTCGGGAATTGCTTCAGATCAATGAAGGAATCTTCGATATAAACGGGTACATCATCAGCAAAGCGAAGTCGTTTGAAATGAAGCACAGTGCTGCCATCCCTGAGGTTTAGCAATGGAAAAATAAGGGGATCATGATGAATGACTTCGACCACTAAAACTTTGGTTCTTGGCTTTTTACCCAAGCGTTCCATCTCGCCGGTGAAATTATACAGTTCACTGGTAAAACTACGACTGACAACCTGCTTGGTTACAAAAGTACCCTTGCCTTTCATCCGAACAATTTTACCTTGAGCAAAGAGTTCGGCATAAGCCTGTCTTACAACAGGGCGGCTGATGTGAAAAGTGTCACAGAGTTCATCTTCAGTGGGTAGTTTGTCTTTATTCTTGAGCGTCCCATCGTCGATCGCACCGCGAATGCTATTGCGTAATTGTACGTACAAAGGAACACTTGAAAACTTATTAATTAGAATATATCTCATCGATTTCTCTTTCTTATGAGTTAGAACGTCTTACAAAAACGTGCCATTAATTGTTTGTTGTAGTCATCTGCCCCATCTATATTTGAACTTCTAAACACAGGAATTTCAAGTCCCAAAGCTTTTATTTTCGTAGCGACTAAGATACTCAGTGATTGTGCCATAAAAGCACCAATGATGGTGGAAGAAGATCCCATCATAATTCCTTCACCAATGTCAAATCCCGCATCTCCATATGCCCCACAATTATCGATTAAAATATGCGCATAAGCATCTAGATTCTTACCTAGAGGATGTCTAGATGGGATGGTTTTGGTTTGAGCCACGTTGGTGAACGCTAGGACGGTTAAGCCATTTTCTTTAGCCAATCGAGCCAATTCAATCGGTAATGCATTGCGTCCAGAATTGCTACAAACCAATAATACATCACCTTTTTCAAAATGATAGAGGTCGTAATAGACTTGAGCCATGCCAAGCGTTCTTTCGATTAATGTTGATTTGATTGGATGATCCGTTAAAGTAAGTTCGTTTTGTAGAACGGGGGTTACATACGCTAAACCACCAGCTCTTACGTAGAATTCTTCTGCGACCATATGTGAATGTCCACTTCCAAAAACCAAAAAGCGTTTGTGTGCTTGATAAGCTTCGACAATCTTGTCAGAAGCTTTTTCAATTGCTTCTGATTGGCTTAATTGAAATGTTTTTAAAATCTGATTAATTTGATCTGCATAGGCGTTAAGCGTGTCTGTTTGGGTCATAATGAGTACCTTTCAATAAAACGATTTTGTTAACATCATTATATCATGACATTATGACTTATATGACCTTGACATAGTGCTTTCACATGCTATAATTTGACCATTGAATAATGTAAGCGTTATCCTTTGCGTACGCTTTCTCGAAAGGGGCAGTTATGAAGAATATTGTTTTGATTTGTGCAGCAGGCATGAGCACCAGTTTATTGGTTACGAAAATGGAAAAAGAAGCAGCAGAAGCTGGATATGAATGTAAAATTCAGGCATATGCAGCCAATGAAGCAGTTTCAGTTATTCCTACAGCGGATGTTGTCTTATTGGGTCCCCAGGTTCGTTTTGCACTAAAAGGGTTTAGGGCTCAGTTTCCAGATAAAAAGATTGAACTCATCGACATGGTCCAGTACGGCACCATGAATGGGAAAGCTGTCTTCGAATTTGCGAAGAAGATCATCGGTTAATTATGGAAGGCCTAGAACTGATTTGTTTTCAGATTATTTCTGCAGTGGGCACAGCTCGATCCATGTTCATTGAAGCCATTGGTGAAGCCAAAGAGGGTAAAATTGAGTCCGCTAGAGCGATGATTACTGAGGGTGCAGAAGTTTTCACCCAAGGCCATCATAGCCATATGGAACTCATTCAAAAAGAAGCTTCAGGAGAAAAAACAGAAATCAATCTCTTGTTGATTCATACCGAAGATATGCTTATGAGTGCTGAGAGTTTTAGGATCTTGGCCATAGAATTCATTGATCTTTACGAAAAAATGTATGCCTCAAAATAGAACATTCAATTTGGATGTTTTTTTATCGGATTTGACCATCTCCGTAGATTTTGTATTTATAAGAACAAAGTTCTTGTAGGCCTACCGGGCCTCGAGCATGCAATTTTTGAGTCGAGATGCCAATTTCAGCTGAGAATCCAAACTCACCTCCATCAGTAAATCGGGTTGAGGCATTATGATAGACTACAGCCGCATCGACTTCATTTAAGAAGCGTTGGGCTTTTTTTGTATCCGAGGTTAAGATGGTTTCTGAATGCTTGGTTGAATATGTTTGAATATGAGTCAAGGCTTCATCGATGTCCTTAACAATCTTGATGGCCAGTTTCATATCGAGATATTCTGTAGACCAATCTTGCTCTGTCGCTAAAAAGATGGATGGATCGATACAGCAGACGCTCTCATCCCCAAAGATTGTGACCTTTTGGGCTTTCAATGCACGAATCAATTGAGGTAAGAATTCATCCGCGATGGCTTCATCGATTAAAACTTTCTCAAGTGCATTACAAACAGAAGGCCTTGAACATTTCGCATTTACGATGACCTTAATGGCCATGTCTTGATTGGCACTACTTTCGATATAGGCATGACAATTTCCAACCCCAGTTTCCAAAACAGGGACTGTTGCCGTTTCCAAAACGGTTTGAATCAATCGGGCTGATCCTCTTGGGATTAAAAGATCGATTAAACCATTGGCTGTCATTAAGACTTTCGCCAGTTCTTTATCGGGATCTTCAATCAACTGAATGAGTTCAGGATCTAAATTTTGAGCTTGTAGGGTGTCTTTTAAGATGCGTACCAAGGCTTTGTTTGAGTTTAGGGCTTCTTTACCACCGCGTAAAATGATGGCGCTACCGGCTTTAAAAGCCAAGGCAGCTGCATCGATGGTAACGTTGGGTCGAGCCTCATAAATCATCGCAATGACGCCTAAAGGGACGGAGACTTTTTGAATTCGTAAACCATTGGGTCGAATGGTTTCTGACAATAAGACATTGATTGGATCTTGAATGTGACTGAGTTCTTTTAAACCCTCTGCCATGGCTTTGATTCGCACTTCATTCAGCATCAATCGATCTTTTAATGTGTCATTAAGATGGTCTGCCGATAAGAGATCTTGTTGATTGGCACTTATTATAGACTCAATAGAATCTAATAAAGCACTTGCTAAGGCAAGTAAAAACATATCTTTGGTTTTAGAATCGAGTAAGGCAAGTTTTACAGCTGCTGATTTAGCTTTTTGAGCTTTTAGTTGGACTTCGTTCATTTGGCGATAAATAGGGTCCCAATATCTTTTCCCTGTAAGATGTCGGAGATGATTTCAGGTTGAGCACCATTCGCGATGACCATGTTGATGTGAGCTGAAGTCGCAATACTGGCAGCTTTTAGTTTGGTCATCATCCCACCGGTCCCTCGATTGGTTCCTGCCCCACCGGCTCGATTGAGCAATGCGTCATCGATTAGATCTACGACTGAAATCAACTTCGCTTCAGGATGAGACTTTGGATCTGCTTCATAGAGTCCTTCAATATCTGAGAGTAAAATCAAAAGATCGGCTTGTATCAAAGTGGCAACTAAGGCAGATAAACTATCGTTATCACCGACTTCAATCTCATCGGTTGCGACGGTATCATTCTCATTGACGATGGGTAATATCCCTTTTTGAAGTAAACTTTCAAAAGTATTGATGACATTGATTCGTTTTGGGGCTTCTTCGAAGATATCTTTGGTTAATAAGATCTGGGCAACCATATGGCCATATTCTGAAAAGAATTTACTGTATAGATGCATCAATTCACCTTGACCAACGGCTGCCGCAGCTTGTTTCTCTTGGGTTGATTTGGGCCGTTCGCTTAATTTGAGCTTACTAACCCCAACGGCAATCGCACCTGAAGACACCAAAACAACCTCTTTGTTTTGATTGAGTAAATCTGAAATGATTTGGGCTAGTTTATCCAAACGATTTAAATTGAGGGCACCTGTCTCATGGGTTAAGGTACTTGAGCCTACTTTAATGACGATGCGTTGACTGTGGATTAGATTTTTTCTCATAGGGGGTCACTTTTTTAAGTATTATACGCTTTTTTGATGGATTATGCACACGGCTTTTTCTTTAAGACGGTGGTATAATATCTCAATTCAAAGGAGATACTATGAAAAAGATACATTTGTTTTGTGCTGGTGGCTTATCGACAACTTTATTACTCAATAAAATTAGATCTTTAATTGAAACACAGCGTTTAGAGTTAGAAATAGAAGCTTATCCAAGTATTGAATTAGAACAGCATACACCAGACTGTGACTTGGTTATATTGGGTCCACAAGTCGCAGGCTCACTTAAAGACATCCAAAATAAGTTTCCCAATCAAAATATAATGGTCTGTGATATGGCTGCTTTTAGTAATATCGATGGCCAAAAGATTTTAACTGCTGCACTAAAAAAGATGGGGCTTTGAAGTTTAAACACGAGCTCTGATGTGGTAGCAGTTGTTTTTGAAGTGATACAATAAGAAAGAGGGGCACATATGAAAAAAATAGTCGTTCTTTGCGCCGATGGTTTTGAAGAAAGCGAAATGATTGTTACAGTGGATGTTTTACGTAGAGCACATTTTGAGGTCGACTTGATGTCCATTGGTCAACAAACTGTGATTTCTTCCCATGGGATTAAACTCATCGCAGACAAAACATTTGATGATGGTATGGATTATGATGCGATCTTTTTGCCAGGGGGTCAACCTGGTTCAAGTAATCTCATGGCGGATGAAAATGTTTTAGCATTGATTAGATGCTTTGAACAAGAAAACAAGATCATCGCAGCCATCTGTGCAGCCCCAACGGTCTTGGCAAAAGCGGGCATATTAAAAGATAAAAGAGTCACGTCTTATCCCATGCAAGACAGTGCTTCAATCTTTTCAATGGCACAGTATACGCAAGAAGATGTCGTCATTGATGGGAATCTAATTACAGGACGAGGTGTCGGTGTTGTATTGCCTTTTGCCTATGCCTTGGCAGAAGCTTTAGGCGCAGACATAGAAGCACTCAAACGAATTATGGTTTATCCTCGACCTTAAATTAAATAGCATTCTGATTCAGTCTTTTTAAGTTCTGGTGGCAATTCTAACAGAGTTTGTTATAATTATGTGGCATCCACAAATGCACCAGTGGCGGAATTGGCATACGCGCACGTCTCAGAAGCGTGTGGGCAACCGTACGGGTTCAAGTCCCGTCTGGTGCACCATAAAAAACTAGAAGTCCGATCAGGACTTTTTTTTTATTATTGTATGGAAAGATGCATGACTTATGTTGCGGGAATCGTAACTTTGATATATAACATAAAAATTGCACAAAACCCTTTCAAGATTAATACTTTAAGATCAATAAAATTTTGCTATCATAGATGGTGAGGTAAACTATGACTTTCTGGCAATTGGACTCACGTTGTGTCGCAATTTTACGTTATCTTTCAGATTCTGAAGAAACGTTATCCATACAAGAGATCTCCAGATTTTTTAATGTGAGTGTCAGATCGGTGTACTATGATTTGAATAAAATAAATGATTGGTTATCAACCCAACATGTTTCTGCAATTCTGGTCGAACGGAATCGTGGCGTTTATGTTACAAAGATTCAAAGTGAAAAAATAAAGGCGTTACTTAAAAGTAGCGAAAACACAGCCTATTATGTTTTGTCGCCCAAAGAAAGACATCGTATTCAAATCTGTACTTTACTTAGTGCCAATACTCCAGTTTTTGTTGAACAACTCAGTCATTTGTGTTCAATCAGTCGGAATACTACTTTCAATGACCTTAAGATAGTACGTGAAAAACTTCTGCGATATGGACTTGAATTAACTTTTGAAACCCAAAATGGCTATGAAATTAAAGGCCCAACGTTCCAACAAAGGGCTGTCTTCCTTTATTACTTTAGTCCATTGATTTCATTACTTGAAAACAATCAACTCGCAACAATCAATGAGCTACCATTTTATGATCGAACCTTGATCAAGCAATATTTAGTTATTTTACAAAACATAGAAACTCAATTGGATACATCCTATGTTGAAGGTATGACCTTGTCCTTAGCAGCTTTGATCTCTGTCATCATCTTACGTAGTGATAACATTAATCTTTCAGATATCGACGCGCAAGATATTTTACAAACCAAAGAATTTCAAATGGTCGAAAACCTACTCACTCAGTTGCCTCAGTCAGAACAAATCTATGTGGCTATGCATATGTTGGGCTCTCGTGTTCAAATCAATACCATTTATGATACAAAGAATGAAAAACCATACCTCCATAACTTAGCCAATCAATTGGTCAAGGAATTCGAAATCTTGGCATGCATTGAATTTGATGATCGGGAGCAACTGATTTCTCTGATTGCTAATCATCTTTCTATGTCGATTTATCGATATAAATTTGGGATTCAAATTGGAAATCCGTTGATGGCAGACATTATGGCATCTTATCCTGATCTTTTTGAATTAACTGTAAAGGCGTCAAAGGTGCTTAAAGACGGACTTATGATGCCGATTCCTGATTTTGAGATTGCCTATATTACGATGCACCTAGGTGGTTACTTAAGAAGAAATAATCGACTTCAACGGGATTTCCAAGTGCTTATCGTTTGCCCAAATGGGATTTCTACAGCCACTATTTTACGTGGGGAGGTTGAAGCTTTACATCCAAGTTTAAAGATCTTAGATATTGTTGGGGTCGATGGGATTCATAAATACCTCAACCAGATTGATTTTATTATTTCTACGGTAGATATTAATGCTCCTGTACCGGTTATCAAAGTTAAACCCATCATTACCGAAGATGATCGTTTGCGTATTTTATCGCGGATTGTCAATACTGAACAAGTAAAGAAAATACAAAACGGGGTCAATTTAGAGTCTGTGTTAAGTATTGTTTCTAATTACATCGATCAAGACAGCTTAAAAAAAGTTAAGAAAGATCTTGCACAATTATTTAATCCAGTCATTTCTACTGAGTCCGTAAACAAAGAAAATAGCATTCGTTTGGAAGATGTCTTATTTGAAAGACGCATTAAAATCGTAGCTGAAGCCAAAAGTTGGGAAGAAGCCATTACCCTTGCGGCTGATCCGCTATTGAAGGAGAATACCATCGACTACAGTTACATTGAGGCTATGATCGATGGGGTTAATCGATATGGGCCATACATTGTCATTGGTGAAGATGTGGCTTTGGCACATGCTTTGCCTCAAGATGGCGTTCATGCCTTAAGTATGTCATTGATGATTTTGAAACAACCGGTATGTTTCAAAGACCGTTGTGTTTCATTGTTGTTTGTTTTGGCTCCCATTGATAAAAGTAGCCATTTGGGCATCATGAAAGATTTAATGAGTGTCGTTTCAGACCAAGGACTCATCGATCAAATTAAAAAAGCAAATCCGAGCGACATAGAAGTAATGATCAAGTCGGTAACGACACAGAAAGAACAGGTAACCTATGATGACTGATATTGTGGTGTTTGACATAGATGGAACATTAACAGATCGACGAGATGGTAGTATCCCTGCTTCTGTTGATGATGCAATCAAACAACTCAAACACCATAAAAACACCATTATCATCGCTACTGGCCGGCCTCCTTTTGAAGTCAGTGAAGAACTAAAACGAAGATTGAAGCCTGATGCAATTGTCTATAACAATGGTAAATTGGTAATGGATGCTTCTGGTAAAATCTTACACGAAGATCCAATAGATGAAGAATTACTTAGTTCTGTGCTTGAACGGATTTATGATTTGGGTTGGGACGTTGGGTTACATATGCGCGATCATACGCTGATTTTAAAAGGCACCTCAATTCAACAAAAGATTCATGATATGACTGGTAAAAAGGCTAAAGTACTTATGTCGAAAAGCAGAGTCACCAGTGGGCCTGTCTATAACATCATGGTCCATGTTGAAGACAATGCAGAACTGAGTGCCTTTTTGATAGACTTCCCGCAGTTAAAAGCGGAAGCATTTGAGACCGATTATTATGATCTTTATCCTACTGGCATTACCAAAGCCAGTGGGATTGAAGTGGTTTTAAAAATTAAGCATACCCTTTGGACCAAAGTTATGGCGTTTGGAGATAATCTTAATGATTTAGAAATGTTAAAAAAAGCGTATTATGGCATCCTTATGGAAGATGGTCATCCAGACTTACAGCTTGAGAAGGGGCTTCATCTTACCAAAGCCTCTGGTGAAAATGGGATTGCGCTGGCCTTAATGAAATTCGGGATGATTGAACATACAGATAACCGTTTTGATTGGATTCGATTCAAACATCGATTTATGACTACCCTTATGCGATACACATTACCAATTTCTGGATTTTTGATGATCTCGGTTGTCTATGATCAAATGCGTGGGGCTTTTAGTGCCACCACTTGGACCAATCTCGTTTTATCAATCATCCTACTTTCAAATGCCGTAGTCGAGTTTGTTCATGAAGAAAAATATTAATCAGATATCGCAAAAGATTGTGTGTATCATTGGCAATAAATGAAACAAGTTGATGCACATAGAAGTAAATAAAATTGTAAATTAACAGTAAGGATTGTTCGCAACAAAGTATCGATAATTATAAACATTTTTTCAATGAGTCCAATCTCTTTACAGTATCTGAAAGCAATGCCTAGTCTAGTTTTGCAAAGTAATAAAAACAAACCTTGGTCTTTATGGGAAATTATGGGTTGCTATAATAAAGTCGAAGGAATTCTATACTGGAAAGGAAGGGTTATTTGCAATGGAAAAGATGCTCAGTATTCATAATATTAGGATTTATGATCACGCAGAAAACTGGGTTGATGCGATTACCAAAGCAGTAACGCCATTGGTTGAGAATGGATATGTTGAGCAACGCTATATTCAAAGCATCATCGACAATACCATCCAGTATGGTCCCTACTATGTTTTAGCGCCAAATATTGCCTTGCCGCATGCGCGACCTGAACAAGGGGTGCTCAAAAAGCAGTTGGGGGTAACCCTGTTGAGAAAAGCGGTCAAGTTTTCAGAAGGTGGCTATGATGTACACCTACTGATTACGCTTGCCGCATCTGACAGTCAAGGTCACTTGGAAGCCCTTAAAGAACTTTCAGAGATCATGATGGATGAGGATCGCATTCAGAAAATCATCAACGCTAAAACAGAGGCAGAGATTTTGGATTTATTCTTGAAGTAAAAGAAAGAAAAAGGAGAAAAGTAAAAATGTTGGATTCTATCTTAAATGTATTGCAGCAGATTTTGTCCACCCCGTCTATCTTGGTCGGTTTGATTGCTTTGATCGGTTTGGTAGCTCAAAAGAAACCAATCGAAATCGTTATCAAAGGAACCATCAAGACAATCTTGGGTTTCTTGATTATCGGGGCTGGTGCCGGCATCTTGGTTGGCGCCTTGAATTATTTTGGGGCATTATTTAATTTTGGTTTTGGAGTCAGCGGCGTTGTACCTAACAACGAAGCCATCGTATCCTTGGCACTTAATGATTATGCCCAAGCCACCGCTTACATCATGGCGTTTGGTATGGTTGCAAACATCTTGTTAGCCCGTTTCTCTCGTATGAAGTATATCTTCTTGACTGGTCATCATACCTTGTATATGGCTGCGCTAATCGCGGTTGTCTTAACGGTTGGTGGTTTAGAAGGTTGGCAGTTGATTCTTGCTGGTTCGGCTCTGTTGGGCTTCACCATGGCCTTCTTCCCGGCGATCGCCCAAAAGACGATGGTCAAGATTACTGGTGATGATTCCATCGCCTTTGGTCACTTTGGTACTTTAGGTTATGTATTCTCTGCTTGGTTAGGTAGCATTTTTGGTAAAGGCTCCAAATCAACAGAAGAAATCAAATTTCCAAAACGTTTATCCTTCTTACGTGATACTTCCGTTGCGATTTCCTTAACGATGTTTATCTTCTTCTTGGTTGTTACCATTAAAGCTGTCACAACAGTCGATTTTGATCCTGCAATGGTTAACAATCAAAACTTCTTAATCTTCAGTATTATTCAATCCTTAACTTTCGCCGGCGGCGTTTATATCGTCTTGGCCGGGGTTCGTTTGGTCTTGGCTGAAATCGTTCCTGCTTTCAAAGGGATTTCTGAAAAGATTGTTCCAGATGCCAAACCTGCTTTGGACTGCCCGGTTGTCTTCCCTTATGCTGAAAACGCAGTCTTGATTGGTTTCTTGGTTTCCTTCGTTGGCGGTTTAGTTGGTTTAGGCGTCTTGTCCTTGATCAACGGTGCTGGCGTTTCTGTTGCTTTGATTCTTCCTGGCGTTATTCCTCACTTCTTCTGTGGAGCAACCGCTGGTGTCTTCGGCAATGCAACTGGCGGACGCAGAGGTGCGATTATTGGTGCCTTCGGTCATGGCTTGTTGATTACCTTCTTACCTGCTTTGTTGATGCCTGTATTAGGTGTATTAGGCTTCGCCAATACCACCTTCTCCGATGCTGACTTTACAGCAGTCGGGATTATCTTCGGTAATGTTGCGAATGTTGTTCAAGGTTATGGCTTGTTGGCAATTTGTGTTGGGGTATTCTTACTCCCAATCGTTTATGCTATCGTAGTTCCCGCTAAAAAAACAGCATAATAAGTTATAATAGTATCGAGAGGATTTTATTGATCCTCCCGATGTCTATGTGAAGGAGGACTTATGAAGTTCGAAAAAATCTTGTGTGCATGTGGTAGTGGTTTAGGTTCTTCGTTTTTGGTTCAAATGAACGTTGAGAAAATCCTTAAGAAAATGGGTGTTGAAGATGTCGAAGTGACACACGCCGCTGCTACCGATGTTTACAAAGGTGTCGCTGACCTCTTTGTTATCGGAAAAGACATGTTTGATATCTGTTCTCCATATGGTGAGTGTATCGTACTCGACAACATCATTTCCTTACCCGAACTCGAGAAAAAATTAAGTGCATATTTAACTGAGAAAGGTGTTATCTGAGATAACACCTTTCTTAAAGGAGACCTATGAGACCTCAAGAATTACATCGGTTTTCAGCCCAAATTAGGCTGGAAATCTCAAAAATGCTTTTAAAGCGAGGATTTGGACACCTGGGTGGTTCTTTTTCCGTAGTTGAAACTTTATCTGTATTATATGGAGAAGTCCTGAAGATTGATCCAAAGAATCCGAAATGGGAAGAGCGCGATTGGTTTGTTTTATCTAAAGGTCATGCGGGGCCAGCTTTGTATTCAACTTTAGCCTTAAAAGGTTACTTTCCGATGGATTGGCTAAGCACACTCAATGATAATGGAACGCATTTGCCTTCCCATCCAGACCGTTTGAGAACACCTGGCGTTGATTGTACCACTGGTTCACTGGGACAAGGCATTTCTCAAGCCGTTGGCTTAGCTAAGGCATTTCAACTTGATCATAAACCAAACCGAGTCTATTGCATCGTGGGTGATGGTGAACTTAATGAAGGCCAAGTTTGGGAAGCAATTCAATTTGCTGCCCACAACAAACTCAACCAGTTCCTTTTGTTTATCGATGAGAACCATAAACAACTGGATGGTTTAACCAAAGACATAATGAATCCTTTTGATATCGCACTGAAACTTGAAGCTTTTGGTTTCAATACTGTACGCATCAAAGGAAATGATGAAAACTTGATCTTGCAGACCATTCGGCAATGTCAAGGCGTGATTGATCAACCTTCTTGTATTGTTTTAGACACCATCAAAGGTCAAGGGGTTAAGTATTTTGAAGAACTCAGTGATAATCATCATATCCGCTTCACCAATGAGTCTGAATCTGAACTGAAAGCCGCCATTGCTGATTTGGAAGCCGAAGTCAAAAAGGAGCTCAAATGAAGATCGTTAAAGCCACAGTTCAGTCCTCAAAAGAACTAAGAACTGTTTATATGGAAACTTTGAGTCA
>JBBQOY010000014.1:0-14259 GCA_038331365.1 Erysipelotrichales bacterium | reverse complement strand
ATCTGAATAATTTGTATATTGGGCTTAAGTTTGCTATGATGTGTTCAAGAATGGAGGAAATTCTATGACAAATGTAGTTAATAAGAAAGCTTTAGCTGATGCTGTTGCTGAAAGTTGCGGATGTTCCAAGAAGTCTGCATTGGAAACTGTTGATTTGGTATTGGACACGATCGTAGCTCAAGTCAAGGCAGGAAATAAAGTAGATCTTGCCGGATTTGGAAAATTCGAAGTGAAGACCAGAAATGCAAGAACAGGAATCAATCCAAAAACAAAAGAAAAAATTCAGGTTCCTGAATCTAAAGTTCCTGGTTTCAAAGCAGCCAAAGCCTTTAAAGAATCTGTTAAATAAGCGAGGATATTGTGGATATATTTTTATATTTAGCCGCCATTGGCTTAGCTTTTTGGGCTCAAATAAAAGTCAAGAATGCTTATTCGCATTTCTCTGAGGTTCCAACTGAAAGCAGAAAAACCGGTTATCAGATCGCGCGTGCAATCTTAGATAATCAAGGTCTTCAAAATGTGGAGATCCAAATCAGTCAAAAGGGATTACTGAGTGATCATTATGATCCAAAAACAAATACGGTCAATCTGTCGCCAAAAGTCTATAATGAAACCTCTGTAGCTTCTGTGGCTGTTGCAGCTCATGAAGTTGGTCACGCCATCCAATATGCCGAACACTACAGTGTCATCGGTGTAAGAAATGCCATTTTACCATTTGCGATTATTTCAGGTTATGCTGGATGGATTGTCGCGATTATTGGTTTACTTGCTTCAATAGATCCATTATTTTATCTTGGATTAATTATGCTCTGCATCATAGCTACTTTCCAATTGGCGACTTTGCCGCTGGAATTTAACGCTTCAAGCCGAGCTTTACGAATCTTGTCGGAAGGGAATTACATCAATGCAGATGAAGTCGCTGATTCAAAAGCAATGTTATCTGCAGCAGCAATGACTTATGTTGCAGCTTTTGCAGCATCACTGCTTCAAATCATGCGCCTATTAATGATTAGAGGTAGAAGAAGATAATCATTTAGGTCCTTCGGGACCTTTTTTATTAGGATATTTGAATTTTAAAGTCTAAAAAGGTGTATGAGCACCATTACAATAACCAATGAATATCAAGAATCTACTTTATCATTTACTTATGGAAATTGTGGCGTAAGTAAAGTCTATCTCAATGGCCTGAAAGAAGGAGAGTTATTGATGTCGGAGACGCCTTTTTTATTGCAAAATGTAAACGGGATTGTTGCTGGTATCGATGAACGATTCAGGACCTTAAAACTTGTAAAGAACGATACGGTGATCCAAACACTTAATCTTGAATGGAAAAACAGCTGTATTGAAGCATCGCAAATTGCTATGATTAACATCAAATCTCCGATCAGCCCTAAGTCATTGATTAACACTTTTGGTATCCCAACACTTTTGGTCATCTTAGGCATTAGTTTCGCAATTATTGTATTTAGAGCTAGAAAATAATGATTATGTTGAATAAAATTTTATTTGTACTGTTAATACTTATATGTATTTTAAACCCATTACCATTAAAGGCATTAACGATATCAATGACTACAAAGGAATTTCTTTCATTTGAGATTTTAGATGCTCAACTTACAGAATCGACTGTCACTTTATCTGGTTGGGCATTTATTAATGATACACAACATTTTAGAAATGCAACAGATCATAGTATTCAACTCGAATTCATAAGTATTCAAGATACATTCATCATTAATACTGATTTAACTAATATTAGTATGACCTCAAGTAATCAAGATATGAGCTTAAGTTTCTGTAAAGAAAACATTTATAATACCAGTTCCTGTAATTACTATTTTGAGAATGTTGGTTTTCAAGTCACAATACCCCTTGATCAGTTTAAAAAAGGAATCAAATACAGTACCAACATCATTGTTTTAGCTAATAATTCAAAAAAATATTTAAAAACTCCTCTTTATTATCCAATAGAAAATCCAATATCAATCATGAAAGGGGACTATCAATATTCTATAACCTCTAAGTTATATGATACTAATTTTAGGGTCATTGAAACACCAATATATGCACGAAAAGGACCAACAAAGACAGGTACCATATGGAAATATGGAACCAATTGCTCATCGACACATGCCAATAATCTATATTTTAAATTCGGATCTGTTTTTACGAATATACTTGAGCGCTATATGGCTTTAAATCAAACTTATTATCGTGTAAATGCAACACTTGATATATGTATGGACCTAAGAAGACGAATTGTTGAAGGAACAGTGCTCAGTCCTGTATGGATATCAGGGATGTTTGTAGAGTACAGTGGTTCACCATTAGAGCTAAATTCAGTATTAATTAATACACCCCCGACTTTAATTGTTCAAGATATTGAGATCCTAGAAGGAAAACAGATCAATTTGTTGGATTATGCGAAGTCATATGATAATGAAGATGGTGATTTAACCAATCAAATCGTTATTTTAGCAAGTAACTACTTAAATAGACCTGGCGTTTATCAAGCAACGTATTACATTGAAGACAAATATGGATACTTTGCTAAAAAAACAATAAACATCACTGTATTGGGGGTTTATAATGATCCTCCAATGATTTCAGCAGTAGACAAAACAATCTTACAATACTCTAAATTTGAATATTTTGATGAAGTATTTGCTACAGATAAAGAAGATGGAGATCTGAGTTACAAATTAAAAGCAATTAACTCAATAGATACATATATACTTGGTAATCAGAATCTATGCTATAGCGTAAGTGATTCAAAAGGTGCTTCAACATTAAAGTGCATAACGATTACAGTCTTTAACTATTCGGAATACGTTAAACATTTTAGATTTATCTCAAAGAACAATACATTTTATAAAGAAAGTATCCCAAATGAGTGGAACTTAATTTACAATCAATTACAATCATTATTACTTAATGATATCGCGAAAGAATATGCTAATTTAGAACCTTAATCATACTTCGCATAATGTATATTATGTAAGTTATATAGATATACTTATTTATATCTGTTAAAAAGGCTTTCCCTCTCAATCTATTTACCTATCACTTAAAAAAACCTTTGCAGGTTTTCTTTAGTTAGATTAATTGATTAAGATAAGATTCACCATGTGGTGGAAGCTTAACTTCAAAGTTTTCAGAAACTGTTGCACCAATCGCCCCAAAGCAGGTTCTCTCTTCTAATGGTCCAGACTTGTCAAAAGATGGACTGTAGAAAATGACTGGGATTTTTTCTCTTGTATGATCTGTTCCTTTATAGGTTGGATCGTTTCCGTGGTCAGCGGTTAGAATTATCAAATCATTTTTGCGCACTTTGCTTAACAAAACACCTAATTGTCTATCAAAAAGCTCAATTTCCTTAGCATAACCGAAAGGATTTCTTCTGTGACCCCATAAAGCATCAAAATCAACGAGATTAACAAAACACAACCCCTTAAAATCCTTTTCGGCGATTTCAATCGTAATATTCATTCCATCTTCATTGGATTTTGATTTAAAAGCTTCAGTAATTCCCTCTCCATCAAAGATATCCTTAATCTTACCGACACTAATGACATCATAATTGTTATCTTTTAATGAATTTAAGGTAGTTTTACCGAAAGGTTTTAGAGCATAGTCATGACGATTACTGGTGCGTTTAAACGAACCTTTACCTGAACCTACAAATGGACGAGCAATTATGCGACCAACACGCCATTCTGGCTTCATTGTAAGCTCTCTTGCGATTTCGCAGGCTCTATAGAGTTCTGACAACCCAAATGTCTCCTCATGGGCTGCGATTTGAAGTACTGAATCAGCGGAGGTGTAGACAATCATTGCTTTAGTTTTCATGTGTTCTTCGCCTAATTCGTCTAGAATTTCAGTTCCACTGGCAGATTTGTTTCCTATGATGGGATACCCCGTTCTTAGGCTTAATTCGTCAAGCAATTCTTTAGGAAACCCAGTGTCAGTAAATGTAATGAATGGTTTATCAATGAATAATCCCATCATTTCCCAATGTCCAGTCATGGTATCCTTTCCAAGACTCAACTCAGAAAGTTTTGTATAATATCCTAAAGGTTGCTTAACAAGATCGACATTTTTTAAAGGATGAAGATTCGCAATACCAAGTTTTTGTAGGTTTGGGATATGTAGATCATAATGGTCAGCAATATGGCCAAAAGTATCAGAGCCTACATCTCCATAGGTCGCTGCATCTTTACTTGCACCTACGCCAAGTGAATCCATAACTATTACGAATATTCTTTGATATTTCATACTAATCTCCTTTACGTTTTGGATGAATTTTATCGTAGGCAGATCTGAGTCGATTTTCGTCGACATGAGTATAAATTTGGGTTGTAGAAATGTCAGCATGACCTAATAACTCTTGTACAACTCGTAGATCTGCACCTCCATTTAGAAGTGATGTCGCAAAACTATGCCTTAGTTTATGAGGACTGATGTGGTTATTCAAGCCGAGTGCTTTTTCTTTCGCAACCAACATTGTATAAACATATTGTCGACTAATATTATTTCCTTTTGTATTAATAAAAATATTTTCCGTTTTATTCTTTAGCCATATCACACGTGTAGAAGTCATATACTTGCGTAAATTTGATGCGGTTAATTTACCCATGGGAATCATTCTTTCTTTATTTCCTTTTCCCAGGACCCTTAAATAGCCATCATCCAAATAAACTTGATTGAGTTTTAAGCTCACCAATTCAGTAACCCGTAGGCCACATGAATATAATAAATCAATCAAGGTTAAATCTAAATTCATTTGACTTCCCTCTTCAGATTGAAGAAGTTGATTGATTTCATTTATACTTATTGTTTTTGGTAAACGTCGTGTTTTTTTTAGTGAAATCATATTGATTGTTGGATTTAAACGCTTTTCATCAATTAAGTTTAAAAAACGGTACAACCCTTTTATCGATGAAATCATTCGAAGCATCGATGCATTGCTTTTTAAGTGGGTATCAACTTCTATAAATTGATTTAATAATTTTGTATCCACAGTCTCAAACTCAATATTTTGAATTTCAAAATAATGTTGTACTTGATTTAGATCGCTTAAATAGGAATTTAAGGTTAGTTTTGCCTTACGTTCAACATAGGTTAAATGATCGATGTACTGTTGTATGGCTGATTCCCAATTCATAGTAGGTTCACTTGTAATTGTAGGGTGTCTAATAGTTCTTTTGCAGCATTCCTAGAGTTTTCTGTAGCAGTTCCAGTTGAGATCATACTGAGTTCTGTAATGCGATCTTCATAATTTAAGATAGTAATTGATGTTGAGGTGGACATTTTTCCTTGCGCTTTAGCAACCAAATAATGTTGAGCCGCACAAGCAGCAACTTGACCGAGATGTGATACTGAGAAAACTTGAGAATGGTTTGCAATTTTATGCATTTTCTGTCCTATTGCTGTGGCTATTCTACCTGAAACACCTGAATCAATCTCATCAAAAATAACAGTATCAATTTGTTGAAGATCATTAAAAATAACTTTTAAGCCCAACATTAATCTTGACAATTCACCACCGCTGGCGACCTTAACCAAAGGTTTTAAGATTTCTCCAGGATTCATAGAGACTAAGAATTCAACTTCATCATATCCACTTAATCCATCAGTTCCTTGATTAAAAATGATTTTGAATTGAGCTTTATCCAAATATAAATCACTACATTCTCTTAATACAAGCGTTTCTAATTCCAAAGCTTTCCTTTTCCTTAAAGCACTGATATCATTTGCTAAATCTAAATATTTATCAAATGCGTCTTTTTCTTGTTTTTCCAAAGCCGCTAAGATCGTATCTCGATGATTGATAAGTTCGATTCTGTCTTCTAATTCAAGTTTCTTATTGAATATGTCTTTAACCGATACTCCGTATTTCTTTTTTAGTTTAGAAATTAAAAATAAACGTTCTTGGATCGCATTGACATTTTCTTCATCAAAGTTCAAGAGACTCTTAGCTTGCTTTAAATCAGCAACTTTGTCCATCAATTCATAATAAAGCGAATTAATCGCTGTGGTTGTCTCAATGATTCTATCACTTTCTGTAATGATCTTTAATTCTCGAATGGCTTCATATAGACTTTCATTGACACCATCTGTCTCATCTAGATAATTTAGCGCAGCGCTAAGATGAGAAGCAATCTTCTCATAAGCCATCAACTCTTTATGTTTTTGTTCAAGTTCAGTATCTTCACCCTCAAATAAATTAGCTTTTTCAATCTCATTAACTTGAAAACTTAAAAATTCAAGATCATCTGTATTTAGCACGCTGGATTTTTTATGGAGGATATCTTTGCGAATGTGATCATACAACTGAAATGAATTTTTCAGTTCAGTCATCAACGCTTTTTCATTAACGAATCGATCCAATAATCCAAGATGATATTTCGGATTGAGTAAGTATTGCGTATCATGTTGATTGTGTATATCAATCATCATTGATCCCAATTCTTTTAAAAGCGTTACAGCAATTGGTCGTCCGTTTAATCGAGAGGATGACTTCCCCTCTTTATCACATTCTCTTTGTATTATGACTTGATCATCCGACTCAAAATTGTGTTCAACAAGCCATGATTTAATCGCTTCACGTTGTATTCTGAATAGACCTTCAATACTTGTCTTAGGTCCTTCGTTACCAACAGCATCACTTGAAAAACGATCCCCAAGCAAGATTCCAATCGCATCGATTAAAATGGATTTACCTGCTCCTGTTTCACCGGTAAAAACACTAAAACCAGACTTAAAATCTAAGCTAACTTCATTAATAAGGATAAAGTTTTTAATGGTTAATTTTTGAATCATATCTAACTTAGATTATACCTTAAAAGCTGTCATTCCTGATATTTTATCGGTAATCACATTTAAAATCAATGTGTGCGATTTTTAATTGTATCAATTAAGAACAAAACTTGATTTGGATTAATCAAGGTATTTTTAATCTGATTCTCAACAGAAACCAAAATCTGATTTAATTCTATCAAAGCTTCTTGGGGTCCTAAAACAGCGACATACGTTTTTTTATCATTCCGCAAATCACTGTCTTTAGCTTTACCTATCAGAGATGGATTCCCATTAATTTCCAATAAATCATCTTGAATTTGAAATACAATTCCAATGTCCTCTCCAATTTTTTGAAAACGATCAACAAAGTCCAATTGATTCGACAAAACACAGCCTAATGCCAAAGCACAACCTAATAATTTGCCCGTTTTATTTACATACATCGTGCGAATGGTTTCTCTTTGTTCATTTGCTGGATACATATCTTGAGATTGACCTAGAATCATCCCATAAAGCCCGGCATTCTTACTTAAGATTTTTAAACACATCACTTTTTTTTCATCCGATAAATTCGTCAAGTGAACCGTTTCATAGGCAAGATTGAGCAATGCATCTCCAGCTAATATGGCAACCGCTTCATCAAAAGCCTTATGCACAGTTGGACGACCACGACGAAGATCATCGTTATCCAATGCCGGTAAATCATCATGAATTAATGAATAGGTATGAATCATTTCTAATGCTGCTGCTATTTTTAAATCATCTTCACCAACTTGTTTGAGAAGACTGAAAATAAGCTGAGGTCTTATTCGTTTACCTGAACCTAAAAGCGCATAGCGGCAAGCTGCTTTGACTTTACTTTCAGGCAAATCATTTGTTAATTCATCGAGCGTTGTCTCAAAACGCTCCAAATTATTCATCGTTACTTGTATTCCCATAGGTCTTCATCAATTCTTGAACTTTTTGTTCAAAACCTTTTAATTGAAGATCACAGGCTTTAACCAAAGCTAAGCCTTCTTCGAATAAGGTAATGGATTGTTCCAAACTGGAATCGTTCTTTTCTAAAGTCATAACGATTTCATTCAATCTAATCATAGATGCTTCAAAGTTTTTCTTTTCCATAAGACTCCTTTTGAGATACCACTGATTGGATCTCCCCGTCATTTACTCTAATCGTTATCGAATCATTGATTGATACATTTTCAATCGTTTTAATCACATGCCCATTTTTACTGGCTATAGAATACCCACGTTTAATCACCGCTAAAGGTGAATAAGCATTTAACAATCCAATACTTTGACTAAACAAAGCGAATTTAGTTTGCTTAGATGTCTTAAATGAAGAAATAATATCGTGTTTAAGGCTTGTAAGCGCGTTTTCCTTATTTCTAATGGATTGTATGGTAGCAAATCTTAACGCTTCATTTAAAGCGTTTAAACGGTTCTCATGCGGTTTCATTGTGGATGCATATTGAAATAAACCTTGCGTCATCATCGTTAAATGAATGGCTTTATCTTGAATTAGCATTTCTGGGTTCATCCAAATTGGATATTGATATAATCGAGAGAAATTAAGTTTAGATTGATTTAAGCGTTGTGTTATTAATTTGTTTAAAAGTGATCGAATTTGAGTCGTTTCCGTTAATACTTCACGAAAATCACGAATAACGGCTTGAGCTGCGGCTGTTGGGGTCGCAGCCCTCAAATCAGCGACATAATCCGTAATGGTTACATCGACTTCATGGCCAATTCCAGATACCAAAGGCGTTGTGAGTTGAGTTATAAGCCGAACTAAACGTTCATCATTAAACGCCCATAAATCTTCAATTGATCCTCCACCTCGAGCCAAAATCAATACATCATGACCATTTTGATCTGCCAATAGAAGTTGAGATATCAATTGATTTACTGCATTTTCACCTTGAACTAGACTTTCATACACACGGGTTTTAATCCCAGGCCATCTGAGATTTAGCGTCTTAAGCACATCTTGTAATGCCGCTGTTTTAGCTCCTGTGATGATCCCTATATCTTCAGGATATTTTGGAATGATTTTTTTTCGAGCAGCATCAAAGAGCCCTTCATCGAATAACTTTTTCTTGAGCTTTTCGAATTGTAAAAAAAGATCTCCAACGCCATCTAAAGACATTTGAGTAACGTTAATCTGTAAAGAACCTTGAGGTGGATATAAAGTCACAGACGCTTTAACTAAGACCTTATCCCCTTCTTTAACACGGAAATGAACACTTGTTGTTGATTGTGCAAACATAATGCAACTGATTCTGGCATTCTTATCTTTTAGAGTGAAATACCAATGGCCACTATGATGTGCTGTATAATTCGAGACTTCTCCTTTAAGCCAAAAAGATTTGAAAGTTGGATTAACTTCCAAATTCGATTTAATGCTTTGAAGTAATTCAGATACAGAATATGTACTTTGGCTCATAGGCAATCTAAGATACCATTGATAAACGCATAACTATCTTCATTTGAATAAACTTTTGCGATTTCAACAGCTTCATTAATGACGATTGCTCTGGCAGCTTCATCGATGGCAAATTCGCTGATTGCACATAACAGAATAGCACGGTCGATGGCCAGTAATCTTTCATATTTCCAGTCTGCTTTTAAATGCTCTCGAATGAATTGAACATAGTTTTCCTCATTCTCAAGTACATTATATAAGTTGTTTAAAAGATAGATTTGATCTTCAGCGTTCGGTTGAAGTTGTTCATCGACAATGATCGCAGCGATCGATTTTTCCAATAAAAGATGTTGATAGAGATATGTGACCAATTGGATGCGTAATTTATGTCGATTCATAGCTACCTGCTTTCACTTAATCATTTTAACATAAACCAAAAAAAAACGCCTTTATTGGGCGTTAAAATTAAAACCGATTACGCTTACATCGATAACGTCACATTTAATGTCCGTCATAGCTTGAATGGCTTTGAAGACGCGATTCTGAACATTTTTACATGTTTTTTGAACATTTGATCCATAATGAATCTTTAACTCGATGGAAAGTGTAATCCGATCTTCTTTTATTTTACAAGTTACTGATTTTTTAAATGTACCTTTGTCGAGATGAACACCTGATTCCTCTTGAACACTAATAAAAGCAATGGATGTGAATACATCATTTTTAAGCACGATAATACCATTTTCGTTGTCGCTGATTTTGATCATGATTTTATTTATCTCCATGCTCATTATAACATATGCATCCCTATATTTAATAGACTAGTTTGTTGGGAACCATTTGTCGATTAATGCTTGTAAAGAGCCATCTTTTTGCATTAATGTGATGGTTGTATTTACTTTTTCAGTCCATTCTGAGCCTTTAGGAAAGGCGACACCAATTCCATTAATGGCTGCCAATCCATCGTTTTGAGCCGTATATGTTTTTAATTCTGAATACGCTGCGACAAATTCATCTGCAGTTGCTTTATCGACCAGAAGGAAATCAATTCTTTTATTGATGATTTCTTGAACGATCACATCAAATTTATTCCTAATGTCTAAAGTAAAATTATACTCGTCTTGAAGCATATTCAACGCTTGTTCTTGAACTGTACCCAATTGAGTAGAAGCGATTTTTCCAGTCAGATCGCTTAATTGAGACCATCCATTGGATGCCAATGAAACGATGGTGAAAGTTTCACCCATCGAGGACTCTTCTTTATAAACTGTTGAAAAATCAACGGATAGTGCCCGCTCAGCTGTGACAGACATACCAGAAATCGCCATATCACCTGCATCGGCTTGAAGCGCACCGATGATCCCATCAAAGGCTTTATCTGTCCATTCAATTTCAACCCCCAATTTTTTAGCTAAAGCTTCTCCAAATTCAATATCAAAACCAACAAATTTACCAGAAGCATCTAAAGATTCAAATGGTGGATAATCTGCAGAAACTAAAACATTGAGTACTTTATTTTTGGTTTGGCTGCAAGCAGTCAATAGAGTGGTGAGCACTAGTGCTCCGATGATAATTTTTTTCATGGTTTTCTCCTTGTTTTATATCATATTGGACAGAAATTCAATGGCCCGTAATGATTTGGGATGCGTAAAGAACGTATGCGCTGGGGTAACTTCTAAAATTTCAGCATTATCCATAAAGATAATATAGTCCGCTACTTCTTGAGCGAATTTAATTTCATGGGTGACGATGATGTTGGTCATCCCAATATGATTGAGCTGTTTGATTACCTTTAAGACTTCTTGAGTCATTTCAGGATCTAAAGCACTGGTTGGTTCATCAAACAACATAACGCTGGGTTTCATCGCTAAAGCTCGTGCTATGGCGACTCTTTGCTTTTCACCACCAGATAATTGATGAGGATAGTTATTTAAACGATGCTGTAATCCAACCTCTGTTAAATACTTGATGGCCTGTGCACGTGCTTCAGTAACCTTTAATTGCTTAACCTTAACTAAAGCAAACATAACGTTTTCAAGGGCATTCATATGAGCGAAGAGATTGAAATTTTGGAAGACCATTCCAATTTTCTCTCGAACGCGATTCAATTTCTGCTTGCCTTTCATTAAATTAACTTCATCGACAAGGACACTTCCTGTGGTTGGTATTTCTAATAAATTAATGCATCGTAATAAGGTGCTTTTCCCAGCCCCGGAAGATCCGATGATGGCATAGGTTTTTTCTGCTTCAAATTCGATGGTGATATTCTTTAAAACGGTGATGTGTTTGAAATCTTTAGAAACATCAATGAGCTTAATCATAACTTAGTGCCCTTTCTAGTTTCTTACCAACAAAACTCAAAATAATATTTAAAATAAAATATATCATCATCGCTATCAATGAAGGTTCAAAATAGCGATAGGTCGCTGAAGCAATCATTTGTTCGCGTCGCATGATGTCCGTTAACCCAATGACAGAAACAATGGATGTTTCTTTGACGAGCGTAATGAATTCATTCATGATGGCAGGCAATACATTTCTCAACGCTTGAGGAATAATGATATGGATGGTGATGTCTCGATTCTTAACGCCCAATGCATGAGCAGCCTCAATTTGCCCCTTGTCAATGGATTCAATTCCTGCACGTAAGATTTCCGAAAGATAAGCACCGGAGTTAATTGAAAAGACAATCACAGCCGAAGTCATAACACCTGGAATCCAACCAGTAACTTGAGGTAAGCCTAAATGAAAGAAGGTCAATTGAATCAACAGAGGCGTCCCTCTAAAGAAATCAACGATGCCCTTAATCAAAAATCTAAATGGGGAACCCTTACGCCCAAGCAAGCTAAATGATAAGCCCAAAAAAGATCCGACAATGGCGGCCATCGCTGCCACTTGAAGGGTTACGACAACACCACTTCCAAAGAGATGTAGATACGGAATAATTCTTTCAAACTGTAGGTTCATTGGTCCTCCTTCACAAAAAAATCGCCCTTGTATTACACAAAGGACGATTGATCGCGGTACCACCTTATTTCCAGAACTTGTTCTGGCAACTCAAATCTTTAACGCAGATTTACGAATCTTCTTAATGTGAAGATCAGCTCCAAAGCACGTTCCTTAAGTCACACATCTTGTCTTTCATCAAACACAAGTCGCTGGGTTGGTGATTCTTAAGTACTACTCTTTTTCGTAGCTTATGCGTTTCATTATAATTATGTTTTTGAAAAAAGCAATATTTATTTTCATATTTTTGTAAATTCTTACATATTTATAGTTTCTTCAGTATTTTACGGGCAGATAAATCATCTAATTTCAGTTGTGCAATAAGTTCTTCTAGGCTTTTGAACTTCATTTCAGCTCTGAGATACTCAACAAAATAATACTCTAATTCTAAACCGTAAAGATTACTGGCATAATCAAAGAGATGTGCCTCAATCGATACAAAATCATCATCTTTAACAGTGGGATTATAACCTATTGAAATCATAGATGGGTATTTGACCCCATGAACAGAAACATATCCGGCATAAACGCCCATTTTTGGAACCACATATTCTTGATCTTGTTTTAAGTTGGCTGTTGGAAATCCAATTTGCGTACCAATTCGTTTCCCATGGACAACAATGCCTGACATTTTATAGGATTTACCTAATAGTTTAGTTACCAAACGCATTTCACCAGCTAAGATGGCTTCGATGATTCTAGTCGTTGACACTTTTGAATCTAAATAATCAAACTCTTCTAAAACACTGACTGGTATTTTAGTTTGTTGTTTTAAATAGTCAATGTTACCAATGCCTTTGTCTCCAAAATGAAAATCATAGCCACATACCAAGTAATGAACATTGTTGTTTAACAATAAATTTAAAAAATCATCTGGTTTAAGTCGAGCCATCTCAACATCAAATCGTAAAGTAATCCAAACATCAAAGCCTTTTTCTTGAGCGTATTGCTTACGATCACGTAAGGTTGTGACATGGCGAATATTATGAAGCCCTTTTAAAACAACCCAAGGATCTGGATCGAAAGTAATCAGAGCACTCTTCAATTTTTTTTGTTTGGCTAACGCAATCGTTTTATTGAATAAGGTTTGATGGCCAATATGAAAACCATCAAAATAACCAATACAACCAATGACTGAATCTGGTAAAACTCCTAAATTTTGGGTTGAAATCGTATATTCTTCCATTTACCATAATCCTCTTACACAGGTATAAGCATTTTTCTTTTCGTTATAAGCATAAACGGCCAATACCGTATCTTGATCCATAACTGTAATCATTGCTGCATCATCGATCAGTGATAATATTTTACCATTCTTTATATCCTCAACGCATTCAGCTTGCACTTTTTTATATGGAAGTGCTTGAGCCAAAGACAATAATGAATAATTTCCTTGAATAATTTTGTCTAATTTAACGGCATCTTTTAGTTCGAATTGACCGACTTTGGTTCGAGTTAAAGCAGACATACACCCAATGGTATTTAGTTTCATGGCGATATCTTCACATAACGTTCGAATATAGGTTCCACTGCCACAAACGACTCTAAAGGTAATGTCATCGTTGATGTCTAGTAATTCACACGCTAAAATTTCAATGTCTCTAATGGGTTGAATCACTTCAATGCCTTCACGATGGTATTCATGTAGTCGTTTTCCGTTGACTCGTACGGCAGAAACTTTAGGCACTTCTTGTTTTTGAACACCAACAAAAGAACACAGAACACTCAGTATTTCTTCTTTAGAAGGCATTTGAACGTTTTGTTCTTCAAGGGTCACACCCCAAATATCTTTAGTATCCGTTTTTAAACCTAAGCGAAGCGATGCAATATATTCTTTAGTATCATGAACCATAAATTGATTGGCTTTGGTTGTTTTATTAAATAAAACCAACATTAAACCTTCAGCGTTGGGATCTAAAGTACCTGTATGTCCGACTTTTTCAAGTTTCAAACTACGTTTTATTTGATTTACCAAGTCGAAGGAAGTTAAACCCTTTTCCTTATAGACCAGTAAGATTCCATCTTGT
>JBBQOY010000013.1:0-15223 GCA_038331365.1 Erysipelotrichales bacterium | reverse complement strand
CCATTTAATTATCTTGGCTTATCTTTTTGGTACGGACTGATTTTCGCAATGATTTTGATGATTATTGCGGTGTTTGTGATGAAAAAGATTCCCACTCAAAAATATGCTCAAATTCGTAAACTTGCTTGGATTGGTTTACTTTCCTTCACATTTACAACGATTACAATAAATATGTTGAAATTTGGTTGGAGCCGAGTACGCTTTCGAGACATACAAAACATTTTGACAGCTTTCACACCATGGTTTTTGCCCAAAGGTTTTACTGGTAATACGGATTGGACATCGTTTCCTTCAGGACATGTGGGAATTGCGACTGTTATCTTCGCTTTTACTTTATTACCAAACGTGTTCATTTCACTTAGGAAATATAAAACATTGATTTTAGTCACTTGTTACGCGTGGGTGATCATGGTTATGCTTAGCCGAATCATTATTGGTGCGCACTTCTTATCAGATACAATCGCAGGTGCATTGATTGGATTGGGTTGCTTTTTTTTGATGACAAAATTATTTAAAATGGATGGTGATTAAAGCATTAGAAATACAGAAGGTTTGTTTGATTGTTTTGTTTCTCATCGGTTTGGTTTAAGCAAGAATTTTATGAGAAGACTTTATTGGTTATCACTTAAATCGTGCCTCAGGAGAAATAGATGCTTAACATTGAAATTGTAAAATTAACGAAGCAAGATCGCGCATTGACGCACTTATTGTATAAAAAAGTGATTCCTATCGCCTTTGAGAATGAAGGCTTGGGTCATTATACAGAAATGATATTTGATGAGATTGAATCAAAGTTACAAATGATTGATGATGCACTTGATTTAAATGATCCTCAGATTCATTTTTTAATTGCGAAATCAAAAAGTGAAGTAATTGGTGCGATTTCTTATGGTCCTTGCGGGGAAGATATCAAGAAGTGCACCAACAATACACTTGGCCATTTGGGTGAATTAGGTAGTTTGGTTGTTTTGCCTCAATACCAAGGCGGTGGGATTGGTTCGAGTTTGATTAAAACGATGTGCTTAGCACTTCATAAACAGGGTATAACTCAATTCTGTTTGGACAGTGGCTATAAATTAGCTCAAGAAAAATGGCGCCGTAAGTTTGGTGAACCTACGCTTGTTGTGAAAGATTATTGGGGTGAGGGTTTTGATCAGTTGATTTGGCGTTGTCAAACAAGCGATTATCTTTAAAAAATGACGCATGAGTCTTGACGAAGGATGAGGGTTCATCTATAATATGAACATATGAACAAGTATTCATATGATTGGAGTGAACCCAGTATGACAAACACAGAACTGATTAAATGCGATTGTAACGTGATCCATCAGGACATCATCGATCGAGTCAATCATAATTTACCGCCTAAAGCCAGCATTCAAGATCTTTCTCTACTCTTCAAAATTTTTGGTGATCCTACCCGTTTAAAAATTTTATCAGCACTTTATATTTCTGAAATGTGTGTTTGCGATATGGCAACACTTCTTAACATGACCCAGTCATCGATTTCTCATCAGCTGAGTGTTTTGAAACAAGCCCGTTTGGTTAGGTATCGTAAAGACGGAAAAGTGGTTTATTATACTTTAGATGATCTTCATGTCCAACAGATCATTGACCAAGGTTTAACCCACATCAATGAACGATAGAAAACATGTATGCGTAAAAATACATCAACACTTGTTTTAGAAGGTCTGGATTGTGCAAACTGTGCTTTAAAAATTGAAAATGCCATTCGTAAGATTGATGGGGTCACCCAAGTAAACTTAGACTTTACAACCCAAAAATTAACTCTAGAATATGAGAATCCAGCTCAAGCACCGCAGATTCTTGCTTTAGCCAGCGCAACTGCTTTACGAATTGAGCCTGCGCTAAAAATTTTAAAGGAATCAAAATCGGAAGATCATTCCTTTAATTATCTTTCGTTTGACTTTCTAAGTCTCATCTTAGGTGCACTCATTTTTATGGTGGCGTTGTTGGTTGACTTTGATGGTCCACTGGAATTTTTTCTATACGGGATTAGTTACCTTTTGGTGGGCTCAAAAATCGTGCTTAAAGCACTTAAAAATCTCTTTAAGGGTGAATTATTTGATGAAAGTTTTTTGATGAGTATTGCGACCATTGGGGCTTTTATGATTGGTCAATATCCCGAAGGGGTCGCAGTTATGTTGTTTTATCAAATCGGTGAACTCTTCCAAAATAGAGCTGTGGATCATTCAAGGCGATCCATTGCTGCACTGATGGACATTCGCCCAGACAGTGCCAATGTCATTCGCAATGAACAGATTCAAAGTGTATCACCGAATGATGTAGAAGTCGGCGAAATCATACTTATTAAAGCTGGAGAAAAAGTACCTTTAGATGGGATCGTCATCGAAGGAGAATCATCCATAGATACTTCATCAATCACAGGCGAAGCTGCATTAAAAGACATTCAAGTGAATGATTCAATTTATTCAGGGTGTATCAATAAATCAGGCGTCATTAAAGTTGAAGTGACTAAACCTTATGCGGATTCAACCGTCGCTAAAATTTTGGATTTGGTTCAAAACGCCAGCAGTAAAAAAGCGCCAACGGAGCAATTTATTACGAAATTCGCAAGGATTTATACCCCAGCAGTGGTCTTTATTGCTTTATCTTTGGCCATCTTACCACCACTGTTCATATCAGGCGCTCGTTTTGAGGATTGGGTTTATCGAGCTTTAGTTTTCTTGGTTGTTTCTTGTCCTTGTGCTTTGGTGATCTCTATCCCTTTAGGTTATTTTGGAGGCATCGGTGGGGCATCCAAAAGAGGCATCTTAATCAAAGGCAGTAACTATTTAGAAGCACTAAAATCAGTTGAAACTGTGGTGTTCGATAAGACGGGTACATTGACTCAAGGTCAATTCAGCTTAAAGCAAATCATCTCAATATCTTCACTAAGTGAAAAAGAACTCTTAGCATCTTTGGCCTTGGCTGAAAGCCACTCAAACCATCCCATTGCCCGCTCAATTTTAAAATCAGCTGGTCAAATTGACCTAAAATCAATTATTTCAGTTCAGGAAATCCCTGGTTTAGGTATTAACGCTAAAACGAAAGATCGTAAGATAGATATCGGGAATTATAAGTTTATGAAACAAATGGGCTATGAGGTGACATTTGAAGTTGAAGATGGCACAATCATTTATATCGCTATTAATGGAGTTATGGCGGGGTATGCATTATTGCAAGATGAACTTAAGGCTCAAGCCAAAGAAACCATTGATCAATTAAAAGTAATGGGCATTTCAAGAATTATAATGTTGAGTGGAGACAGTAAAATCGTCGGGGAAAGCATTGCCAAATCCTTAGGAATCTCTGAGGTGTATACTGAACTCTTACCGCAAGATAAAGTAGATTATCTCGAAAGATTTGAGTCAGAAGTCAGTTCTAAAGGTAAAGTCCTTTTTGTTGGAGATGGAATCAATGATGCCCCAGTATTAAGCCGAGCAGACATCGGGATTGCAATGGGCGCTTTAGGAAGTGATGCTGCCATTGAAGCAGCTGATGTTGTCTTGATGACAGATGAACCAATTAAAGTGGTTGAAGCCATCCGCTTGGCTCGATTTACCCAAAAAATAGTTTGGGAAAACATAGTCTTGGCTTTTCTTGTCAAAGGTTTGGTCTTAGGATTGGGTGCCTTTGGTTTAGCATCAATGTGGGAAGCAGTCTTTGCGGATGTTGGGGTTGCCTTATTGGCTGTCTTTAACGCCCTAAGAGTCTTACAAATTAAATCCTTTAAGTCATCATAACTCATGATGATTTTTTTATGTCTAAGTGCTTGTGTTCTAGAATCATCGCATGGTTTAAGAAAAGTGTCTCATGCTATAATAAAATTAACGGATAAAAGGAAACCTTTATGAGCGAAAATCAAACTCAATCCAAAGATGTTGATGCCTATATTGCACTTTTCCCACAGGAACTTCAAGATCGCTTAAGCCTTTTACGATTGACCATTCATGCCTGCGCACCGGAAGCGAATGAACGTATGGCGTATCAGATGCCGACTTTTTATTTATATGGTAATCTCATCCATTATGCTTGTTTCACCCATCATATTGGAATATATCCTGGGGCTTTAGGTGTTGAACACTTTTTAGGTGAACTCAAAGACTACAAAACCGCAAAAGGAACCATCCAGATTCCACATACGATGGCTTTACCCATTGATTTAATCCAACGCATCGTTTATTTTCGTGTTGAAGAGAATTTTAAAGAGGGACTTTTAAAAAAGAAAAAGAAGCATGTTTAAATTCAAAGAAAAACTTAAGTCGATCAAAAAATGGATTCCAATTCTTTATTATGCGATGAAACACAAAAAGACGCCATGGGTTGCTAAAATCATGGCGACTTTAACAGTGGGTTATGCTTTATCCCCCATTGACTTAATCCCTGATTTTATTCCTGTGATCGGCTATCTCGATGATCTTATCATTTTGCCACTTATGATCGCAGTAACCATTAAAATGATCCCCAAATCAATCCTTGAAGCATGTCGTTTACAAGTTATGAAAGCACGCGACACTCAATTCAAAAAAAGTGGGTCTATGCATTACCAATCCTTGTTATTTATGCATTTGTGATGTTTTGGATTGTTTCACTCATATTTACATAAACATAACAATAATTTACAGTAACACAAAAATATTCTTTCAAAAAAGCTTGGCAAAACATTGACAGCGTGACTTAGCTCCCATATAGTTGAGGTATACTTTTAGGCACTAAAGCCAGTAAGGACGAACTATGGAAAGAGTGTACAATTTTTCAGCAGGGCCTTCAATTCTCCCGTTTCCTGTTTTGGAAAAAATCCAAGCGGAGCTGTTGGATTATCAAGGATCAGGACAATCTGTTATGGAGATGAGTCATCGATCCGAAACGTTCATTAAGATTGCTGGTCAAGCTGAAACTGATTTAAGAACTTTAATGAGTATTCCTGAGAACTATAAAGTTTTGTTTCTTCAAGGTGGGGCATCGCTTCAGTTCACGATGATCCCGATGAATTTGATGAATCGACATAAAAAAGCTGAATTCATCAATACGGGCGAATGGTCTAAAAAAGCGGCCAATGAAGCCAAACGATTTGGAGAAGTTAAGATTGTTGCATCTTCGGCTGAACAAAATTTCACTTGTATTCCAACTTTTTCTGCATCTGACTTTAGTGATGATGCAGATTATATACACTATGTGTCCAATAACACCATCTTTGGGACGCGAATCAAAGACTTTCCTGAGCTTAAAGGAAAAGTTTTGGTGTGTGATATGAGCTCAGATATCTTATCCAAACCTATTGATGTTTCTAAATACGGACTTATCTTTGCGGGTGCTCAGAAAAATATGGGCATTGCTGGTTTAACCGTTGTTATCCTTCGTGAAGATCTTTTAGGGTTGGTTGAAGGTTGTCCCCCGATGTTGGATTATAAAATTCAAGTCGAAAGTGAATCGATGTTTAACACACCTCCATGTTTTAGTATCTATGTGGCGGGTCTGGTCTTTCAGTGGTTGCTAGAATTGGGTGGCTTGAAAGTAATTGAACAACGCAATGAAGCCAAAGCAAAGTTACTCTATGATTATTTGGATCAAAGTGCTTTTTTTGCCCCAACGATCTCAGTAAAGAAAGATCGATCCATCATGAACCTATGTTTTTTATCCCTAACCAAAGAAAGTGATGCGGCTTTCATCCAGTATGCCACCATCAAAGGTCTTGTTAATTTAAAAGGTCATCGATCTGTCGGAGGAATGCGGGCGTCTTTATACAACGGAATGCCGATTGAAGGCGTTATAGAATTGATTCGTGTCATGCGCGAGTTTGAAGAACTCCAGAGGTAAACCATGTTTAAAATTAAAACTCTAAATGAAATCGCTGGAGAAGGCTTAGAATTATTATCGGAACTTTATGTTTTGACTGATTCGAATGATCCAGATGGTATTTTAGTGCGCAGTGCCAAACTCTTAGATCTTGAATTCAGTCCAAATCTGAAATCGATCGCACGGGCAGGCGTTGGGGTTAATAATATCCCAATCGAACGTTGTGCTCAATCTGGAATTGTTGTTTTCAATACCCCAGGTGCCAATGCGAATGCTGTCAAAGAAATTGTTTTGGCAGGATTATTACTCGCTTCGCGTGAAATCACAGATGCCATCCTATGGACTAATACATTAAAAGATAAAGGCAAAGAAATCGAAAAACTTGTTGAAGCAGGGAAGTCTCAGTTTAGTGGACCTGAACTTAAAGGTAAAACGTTAGGCGTCATTGGTTTAGGCGCTGTCGGGGTTTTAGTGGCCAATGCAGCCAATGCTTTGGGTATGAATGTCTTAGGCTATGATCCTTATATTTCAGTAGACAGTGCTTGGGGCTTATCCAGAAGCGTTAAGCGTGCTTTATCCTATGATGAGGTGTTTGCTTCATCGGATTATTTAACCTTGCATGTGCCTTATGTTGAGGAGACAAAGCATTTGATCCGTGAATTAACCTTACGTAAAATGAAGAAAGGTGTTCGTATTCTAAATTTCGCCAGAGGAGAATTGGTCAGTGATACAGCCATTGCTCAAGCTTTAGAAAGTGGAAAAGTAGCGAAATATGTTACAGATTTTCCAAATGAACAAGTGCTCCAAATGAAAAACGTGATTGCCATTCCGCATCTTGGGGCATCCACACCAGAATCTGAAGTGAATTGTGCACAAATGGCCGTTCGTGAAATTACTGATTTCTTAGAAAATGGCAACATCAAAAATTCTGTTAACTTCCCAGATTGCGATATGGGATATTGTCGCAGTGATGTGCGGCTTGCTTTTAATCATCAGAATATTCCAGGGATGGTGTCGGCCATCACCAGTGTATTGGGTAACCATAAACTCAATATCACCACGATGCAAAACATGTCTAAACATACTTGGGCATATACATTGGTGGATGTCGATGGGACAATAACAGATGAGATTTTAGAAAATATCACTCAAATTGTTGGTGTTGTTAAAGTAAGAGTAATCAAAGGTATACGCTCTTAAGTGCATCAAAGTGGAGGAATCATTGAATTAGACCAGTCGAGTTTGGCTTTATAAGCCTGCTCAGTCTGGTTTTTTCTTGGGATTTTATAAAGCATTCCGTCTTTGAGCAAACGCGCACCTGTTTGATGATAATGAAAAGAAATACTGTTTGAATAAGCTTGATGATGAAGATCGAGGACCCAATTGTAATCACAGGTTCTGGCTTCAGGACCCGATTCACCCCCAACTAAAATAAGTTCAATGGCATCACTTAAATAAGGCCTTAAATCAATGGGTCCTAACAAGGGCTCACAAATAATATTTCGATGTTTGATCGGAAGTTGCAAGAAAATGAGACACCGAATGTCAGCTTGAACTTGATTTTCCACAGTGCATCCCAGTGTGACATTGACATACCCATCTCCCCAATCGTTCGGAAGCACTTTTGCCAAACGAGCGATCCTTTTGGTTAAAAAAATGAAGTTTAAGTCACTCCTTATTTTCATCATTTTCCAGACATCTGGTCGCCAGACATCGGCTTCTTCAATCAGAAAATCAGAGCTGAAACAACAATAGACCACTTCACCACTTGGAATCACATAGTGCCCGTTTTTCTTTTTACGCGTTAAAAGATCAAAGTCTTTATTTTTTGTTACGATCGAAGCATCGCGATTATACCGAGCATCACCGCGATACACATAACAGTGATCACAACCGGATGAGATTTTATGACAGCCATGCCAAGGATTATAGAGAATCATAACTGTATTATAAAACATAAAGTCTTTTGAATTCAAAACTTTTGATGCGAAAACTGTAGGATAGAAAAAATCCCTTCTTTAAAGGGACTTTTAGGTTTAATTCACTCAGGATATTAGGACTCAAGCAAGCATTATTGTTTTAGACTTTTAGCGATGAGTTTATAGTAATCATTTTCTAAAAACATTTGTGAATAATAGAATTTAGTATTGACGACTTCAATCATTCTGGCCACATAAGCAGGATTATTCGCAACCCCTTCATTATAAATAAAGGTCTTTGTATTGGCGTTGTATTTACCAGCAGGGGTAATAAAACTATGATCTTTAAAGATGACCATAGGGTCTGTTTTTGAAAAGACATCGGTTCCCATTAAAAGTCGAGAATCATATTTAATCCCCATCAAATTATTGATGGTAGGTAACAAATCAAGACTTGAAACAGATTTAGTGATTGTTTCTGGAACAATATTTGGATTATAGATGATTAAGGGACTGCGATACATGTCGAATTCAGTTTCTATTTCAACGCCTTCATTCAAATTTACAAGATATTCCATTTCCATATTGTAAGGATAATGATCGGAACTCAGCACAATCAAAGTCTTATCTAATTTGCCTGCTTTTTCAAGTTCATCTAATAAATAGGCCATCGCCTTGTCCAATTCAATCTGGGTTGCGAGATAGCCTCGGACATAATTGTCATAAGGCAGGTCTTTAACCAAGGCACGGTTCTTTTTAGCTTGGGCATTGGTGCTCCAAAACCAGTAGGAATGGCCAGAAACGGTCATATAGTAGACATGAAATTGATCATCGTTGATAAACATCGGGATGGTTTCTTTCATCATATCAAAATCCGATTGTGGCCATTCACCTGTGTTTGTTAAACCATTTCCAACACCTTTGTAGGTATAGCCCAGATTTGGATGAGAAAGGTCACGACGATAATACTGATAATTATTGTTGTGAAAAGCATAAGTAGAATACCCTAAGTTTTTGAGTTGATGACCTAAAACGAACCCCATATCATTGGTTGATGAGGTTTTAAGGCTCCATATACCAGACTTTGGAAGCATACTGGTAAAGCCGATATACTCACTGTCTGAGGTTGAAACAGTATATAAGGGGTTATAGAAGTTGGTAAAGTAGTAACCTTCATGAACCATCTTGTACAGTGTTGGGGTGATGTCTTGACGAACTGACCAACGCGTAAACGTTTCTGCGGTAATCAAAATTAAATTATAATCTTTGTAGAGACCAGTTTTTGCATTTTGTTTAGATGGGTTTTTCCCAGCATAGTATTCATGCATGGCTTTAAGTGTTGGGTTGGTTTCATTGGCAATCAAAGTATCAAAAGGAATATCGAGTTTATTGTAGGCAAAAATAGGGTTTGGCTTTTCAGGCTCTTCTTCAACCACCTCTGGAATGCGAACGGCATTGGTTAGTCCAAATCCCTCACGAATCAAACGTAAGACATCAACATTCAAGGACGTCAAAATGCCTAAGAACTTGATCGAATCTTTAACATCTGAATGATACACTAAGGCTTCAAATACGGCATCATCTTGATTTCTTAAGTTGACTTGTAGGAGTGTTCCACTGAGTAACATTAAAAATACACCGAAAGCAATGATGCCTTTTTTAAGTGACCAAGGGGAAGCTTTAAGATGTTTTCTAAAGAAAAAAAGAAGTAAGATCGGTCCATAATAAATCAGCGCAACTTCGAGATGATTAAGGATTAAGTTTATGATCTCGCCCGAAAAACTTTCAGCGACCATTCCCGCATTAAGCAATGAGTAAGCAATATAGAAAGTATTAAAGAAATAATAATAATAGATTTGGGATGCGAAAAGCGTCGCTAAGACAATCAAAGCGAAAAATAAAACCAGACGATTCTGCTTTATGGATCTGGTCATTAAAGTTAAAAGCAATGCGTAAACAAAATTGAAGATAAAAGGCATGAGATGAACCCTCATCTCAGGAATGAAGTATCTCAATAAGATTTCATAAATACAAAGTAAACTAAAATAAAGTAGAAATATAAATGAAGTTGGGGTGAACTTTATTTTTTTTATAAGTGAGATCATAGGCGAGAATACTCCTTTTCTTGATGTTTAAACTTAGATGAGAACACAGTTGTGGATTAAGGCGCTCCTCAATGATTCGATAATAATCAAACTCTAAGAATTTTGGGAATAATAGAATTTAGCGTCAACAACTTTGAACATCGAGTCGACGTAGGTTTGTTTTTCTAAGATGCCTGTGGTATACGTAAAGATTTTGGTTGAGGCATCATAACGATCAGCGTTGGCATAAACCTGCGATCTAAGAAAATGACCAATGGAGGTTGAGTGCTGAACACATCACTTCCCATTTCGAAACAGGGAAATCTTTGACGACATCGCAATTTTAGGTAGCCATCATGTTGTCTCGCCAAGTGTGGTTAGGAAGACCTGAAACAGTCATATGATAAGTGTTAAAACGGTCCTCATTGAAATCCATTGGGACGGTTTCTGGCATCATGGTGACATCAGACTGTGGATAAACCCACGTACCCGTCAAACCATTGCAAACACCTTTATAAGTATACTCTAAATTTGAGTGAGATATATTACGAGTATAGTAAGTCTAAGTCGGATCGTGAAAGGCCATGGCGGTGTATCGATACCTTTAAGTTTGTGACCCCATCTAAAGCTCATATCATGCACTGCCGACTCAGAAAAAGCAGATAAGTAATTACAAACTTTTTATGTGAGTTTTTCTCATGGACAATTTTCAGTGATGAAACGTAAGACTTGAGCTTCATAGTCTTTTTGATTGAGGGGATAATTTAAAGCATGGTGGGCATTCTCATATTGAATCAGTTTTTTAGGACAGTTCAAGCGTGAATAGATTTCTGAACTCATCGGGTAGGGGACAAACATATCTTTTAGCCCATGAATGATTAGCGTTGGGTTCGTGATTTTGGCAGCACTTTGGTTGGGGGATGCGGTCTTGAAACTAAACCCTAATATCAAGCGACACCATACATCACCTAAAGGCAAAAGGGGAAAAGTTGGAAAATGAAAAATCGCTTTGAATTGTCTTTTAAATTGACCAGTGAGATCAGAGAAAGCTGAATCAGAAATCACGATTGAGACTTGATCAGGGCACGCATTGGCAGCCAGGTCTAAAACAGTAGAGCCACCCATTGATAAGCCGTGAAGGATGATGGGAAGGGATAAATTGAATGTGTCATGCATAAACGTGATCCATTGGCGGGTATCTTCTTTTTCTAACCAACCAAAACCAAGATAACGTCCTTCACTTTGACCATGAGCACGCATGTCTAGAACCAAAACATCGGCATTAAGTTGTTCATGATAAAATTTTGCAAAAATTGCCATATTGATGCCTTGTGAGGTATAGCCATGATGTAAGATCACTAAGTTTTTGGGGTCTTTTTTTGCTGGTAAATAATAGGCATGTAAGTTTAACCCATCTTTACTTTTCATCCAAAGATCTTGTGGTTCTTGGTCGATGAACCAAGGCTCAAAAGATTTAAATATACGGTAATCCACCATTTTAATGTCTTTGCTGCGGCGAATTAGATTCTTCTTTCTTCGCGTAAAGCCCAATTGAAAAAAAAGATAACTTAAGATGATGCTTAAAGTTAAAAGTGTTAAAAAGGATAGTGATAAAACCCACAAGGTAAGTTTCATAATGATATAATACCACTATAGTGAAAAAAAACATGAACCAAAATGATCGATAAAACCTTACTCACCCAGATTCAAAGCCAAACATTTGGTGTCCAAGAAAGCTTGGTTGAACATGATGCGCAATTGGCTCAACAAATCCTAAATCTTCATCCCGCCTTGGTTAAGGAAGATGCCTTTTTGATTATGGCGGCAGCCAATTTTATCAATGCGTATATCAAACAAGTCAAAGATCCCAATGATGAATTTTCGTATGACTTTAAACTTCGCGTTTCAGACTTGGCCAATGAATGGTCAACTCATCCCATCGAAGGCGTTATGATCAGTCGCTTTAGAGAAGTGACTTATATTGAAATACCACCTTTACAGTTTAGTTTTCATCATCTTCAAAAGGAACCTTCCATTGCCCAATCCTTGATTGAAGATCCTTGGGTGAAACTGAGACTTCAACCTTTTGCCAAAAGGATCTTATTAAGTGCCGTTAAAAATAGTCCGATTTTTGAAGAGAATATGGTACTTCAACTCAAAGCTTTGTCTGATCTTACTCGTCTTCAAATTTATATGCAAGCTAAAAATGAAGAAGTGTGTGCTTGTGATCTGATTAAACAATTTCATCTAACCCAGCCAACTTTGTCATTCCACATGAAACAACTGGTCCAGTGCGGTTTATTGGTATCACGCAAAGATGGGAAATGGGTCAAGTATCGCCTCAATTATTTCTCATACATAAAAATACAACAATTATTTTCTGAATAGTTTCACTTGCACTTTAAACAGAAAGGTTTATCATATAGACAGATATCTATATGAGGAGAAGTTATGAACTTTCTGTATGATGCGATTTTAAAGATGACGTGGTTGAGTGATGGGATCGCATCGGTCCTAACTTTTTTAGGTTTAGATATGAATCAACGATTGGTCAGCAGTCTTCACTATTTTATTTATGATACCGTTAAGATCTTTATACTTTTAAGTGTTTTGATCTATACGATCTCTTATATTCAAAGTTATTTTCCGCCTGAGCGCTCACGTAAAATCCTAAGTCGATTCAATGGATTTTTTGCTCGCTTATTGGCAGCCTTATTGGGCACCATCACCCCATTTTGTTCATGTTCATCAATTCCGTTATTTATCGGATTTACTAAAGCAGGACTCAATGTCGGAGTAACGTTTTCGTTTTTGATTTCTTCGCCCTTGGTTGATCTGGCTTCTGTATTTCTTTTAATGAGTATCTTTAATCCGAAGATTGCGATTGCTTATGTCTTGGTTGGATTGGTTTTGGCTGTTATTGGTGGTAGCTTAATTTCATGGTTTAAAATGGATCGTTATGTTGAAGCCTTTGTCTTGAAGGGTGGCGTAACGGAACTTGAAGAAGAAGAGATGACCCGCAAAGATCGTCATGACTTTGCGAAAGCACAAGTTTTAGATATCGTTCATAAGGTGTGGCTCTATATCATTGTTGGTGTCATGATTGGTGCCTTGATTCACGATTGGATCCCAACTGATCTGGTTCAGGCTGTCTTGGGTGAAGATAAATGGTATTCTGTCCCATTGGCTGTTTTGGTAGGGATACCGATGTATGCGGATATCTTTGGAACGTTACCCATCGCGGAAGCTTTGGTAAGCCAAGGGGTTGGATTAGGCACTGTGCTGGCCTTTATGATGGCAGTAACAACCTTATCTTTGCCTTCGATTATCTTACTTAAAAAAGTCGTTAAAAAGGAACTTTTGATTTTCTTCGTACTCTATTGTACTTTAGGAATCATGGTGATTGGTTTTGTATTCAATGCCCTACAAGGCATGTTGATCTAGGAGGAAAAATGATCATCAAAATTTTAGGTACTGGTTGTCCGAATTGCATTCGACTGGAAGAGAATACAAGAACTGCACTCAAAAACCTAGGTTTAAGTGCTGAGGTTGTCAAAGTAAAAGATATGGCAGATATCGCTGCTTATGGGATTATGAGAATGCCTGGTTTGGTATTTGACGAAAAGGTTGTTTCTTATGGTAAAGTTCTTAATGTCCAAGAAATCACAGCTTTTCTCAATAAACCGGGTCAATTAAGAATTTAGGCTTTACTGGGTTTTGTTTGATATAATAAATTTATGAAAAGAAATAAGCGAAAACTTAGGATTGGTTTGATTCTGCTTATTTTTTTCGTGATTATTGGGATTTCGATCAGCTACGTTTTATCTCATTCATCAACACAATCAGCGTCACTTAACGCTCGATTGCTTAAACAAGGCTATTCAGAAGCAGAAATCCAGCAATTCACCCAAGCGTTGACAACCGATCAGATTTTAGAATTATCCACCAAAGACTACCAAGCTTACGCACTTGAACGTTTGATTTACCCTCACTTCGCTGAATGGGTCGATCTGGGCTATCAAGCGTCAGAAGCCTTAGAACTCTTGCCTTTGAGTGATGATCAACGCATGTTTCTTGTTCAATTGGGTCATGTCGATCAGATTCTGACTTGGCTTGATACGGATTACTTTATTTTTGATCGTTTACCTCGTTATCTTGAGAAAGCCAAATCGTATTCTGAAGTTGATTTCAGAAAAGTCGTTGAGTTGGTGAATACAGATCGCGACTATGAACAGTATACCCACACAAAAAGTGTTGATTTATCGCAAAAACTGATCTTGGTAAACAAGTATTATCAACTTTCCAAAACAAGCGTTCCGATAGATTTGAGTCAAGCCGAAGGATGTGGTAAACCAAAACTAACCAAAGCCGCGAGCGCTGCATATGATTTAATGTGTCAAGCAATTCTGAAAGATGGCATTAATTTAGTCCAACGCTCTTCTTATCGATCCTATGACTATCAAAAAACCCTCTATGACAATTATGTCAAACAGGATACCAAAGCGTTGGCTGACACGTATTCAGCACGACCTGGTTTTTCTGAACATCAAACAGGTTTGGCCGTCGATGTGAACGAGGCCAGTTACACGTTCGATACCTTTGAAACATCAGCAAGTTATCGTTGGCTCATTAAGAATGCCTACAAATATGGGTTTATATTAAGGTACCCTTCAGATAAAACAGATATTACTGGCTATCAGTTTGAATCTTGGCATTATCGATATGTCGGGATTGAAACTGCACTTGCCATTAAAACCCTTGGGATTACTTTAGATGAATACTGGCTTTGGCAGCAGCAGTGAACGCATTGCCAGAATTTAAAAACAGGTGAACCATGGATACCATATCAAAACATGCGGGCGTTATTCTCTACAATGCATCACAATTACTCAATCTGAGTTATAAAGAATATCTTGATTGGGAAAAAGCACCTAGTTTTAAACCAGAGGTTGTCTGGATCAACATCGATGATAAACCCTCTTTTCAACGGGCTAAAGCACTCATCGATGGTTATCATTTTCATCCCTTGCTTTTAGAATACGCTCAGGAAGATAATCGAAGACCTTCTTTACAATTGATCGATGATGAAATGTTTATCGTCGCTAAAATGATGTATACCAAAAAAGACATCTTGATTTTTGAACAGATCTCAATGATTTTTCATGAAGGTTTGTTGGTAACAATCGGTGAATTAGAAGGGGATGTTTTCAATGTCGTACGAGATCGCATCCAAAATCACCTCGATCCCATTCGTTCAAACAAAACAGATTATCTTTTGTATATACTTTTGGATCGTTTGGTGGATGCCTATTTCGATGTCATTGTTGAATTGGAAGAAAATGTTGAGGATTTAGAAGAAAGAGTGTTGCATCTGCATACCCAAGAAAACCTTCATGAAAT
>JBBQOY010000012.1:0-15364 GCA_038331365.1 Erysipelotrichales bacterium | reverse complement strand
GGTTCAACCTTTTGTTCAGTTTTATTTCCATTTTGAAACGGTTTCTCTTTCGTTTCATTTTTTGTGATCCCAAAATTAACAGTTTTCTTTAAAGTCGCTGCTTCAATGGCGCGTTGAAGTCCAACAATAAAGATGATGATTGAAACCAACAACTGCGCAAATCAAAAGGCAACGCTAAAGAGTGCCCCAATGGTGTACCCTACCCCAAATGGAATAGCACGCAACAGCCATACACCCAGTTCTCTTAGAATCCAAAATGGGATTTGAATGAAGTACACCATCAATAAGGTTAAAATGACATACGCAATGAAGTAACCAATCTGATTTTGTTGTAACTGAGAGATCTTATCGATTAAGGGTTTCATGAAGTCAGTGATCTCATCCACAGCTTTATGAATCCAGGTTTCAAATTCACCGTGTGAACGCGTTTCACTGGGTCCTTTATCTTTAATTTTATATGCACTCAAAATATCTTTTACCAATTCATTAAAATCACCAAAGTCCTGGATTGCTTCTTCTTCTGTTTTACCAGCATTCATTTTTTCGTTGATATGGCTCTCATATTCCATCAAGATATCAGCGACTTCGGCATCATCTAGGATACTTATGCGATTTTTAAGTTGATCTAGAAACGCTTGTTTTTTCATCAATTTTCTCCCTTCATGAATTGATTGACACTGTCATAAAATTCTTTCCACTCTTTTGATAATTCTGTTAATTGTTGTTGACCCAAAACGGTCATATGGTAATACTTACGTGGTGGTCCTTCTGTTGATTCTTGGATATAGGCATCGAACAGATGTTCGTTGGTCAATCGCTTTAATAAGGGATAGATTGTTCCCTCATTCACCTCAACGGCTTTGGAGACTTCTTCCACCAGTTCATACCCATACATATCTTTCTTAGAAACGATCTGTAAGACAATCAGTTCTAAGACGCCCTTTTTAAATTGTGAGTTCATGTGGTGCTCCTGTCGGTATTAGTCTATACCAACTACTATGTTATGTCAAGTAGATAAATACATTATTTTTAGATCTTAATTCATTTAATAATGCGGTTCCATTTTGCATTATTTCACCAAAACAAGGATAATCTCCATCGTTCTGAATTGGCATTCAAAAAGCACACTCAACTAAATCATGATAAAATAGAAACACGTATGAAACAAACCAGTTACTTGATTAAGCCTGCCTCCTCGCTTTGTAATTATGCCTGTGCATATTGTTTTTATGATGATGTCAGTGATCATCGAAAAGTTAAATCAATGGGTCTGATGAGTCATGAGACGCAACTGGCTTTGATTCAAAAAACACTTACTGAAAATGTCGATCATGTAACCTATGCCTTTCAAGGTGGAGAACCAACTTTGGCTGGGCTTGATTTCTTTAAATCGTTTGTCGAAAATGTGAAGCAATACAAACAACCCAAGCAAACCATTGTTTATGCCTTACAGACCAATGGATCTTTGATCGATGAAGCGTGGTGTGACTTTTTAAAAACCAACAATTTCTTAGTTGGCCTTTCATTAGATGGTTTTAAATCCAATCATGATTTAATGAGACTAACGCAGCATAATCAAGTCACTTTCGAGAAAACCATGCAGACAGCAAGCTTACTTAGGACTCATGAGATTGACTTCAATCTCTTAACTGTCCTCACCAATGATCTTGCCAAAGCACCTGAAAAACTTTATACGTTTTATAAAACAAATGGTTTTGACTATGTCCAATTGATCCCTTGTTTAGCCCCGTTGGATCAAAAGGAAGATGTCTTTGCTTTAAGTCCCCAAAACTTCGCTTCCTTCTATAAAGTGTTTTATGCGTTGTGGCTGGAAGATTATAAAAAAGGTCAACTCATGAGTGTTGCCTTATTTGATAACCTGATCCCGATGTTTAGAGGGATTGCCCCGATGCAATGTGGGATGTTGGGTTTTTGTTCTTATCAAAGTGTCATCGAAAGCGATGGTGGGGGTTATCCATGTGACTTCTATGTTTTAGATGAACTTTGCCTGGGAAATATCGCTATAGATTGCTTGGCTGATCTAAGAAGCAATCGTCGTTTATCCAATTTCATACACGAGAAAAAGAGAATGAGCCCACTTTGTCCGACCTGTCGATTTAAGAATATTTGTAATGGCAATTGTAAACGGCTTAATCCTGCCTATTTTAATGATGCGTATTGTGCTTATCAAGATTTCTTAGAGGAAGCCTCAGCTTCAATGATTGAGATCGCTAAAACTTTATAAACAAACTTAGTTATTGCTTGCGTGGGGCTAATTCTATGGCCGCTAATCTTTGTGTCAATGGTGGATGAGAATAATGCAATAAAACATACAAGGGATGAGGAGACAGATTGCTGAAATTTTCAGTCACCAATATTTTTAGTGCTCCAGATAAGGCTTCTTTAGAAGTCATTTTAACCGCAAAGGCATCTGCCTTATATTCGGCACTACGACTTAAGGCATTCATTGGTATCCCAAGCAACAAGCCAATTGGTTCAAACAAAATCATAAACAGAATAATTGTAAAAGCGAAATTTATACCTTGAAGACCAAAGGCCGTGGATAAGGTTGGGGTTTGTAAAATCAATCCAATACCCAATGCATAGATCCCGAAAACCAAGATTTGAATCACCAACATCCTTAGTGTATCCTTATGTTTTGCATGACCCAATTCATGGGCTAAAACAGCTAAAATCTGATCTTGAGACAATTTAGCAAGCAAGGTATCATAAAGCACCACTTCTCGCATTTTACCTAAACCTGAGAAAAAAGCATTGAGTTTCGTAGATCGTTTTGAAGCATCCATTACGAAGATGGCTTTGACTTCAAAACCAGTTTTCTTCGCTAAATCATCAATTTCATTTTTAAGCGTTTCGTCTTCGATCGGTTTCAGTTTATTAAACATTCTGACAAAGACTTTTGTATTGAGCACGAAGATTAAAACCATCATTAAAGAAATAAACACCCAAAAGATTAAAATAAAACTTCCTATTTGTTTAGAAAAAGCAATGAATAAACTCTGCATCACAATCACCAGTCCACCCAAAAGCACACTTCCTAATATGATTCCTTTAAGTTGATCCAACCAAAATGTCTTCGTTGTGGTTGTGTTAAAACCGTATTGTGCTTCAATTTTAAAGGTATCGAACCATTCAAAACCTATGCCAAGTAAACTTTGAAGCCCCATAAAAATGCCTAGGAAAATCATGGTTTGAATTAACCCATTTGAAGTCATACTTTGACTTACATTTTCAAGATAACTAAAAAACCCAAAACTTAATAAGCTTACCAATACAATAAGATTAAAAGTCTTTTGAACGGTTTCTAAGTGATGCTTCTTCATCGTATAGGTCAACCATAGTTTATATTGATCTTCGTTATAAATGCCTTTCACGTTGTTCGCTAAAGGTTCAATCCTTTGAGCGTAATTCAAAAAAGAAACCCCTAAATCAAACGTAAACAGTATGAGTATTAAACCAATGATATATGTTGGCATAGAATCCCTTCCTGAATGATGATATTTCAACATCCGTAGTTTAACATAAATTAATCTTTCCTCTTTACATCAATGTCTCAAACGAAAGGTCCTTTTAGGACCTTGATGATGTTTCGAATAATGGAATAAACTTTTTCTGTACGACATCAACACAACCCAGATCTGACATTTTCGCAAATGGAATGACAGGCAAGGCCAAGGTAACAATTCTAAGTAAAGGGTTGGCTTGATCTGTTAAACCAAAGTTTCTCAATGCTTGTTTAAAGGCTTCCGCATTCTTTGCCATCTCTACCACAGAGACATTTGCCATCAAACCTGCGACAGGTAAAGCTAAGGATGCGGTGACTTCCGAGTGAAGCACACAACACATCCCACCTCGAGTCTTTTGAAGCTGTTTAACTGCAATATAAGCATCTTTAGGGTCATCATAAACAATGATCAAGTTGTGGCTGTCATGAGACACAGTGGAGGCCACACAGCCTTTGACTGTCCCGAAATTTCTTAACACACGCAAGGCAATGTGGGGTAATCCATATCGATTGAGTACGGCGACAATCTTAAGTTGAGGATCAGATAAGCTTAATATTCCATCTTTAACTTTAAGAGTCTCCTTCTCAATCCTTGTGATTAAACTTTTGGTGTCTACAAACGTTAAAACGTTCACCTCAATGTCCCCATTTAAGATGGGGGCTTTAAGTTGTAGATCGTTTAGCGTTAAAGAAGGAATGTTGATAGAATTGACTTGTTCTAAAGGATAGGTTATTTCTTCTAATGGTTGGATTAATTGGCCATCTTCTGCGACCAGTTTTCCACCCACAAATACTTTTAGTGCTTTGATTTTATCCATGCGATTGCTTAGGAAAAAATCTGCCACACAACCCGGGGCAATCACCCCTAAGGCTTCTTCTTTAATTTGAGTCGCCGCATTTAATGTCGCTGCCCGTATGGCATCCATCGGATCCAAACCTTCGGCAATAATCTTATTCACAACCCCATCGATGGACCCTTCAGTCAATAAATCTTGAGCTTCTCGATCATCCGTGCATAGCGTTAAACGATCCAAATAACGCACGTGTTTGATGCCTTGGTAAATCGAGGGAACATCTTGTGAAATACTACTGTCACGAGCATCCACATAGATGCCTAGACGTAAAGATTCTAAAGCTTCGGGTGCTGTGGTCACTTCATGATCAGATGCGGGTCCACCACAGCGATACGCGGAAAGTTCATGACCCGTTAAACTTGGGGCATGGCCTTGAATAAATCGGCCTTGTTTAAGTGCGATGTCTAAGAGTTCATGAATACGCTCTTCATTATTGATAACACCGATGAAATCCATAACTTCAGCTAAACCAACTACGTTCTTTAATTTAAAGAGTGATTCGATTTCTATAGGTCCGAAAGTAGCCCCATTGTTTTCTAAACCCAAAACGGAAGGCACACAAGAAGGGACATGAATGAGTTGCCTTAAAGGGGTCTCTAACGCACTGTCGTGCATATAATGTACGCCCTCAAGCCCAAATACATTGGCAATCTCATGGGGATCGGTAACAACCGTCGTTGTCCCATGGGGTAATACCGCTGCCGCAAATTGACGTGGTGTCAACATACTACTCTCAATATGAACATGCGGATCTATGAAGCCCGGCATGACATAAGCGCCACAAGCATCCACACTTCGTATTGATTTACCAAGTTGTTTTTTACTGTCATGGATCTCGACATGGGATATGAAACCATCTAAGACCCAGATCTCACCATTAAGAACTTCACCGGTATAAACATTAACAATCGAAGCATTATAAAGAATTAGATCATTGTCGATTCGACCCATGGCCGCATCAATTAAACGTCTTCTATCTTGAGTATGTATGGTCATTAATTACTCCTTCAGCAATGTTTAGAAACATTATACGCTTCAAATTAAAAAAAGACACCAGAACTTAAGGTATCTTAGAAAATGAATTGTTCGATAACACTAGTTTTGGAAGGCTATATCAGGAAACTTATCATGAACCCATAATTATAAATGTATTTATGGATGATGATCAAAAGCTCAATGGACTGAAAAGTTTAAATTGAGTATGTCCTTAAATACTTCAATCAATTCAGGGTCATATTCTTTGGCGTTGGTTTCACTGATAAATTGGAATGCTTGAATTTCATTTAACCCATCTCGATCGATGGCTGAATTATAATCATTCATCATTTTTACGATCCTTGCCGAAAGGGGGATTTCACTTCCAAGTAACCCTTTTGGATAACCCGAACCATCATAGCATTCATGATGGGCTAAAATGACCTCTGCAATATGTGAGAACTCAAAAATCGACCGTGTAATCTGAAACCCAATCTCGGAATGACGTTTAAATTCAGGCGTTTGATCGAAATAAATGTATTCATTTTTCTTGATGAGGCCATCATCCAAACCAATCTTACCAATATCGTGTAATAAGCCCGCAACTTCTAAATCATTGATTTCTTTTTTAGAAAGTTTAAGTGCTTCACCAAGTTTGCGACTCAAAGCACTCACTTGATGGGCATGTTCCCTTTCTTCAGGATATTTTTCAAATAAACTGGTGGTCATCAGTTCGATCATGCTGTTTTTGAAAGTTGATTGATTCTTGACTTTATCCCGATACATCATATCTTCCGCTTGTTTAAAAATATCTGTGAAATCTTCATCAAGGGTAGACTTCGTTTTTAAACCAAAGGCCACAGATAATTTGATTTTATCCGGTTTAGTCAATGCGATGGTTTCATTGATTCGATGGATGATCATCTTTGCGAGTTCTTCATTCGTTTTAGGCAATAAAATCGCAAATTCATCACCACCGATGCGCGCAATAATGTCGTCTGTTCGACAGATTCTCTTTAAAATATCCGCTAATGAAATCAGCAATTGATCGCCAATCATGTGGCCAAAGGCATCATTGGTTAATTTCAAGCCATTGACATCAAACATCAGCAACGTAAAAGGTAGATTTCGCTCAGTATTTAGTCGATTGAGTTCTTCTTCATAAAAAGTTCGATTGTACACCCCTGTCAGTTGATCGTGATAACTGAGATATTTTATTTCGCTTTCAGCCTGCTTACGACTGGTGATGTTTCGACTTACTCCAACAATTTCAACATCACCATCACCATTAAAACGATGTTTCATCGACAGTTCTACCCAAATTATCGATCCATCCTTGCAGACTTCTTTTACTTCCAATATTTGAGAAAAGGGTTTAAGTGGGTCAGCAATAAAACGTTGAATGCCATCATTCAGTTCCCTTATAAATTGTATGTAAGAATCTGGATGTATTAATTCTTCAATACTTTGGTTGATGGATTCCTCTGAAGTAAACCCTCTATGTGTCATGACCGATGGGCTAATATAACTGGATTTAAAAGTTCTCGCATTAAACACCCAGATGATATCAGACGTGTTCTCTGTAATTAAGCGATATTTCTGTTCACTACTCACCAAGGCTTCATTGGTACGACGTTGTTCAGTAATATCCATACTCAATCCACGATATCCCTTTAATGAACCATCTGAATTCAACATCGGGAAACCATTGGTACTTATGGTCAAAACCTTGCCATCTTTTGTGCAAGCTTCAGTGATGAAGTTTGAGAAAATATTTTTCTCAGCGATGACTTTGAGGCTTTCTGCTTTAAATTGTGCTCTGTTTTTTAAAGGATAAAGATCATAAAAGAAGTGTTCCCCCACCAGTTCTTCCGGTGTATAGCCCAAAACTTTTTCAACTGTATCGCTAAAGTAAGTATATTTACCTGAGGCATCAATTTCCCAAATCAAAGTTTGTGTATGTTCAACCAACTGTTGAAGACGCAGTGTGGTTTCTTTCAATTTATCTTCATCATTCTTTTGCTTGGTGATGTCTATAATATTTATGATAATCCGAGGGCTCCCTAAAATATCCGTTTTCAAAATATCCGCTCTAAACCAACGCCCATCATTGGGTAAACTTGAAGGATAAACCATCGATTGTTTCGTTTTCGACTGCTTTGCTTTTTCAACCATTTGAAGAAACTGGTCTCGAAATTCAGGAGGATAAGTCTTATACATGGTATCCCCAATAATTTTATCAACTGAATAAAAAAGATGACGTTCATCATTCGTGAATACATTGCGGACACTCAAATCTTCATCCAATTCGAAAACGACATCATTAAGTGCTTTTAATACAGCTTTGGTTCCGTTGATTTGATCAATTTGTTGTGTAATGTCTATAAACAGCGTCACAAAGGTTAGGGGTTCTGGAGAAAATGAATACCCTTTATAATACTGCTTTAAATGATCTGAGTATTGTTCGAAATATTGACTCGGTCCACCCAATGCAATTTTTCCGTAAAAACCAATCCAATCAAATGTTTCAGTCTTTTCTGGAAAGATTTGTCGATATGTTTTCCCTATGGTCTCTTTGGCAGATAAACCCGTACTTTTTTCAAAAGCGCGATTCATTTCTAAAAATTCATAGTCGATTGGATTGTTTTGACTGTCCACAATCACTCGATGAAAAGCATAACCATGAGGTGTATTGTCAATAATACGCTTATAGAATTGATCCATGATAATTAGTCCTCTTTGTGATGATCCAAATCAATAAGTTGGATGATGAGGTAACCTTTAAACGACTTTTTAGCATTCACATTGTATCACAAACTTTATTTCATGAGGAAAGGATTTCACACTTCACCTACGAACACTGATTTTGACACCCAGTTGTCCACATTATTGTTCATCTTTAAATCATTTTTAGAAAGGTTAACGTGGTTTTCGATTTCCTATTGACTCGACTTATTTGGCTTTTATTTCATAATTTATGAAGCCGCTAAAAAAACGTCCACTTGGGACGTTTAACGGCTATTCAATGCCTGCGACACTTACTTTGCATAAGCGAAGTTTGATGGGACCTTCGAAACGATTGGAACGTTGAGTCTCTTTGGAAAGATAAAGGTGCGAGTGAAGTGCGAGTAGATTACCTGAGATTGAACCCCCACTGACGGCTGTTTTAACCCCATTTTTTATGGTGTACCCCAAGCGAATCTCACCACTGAAATCACCGGTAGAATCGTCAACGATGAAACTTGAGAAATCCAAAACTTCTAAACCATCTTTTGTCTCAAGTGCTTCGATGCTCTGCTTGCCACCTTTGAAACTGACGTTTTTCAGTTGACCAGTGGGTTCAATATCCATATAGTAGGCATGTCTTGCATCCCCCCAAGTTTTTAAGAAGACCCCGTTTTCAATAACTTTCGAAGATTTCAAAATAACGCCATCCCCATCAATCGGGGCATTGTAAATTGATCCTTCTAAACAGTTCAACATCGTCATATTAATCGTATCGCCTATAGCGTTTTCCTGGAGATTTTGACCTACCGCAAAATTGGACATGTGATTGTATAAAGCTGTTGCGTTGGTTGAGCTTTCATACACGCCCAATAAGCTTTCCACATTATCATTGGATAAGATCAAATCGGTTATTTCAAGCTTGGGTGTTGGTTTCGCTTGTGCTCTGTCTTTGGCTTCTGTAAACAACACATTGAATTGATTGGATAGGCTTTGTTTATTCAATGAACCAAAACGATACTCTTTGTAGAGTTCGATTTCTTGGGTTTGTGTTTTCGCATTTACAATGACCTCAATATAACAATCTTGAGTGGAATAATTTAGATGAAGTCCATTTTTATTGAGCATCTCATTGGTGTTGTGGTTGACAAAAACTTCAAAACTATTCAAATCACCTTTGGCTTGCTTGGCAGTCTCAAAGATAAAATCCACAATTTCTAAACCCGCCTCAATAACGTTTTCTTTAACGTGTTGATGATACTCCAATCCTTTCTCCACAGGCAAGGTATAGATTTCATTCTTGATCAACTTGGCACTCAAAACAGCCTCGTTGATTAATGACTTAATCTCTTCTTGGGTATGTGTTGGATAAATCGTTATCTCTGCATTGCCTCTGATTTTGTCTTCCCTATGATCGACAAAAAGCTTTACCGAAGTATAGGTAACCTCTTTAATGCGAGTTTGATCGAGCTTGTCTAGAATAAAAAACCATTCAGCACTCTTTGTGTGTTTAGAAAAAATGACATAATCGTTAATTTCAGGATAGCTTTGGAGTATTTTTTCAATGTATTTCATTAACCTAACCTCGCTGTGGCTTTAATATATGCCCCGCCATTGGCTGTTTTAACCCATTCTTTATGACCTTTTCCACAGAAACCTGAACCAGAAAGTTCGATGGTTTCTGAAACCATCGTAATGGATTTCAAAAGATCGATGACATAACCCGTTAGAATAATGGGTCCAACCACTTTTCCTGTGCGTTTCCCATCCATGATTTCATAGCCCCTTGAGAGTACACATTGGATACCCCAATTCTTAGGATCTTCCATTCCGCTTTCCATCCCATCTAAAAGATAACCTTTCTTAACTGAGGCAATCATATCTTCAAGTCGATCTGTTCCTGCGGTAAAGTAGGTCGAAGTCATTCTGGTATAAGCTTTACGTTCAAAAGATTCACGTTTCCCGTTACCAGTAGGGACTGTATGAAGTCGTGAGGCACTTAAGGCATCACAAATTCCTTGTTTTAAGATCCCGTTTTCAATGACTATCGTATCGTGGGCTAAAGTCCCCTCATCATCAAAGGCATACGAAGATACTTGTTCAAAACCAAGAGCCCCATCATGCATGCCAACTTTATCAGAAGCAACAGCCTTATTGATAAACAGTGGTGCTTGAGCTCTGTTTTTAACAAACATATCCATTTCAACACCATGCCCAAAAGCTTCATGGGCAATCAAACCTGTGATGTCGGGGGTACAAATAATCTCATAGTCACCTGGAAGTATTGGGGTCGCTTTTAAAGTATCATCGAGTTTCTTGACACTGTCGCCAATGATGCCTTTTAAATCCTCTATAAGTTCTAAGCCTTTCATCCCACTCACTGCATTATAAGCCATCTTGATGCCTGTTTCGCCTTTACCCAAAGCCACAATATACGCTTGTGACCAAGGATAAGCTTGCATCATATCCTTCTGTGACGAAATAAATAATTTCGAAACGGTGACTTCCATGTATTGGACCACCGTGTTAACGATACGTTCATCTTTAGATCCAACTTCTTTAACAATGTCAGATAAAATCTTAAGTTTTTCTTCGCTTGATTTATCGGAGAAAGGAATCTGAGTTGGCTTAAACACATCTAAAGTAGTACTCTCTTCATTCGTAAGATCGACCAAAACAGATTCAAATCTTTCTTGACCTTCAAATTGGATTCTTAAAAGATCGATGATTTTTTGACTCGCATCCATCGGTACATTTAGCTTTAGATCATTGAGGGATACTTCAGCGACTCTGCCTTGGCAGACGGCTCTAAATACCATACCTCGCTCTCCCATAAAATCACGGATATCCATACTACGCGTCCGAACCCCAAAGGCTTTGCCTTTGGAATCAGTCGCTAAGACTGACACATAATCAAAATGAGTACTCAATTCAGCAATGATCGTTTTCAAATCATTGCGTATTCCAGTTAAATACGCTGAGGGTTTTACGTTCATAAGGTCTGCCTTTCAATATAGTTCATTATACACCCATGCTTTTCCTTTTGTCTTCTTGTTAGAATGGGAAAATACGCCGTAGAATTCTCGTAATCACGCCACAATCCCATTGAGATGAAAACAACACTTAAAGATCGACAAGCGTCTTCTTCAAACACTGTATAGGCAATGGATTCATTATGATTAAGAACGAAAGTCTTTACTAGAAACTAAGAACGTGTTGCCTCAGCAACACGTTCTCGATTATTTCAGCTCTTCTTTAACGACTTCAACAGCTTTGACAACAGGTGTTTTTACTGGTGTCTTTTTAATGGTTGATGCTTTTGTTTCAACTTTGGGTAATTCAACACCCAATTGTTTCATCGTCAACAGTTTTAATAAAGCTTCAACGATGTTTTCGCTGTTGCCTTCATTGTCACGAGATCCCATATTAACAACTGTACTGGGGACGACACTGACTGTCGCATTCTTAATGGCATCGGCCAATTTGTCTGCGATTTCTTGGATGACACGGTATTCCGCACCACCATAAGCTTTAACTTGAGCGTCGATGGCTTGGGCTTTCGCCAACCCAACGTTGGATTCTTTGGAGGCTTCAGCTTCACCTTCAACCCGAACTTTCGTCGCATTCGCTTTCGCTAAAGCAACGATCTGATTGGCTTCTTGTTCAGCTTTAGAGGCCATGGCAGCCCCACTATTTCTTTCTACTTCAATTTGAATCTTAGACTTTGTCAGTAAGCCTTGCTGTTCAGCTGTCGCTTGCGCATCTCTGAGTGATTTTTCACTTTCAGCAGCTTGTTGTTGCTTACCGTAAGTAATCTTCTTTTCTTCAGCAATTTGACGTTCACGCAATTGAGTCAAGATGTTTTCAATCATTGGATCATTGACCAAAGAACGTGGTGTCCCAATTAAAACTTCTTCGAGTTGTAAATTGTACTTCGCAAATTTAGCGCGCATTTCTTCAACAGCGCGTTCTCTAATTTCAGAACGTTCTTGAATGAGTTCAATGAGGGTCTTGGTTTGCGCCACATCTTTGAAATAAGCCGAAACCAATGGATCCAAGGATTGATTAACCAACATATTGATGTCGCCGAAACGTTGAATGACCCAAGGGGCTTGACGATAATCGATGTGCATTACAACCGACAAAGGCAAGGCTGGCTCAAAGGCGTCTTTTGTGATGATGTCAACTTCAGTTAGGTTTTCATCATACTTATGATCACCTGTTTCAGCTTTATTCCACTTTAAGATGATGTTGGTGGTTGGGACTAAAACAACTTTCCCAGCATCTGTGTTAAATGCATACTTACCCGGCATTAAAGGTTTCTCAAGGACCCCTTTACAGCCTTCTCCGACCAATTCACCGTGACGATAATCTGCCCCAGTGATGTCTTGGCCTTCTTTTCCAAAGAAAGAAACAACAACCCCGACGAACCCAATTGGAACAACGGTTTTAGGTTTGAATTCAACGGTCGCAAATAAACGATTGATATAGTAGGTCCCATCGGTTAAGACTTGGATCTGTTTACCACGTCTTCCACCAAGTTCAAGGAACTTCTCAGGATCTTGATAGGAAGAATGACCTTCTCCAACACTTGGGGCAATGATTTCACCTGATTGTAGCGGTAACCCATCATGAACGGTTACGATGCCCATCAAGTCTAAAGTTTGATCTTTTTCCGCCATAATGACGACTGGCCCAAAAGCACCACGATCTCTTAATGTATTCTGCATGCTTTGAAGTTCAGCTCGTTCTTGACGACGTGTTGAATCGATCATCTTAATCTCATTGGGTGTAATGATGATGAATTCAGCTAAGTTGATGGCGTAAGTCCCTTCACGTAATATGCCACGTTGAGGTCCTCTCTGTCCACCATTGGATAAGAAGCCACGTACGTTTTGGAAGTTGTTGGCTTTCGGAATGATTGAGCCTAAGGTTTGCGTCGGAGACAAAGGTAAACCATCTCTGGCAAAGATATAAGCGATTTGACCTTGAGGGACAGTAATCAAAGGATAACGATGAATTTTATACATGAAAACGGATTTAAAATGAATCCCCCCACGTAACAAATCCGGTGAATATCCAGCTTCTCCATTCAGTGCGATGATGGCATCTTTTAAGGATCCTTTTAAGCTCCACCATTTTTCAACCACCGCAACTTCATTCGAATTAATCACTCTTAATCCAAAAATCTTAAAGATAAAAAGATAAACAACAACAACGCCAATCAAAGCATAAATCGCGAGATAAATATAGTCAGTCAAGCAGGTACCTCCTAAGTCATTGACAGCTTATTTTTATTATACGCTTTTCTTAATCTTGCACATCATCATATACATTTAAAACTTTATAAACCGATTTATAACGTTTTACGGTGGTTTTCTAGCGTGATCGCTTTAAGGATTTCAGAAGATATAAAAATGAACGAATCTAACCTGTCGAACGAAAAATTCATCTTATTTATATATATGCCTTCTAAAAAGAAAACAATTCTTTTAAGAAGATTTATTCAATATCTGAATTGTGTATCACAAATTCATCCAATAAGATGCGTTGAGCCAATTCGTTTACTTTCGTATCAATTTGATTGATGATTTCTCCAAAGACTTCATCCGATTGACCAGTCGGATCATCTAAGCCCCAGTCTTCGCGATAGCTACAAGGTAAACTTGGACATTCAACATTACAACCCATGGTAATTAAGACATCAATGTTGGGGAGTTCTGTGATGAGTTTTGAGCACTGTGTTTCTTCCATATCAATCCCATAAAGATTCTTCATCAGTCTCACGGCATCTTGATTTAATTGAGCCTTGGTTTCTGTTCCTGCAGAATAAGCCTCAAAGACATCATCAACATAGAATTTGGAAAGGGCTTCAGCGATTTGAGAACGGCAAGAATTGTGTACACAAACAAAGGCGACTTTTGGTTTGGTATTCATAGGGGTCCTTTCTGGCGTCGCAGCAATTGTTGATTGCTGCTTTAGAATTTATAGTCCATACACATCTACCCTAAAATAGACACTAATGATTCGACTCTATTTTAAACATCATATTCATTCATGATGTACATTTATGGTTAAGATTTTATCGATGTATCGAAGATACTGAGATAAAATTGAACTCGGTTATCATCCGTACTTTAGAATTCACCCTATGGTATACTTTTAACCTAAGAGAAGGAGATTTTATGTTAAGTGAATCGTTTCGTTTATTAAAGTCAAAGAAACTGATCCTTCAAGGATTGGCCTTAACCATCGGTTTTTTGGTCCTCTATGGGATGATTGATGGTCTCAATATGCCTTATACACAAATGTTGAAAGACTTTGGGATTGGATTGGTCATGCTCAACATTTTACTTAATGTCATCATGGCTTTAGGATCCGCATTGATGTTAAATCTGAGTACAGTGATGGCAAGTCTCAAAGGCAAGGAAAGTATAGGATCTAATCTAAGTTATCTATCCGTTTTATTTGGAATCTTAACTTATGGATGTACACCTTGTGTCATTGCATTCTTTGCTGGCCTAGGGATTGCATTTTCGGTGCTTGCCTTGCCTTTGGCAGGGTTACCATATAAATTCATTTCATTGGTCTTGATTGGGTTGGGTATCACTTGGACACTGTGGGAAATCAAAAACGGTAAGTGTAAAATAAAAGCATAAAATTACAAAGGCCTTGGCATTTTGTTATGCCTTCATTTCAAATTCTATGATCCACTGGTCAATCATCTTATGAAGTTGGGCATGTATTCCATGACCTACAACGTCCTCCTCATAGATCAAGAAATTATCAAAGAGCTCGTTTTGCGTTTTTTCATTCAAGAGTTTATCTGCCATTGGGTATAAGACATTGTCTTCTTTCGCCAAGTGAGCTCCAATGAATGCTGAATATGCCTTTATGTTTTTACATAATGAATCCATATTCTTTGATTCAATGGTCAATTTAATCTTTTTTGCAATCTCTTTGGCATTAATGTGATCTTGATCCATGATTCCAATTAGACCATCTTGATGATGGACACCCTTGTCAATCAACATTGGGAAAAGCATCGTCTCTTCTTTACCTAGATGACATTTATTACAAAATACGTTGATAAAGTAAAGAAATTCATTCGCATATTTTATTTTAATCTCGTCTGAATGTTTCTGAGATTTCATGATGTCATCGACAATGACAAAAGTACTGAGAATCAGTTCATGCTCTACTTTTAGGGCTTCTATTGCTTTTCCCATTCTTGTCTCCTTCTTTCTTTCAAAATCAGTTAACAGCCAGGATATTCTATTACCAA